>JAGWLR010000011.1 GCA_028864885.1 Burkholderiales bacterium | reverse complement strand
CCCACCCGCGCCACCCACGCCTGTGCGCCATGCCATTCGGGCACGTGCTGCTCGAATTGGTCGTCGTCAGGCGACAGCACGACCAGAGTGGCTTCGATGCGAGACACGGCGCGCAAAGACGCCAGGGTGTGAGCCACCATGGGACGGCCTGCGATGGAGTGGTACTGCTTGGGGCCACCCGCCCCGGCTCGCTCGCCCACCCCGGCACAGGGCACCAAAGCAAAGCAACGCGGTTGAAAATCAGAGGAAGCAATCGTGAGCGACATGGGGGGATTGTCGCGCACCTACAATCGCTAACTCGTCTGCCACACGCCTGCACATCCCACCTGGGGTGATTTGCGGGCGCTTTGTCATTTCTGCGCGGTTATGCTTCCTAAGCTTTCGATTCCCAGTCTGTCCACCGGCAAACGCTTTGCCCTGCCCAGGCCCATTGGCTCATCTGATGCCCTGCTGATCAGCCAGTTCGCGGTGACACAGAAGCAGGCGGGCAAGCTCACCGCCGTCATCGTGGCCGACCCGGCCGATGCGGCGCGCTTGCTGGACGAAATGGCCTTCTTTCAGCCAAGTCTGCGTTGCGCAATCTTCCCCGACTGGGAAACCCTGCCTTACGACACGTTCTCGCCGCACCAGGATTTGATCTCGGAGCGACTGGCTACCTTGTGGCGGGTGCAGCAAGGTGTGAAGGCGGAAACGGGCGTGGATTTGGTTTTGTTGCCCGCCACCACGGCGCTCACGCGACTGGCTCCGCCCTCCTTTCTGGCTGCTTACACCTTTCATTTCAAGCAAAGGCAGAAGCTGGACGAAGCCAAGCTGAAATCGCAGTTGACCTTGGCGGGCTACAACCACGTTAGCCAGGTTGTCTCGCCCGGCGAATACGCGGTACGCGGCGGACTGATCGACTTGTACCCGATGGGCTCGCCTGTGCCCTACCGGGTGGACTTGTTCGGGGACGAGGTCGATTCGATCCGCACGTTTGACCCGGACACCCAGCGCAGCCTGTACCCCGTGCCCGAAGTCAGGCTGCTGCCGGGGCGCGAGTTCCCCATGGATGAGGCCGCACGCGGCGCCTTCCGTAACCGCTGGCGCGAACGCATTGAGGGCGACCCCACCAAATCGCGCATCTACAAAGACATCGGCACGGGCGTGGCCACCGCGGGCATTGAGTACTACCTGCCGCTCTTCTTTGACGAAACGGCCACGATCTTCCAGCACCTGGGTGCCGAGGCTCAGGTGGTGCTGCATGGCGACATCGACGAAGCGCTGCGTCGCTTCTGGGTTGAAACGCGCGAGCGGCATCGCTTTTTGCAGCACGACCCGGAACGCCCCATCCTGCCACCAGAGGATCTGTTTCTCAAGCCAGAGGACTTTTTCACCTTAGCCAATGCCCACGCCCAGTTGGCCATCCGAGGTAGCGAACCCGTGGACTGGGCTCGCCCGCTGCCCAGCCTGAGTGTGGAGCGTGGGGGGCAAGACCCTTTGCGCAGGCTTGAGCAATATCTCTCGCAAACAACTTATCGCACCCTGATCGTGGCCGAGAGCGCAGGCCGCCGCGAAAGCCTGCTGGAATTGCTGCGCGACCATCGCATCGAACTGCCCGCCGTCGACACCCTGCAGGCCTTTGCGGAAAGCGATCACCCGCGCGCCATGGTGGTTGCCCCTTTGGCTGGCGGCTTCATCTGGCAAGAACCGGGTCAGCCGGGCCAAGGCCTGCAATTCATCACCGAAACCGAGCTGTTTGATGCCGCGCCGACCACCCGCCGTCGACGCAAAGCGGAGCAGGCAACCGACGTCGACTCGCTCATCAAGGACTTGTCCGAGCTGAATGTGGGAGACCCGGTGGTGCATGCCAACCATGGCATCGGACGCTACCAGGGGCTGATCAATCTGGATCTGGGCGATGGCCCATCCGAGTTCCTGCACCTCGAATATGCGGACAAGGCCACGCTGTATGTGCCGGTTTCGCAATTGCACCTGATCAGCCGCTACACCGGCGTCAGTCCGGAAGAAGCGCCCCTGCACAAGCTGGGTTCAGGCCAATGGGATAAGGCCAAGCGCAAGGCCGCCGAGCAAGTGCGAGACACCGCCGCAGAGTTGCTGAACCTGTATGCTCGCCGTGCCGCTCGTGAAGGCTACGCCTTCCGCTTCAATGCGCAGGACTATGAAGCCTTTGCCGCCAGCTTCGGCTTTGAAGAAACGCCTGATCAGTTGGCGGCCATTCATGCGGTCATCCAGGACATGATCAGCCCCCGGCCCATGGACCGCTTGGTGTGCGGCGATGTGGGCTTTGGCAAGACCGAAGTGGCCCTGCGCGCCATGTTCCTGGCGGCGACCTGCGGCAAGCAAGTGGCCCTGCTGGCGCCCACCACCTTGTTGGCGGAACAGCATTACCAGAACATCTCAGATCGCTTTGCCCAATGGCCGATCAAGGTGGCCGAAATGTCGCGCTTCCGTTCTGCCAAAGAAATCAAGGTGGCGATGCAAGGCATTGAAGACGGCACCATTGACATCGTGGTGGGGACGCACAAGCTGTTGAGCGAATCGGTGAAGTTCAAGCGCCTGGGTTTGCTCATCATTGACGAAGAACACCGCTTTGGCGTGCGCCATAAAGAGGCCATCAAGGCGATGCGGGCCGATATCGATGTGCTGACCCTCACGGCCACGCCTATTCCCCGCACCTTGGGCATGGCCATGGAGGGCTTGCGCGATCTCAGCGTGATCGCCACGGCGCCACAACGCCGCCTGGCCATCAAGACCTTTGTGCGCAATGAGAACTCAAGCGTGATTCGCGAAGCAGTGCTGCGCGAATTGAAGCGCGGCGGACAGATCTACTTCCTGCACAACGAAGTGGAGACGATCGAGAACCGCCGCGACAAGTTGACGGAATTGCTGCCCGAGGCCCGCATCGCCGTAGCCCACGGCCAGATGCCAGAGCGTGAGTTGGAGCGTGTGATGCGCGACTTCGTGGCCCAGCGCTACAACGTACTGCTGTGCTCCACCATCATCGAAACGGGCATTGACGTGCCCTCGGCCAACACCATCATCATCAGCCGTGCCGACAAATTCGGTCTGGCGCAGCTGCATCAGTTGCGCGGCCGCGTGGGGCGCTCGCACCACCAGGCCTATGCTTACCTGCTGGTGCCCGATGTGGAGGGGCTGACCAAACAAGCGTCCCAACGACTTGAAGCCATCCAGAACATGGAAGAGCTGGGCTCTGGCTTTTACCTGGCCATGCATGACCTGGAAATCCGTGGCGCCGGCGAGGTGCTGGGCGACAGTCAGAGCGGCAACATGATGGAAGTGGGTTTCCAGCTCTACAACGAGATGCTGGCCGAAGCCGTGCGGGCACTCAAGGCAGGCAAAGAGCCCGACCTGCTGTCTCCGCTGGGCATGTTCGGCAGCAACACCGATATCAATCTACACGCCCCGGCCCTGCTGCCCGACGCCTACTGCGGCGACGTGCATGTGCGACTGAGTTTGTACAAACGCCTGGCCACAACCGATTCACTCGACAAGATCGAAACCATGCTGGAGGAGATCGTCGACCGGTTCGGCAAACTGCCGCCCCAGGCACAAGCACTGTTTGATACCCACAAGCTGCGCGTGATGGCCAAACCCTATGGAGTGATCAAGATTGACGCGGCGCCCGGGGTGATCAACATCACCTTCCGACCCAATCCACCGATCGAACCCATGCGCATCATTGAGCTGGTTCAGAAGAACAAGCACATCAAGTTGGCAGGCAACGACAAGCTTCGGATCGAAAAAGAACTCAAGGACCCAAAGGATCGTGCGCAATACGTTCGAGACCTGCTTCGGTCACTGGGGCAACCGATCAAGGTTTAACCGTCGAGCGGCGCCGCGTGCGGCCAGACTGACCATGCTGCCGAACTGCAGCCTCGTAACCGAGTCGGGCCCACGCCATCATCGCCGACGGATCGTCGTAGGCCTCTGCGGGGGCTTGAAAGTATTTGAGTGACGCGACCTTGCCTTTGGCCTCATAGCGAAATGGCTCGAGGCCTTGAGATTCGAAACGCTCACGAGAAGCATCGTCTACCTTGATGTAGACGGTGTCGTCCAGAATCAAGGAAAACATCAGGCCCTGCAGGTAAAGGCCAAAGCCACCGAACATGGCCTTGGCTTGAACGGGCCCCAAGCCCGCCATCTGTTCGACAATAAATTGGGCAAAGGCCTGCTTTGGCGTGACTGGTTTCAATGACCCCATGATTGCCTCCAGGTGCAAAGCGCCCAACTGCCAGTTGATCAACCAGCGGCGATAATCTTAACCTTCAAGGTGGCGCGCTTGCCACCGAGTGAACCCAACGCTTTCGACCATGTCCGCTCAAGAATTCGCCCCCGGCCTTGTCATTCAACGTTTTGTTCCCCCGCTGACGCTCAGTGCATTCAAGGCCATCGCGTTCGACATGGACTCGACGTTGATCAGCATCGAATGCATTGACGAGATCGCTGATGCGGTGGGCAAGAAAGCCGAAGTGGCTGCCATCACCGAGGCGGCCATGCGGGGTGAAATCACCGACTTCAAAGACAGCCTGCGCCGCCGGGTGGCCCTGTTGAAAGGGGTGCCGGCTGAATCGCTTCAAGAAGTCTACGATCAGCGACTGAAAATCAACCCGGGTGCGCCAGAGTTGATCGAGGCAGCCAAAGCAAGCGGGCTGCAAACCTTGTTGGTGTCGGGAGGGTTCACCTTCTTTGCCGACCGCGTCAAGGCCCGCCTTGCCATGCACGAAGCGCACTCGAACACGCTGGAGATCGAAGGCGGCCTGTTGACCGGGCGGGTGCTGGGCGACATCGTGGATGGCGAAGCCAAAAAGCAGCACCTGTTGAATCTGTGTGCACGCATCGGCTGCGATCCCCAACAGGCGATTGCTGTAGGCGATGGTGCCAACGACTTGCTGATGATGGGCGTGGCCGGCCTCAGTGTGGCCTATCACGCCAAACCCAAGGTGCGTGAACAGGCCATGATCGCCATCAACGAAGGCGGCCTGGATCGGGTGCTGGAAGTCGTGCGTTGACCTCGTGCTGTCTCGCCTGCTGACGCAATTGGTTCAGACCGAAGGTGACGAAGGCGTCGCCGCGGGATGGTCTTTCGTCTACTTCTTTTCATTGCTGGCGGCGTATTACGTGCTGCGTCCGCTGCGCGACGAAATGGGGATCCAGCTTGGGCCGGATGTTCTGAAAGAACTGTTCTCTGCCGTGTTCATCTGCATGGTGGGGCTGGTGCCCGTGTTTGGGTGGCTGACCCGGCGCTTTGAGCGCCGTCGTTTGTTGCCCTGGCTCTACGCCTTCTTTGCCAGCAATTTGCTGATGTTTCATGGTGTGCTGTTGTTTGAGGGGCAGCAGTCGCCTTGGGTGGCACGCGTGTTCTTCGTCTGGGTGAGCGTGTTCAACTTGTTTGCCATCTCCGTGTTCTGGAGCTTCATGGCCGATCTGTTCACCACACAGCAAGCACAACGCCTGTATGGGTTCATCGCCGCCGGCGGCACAGCCGGGGCCTTGTGCGGGCCGGTTGTCACCGCGGCACTGGTGCGCCCCCTGGGCCCCAAGGGCTTGGTGGTGGTTTCGGCGATGCTGCTGATGGTGTGCGTCGGGGCCATCTGGCGCCTGCGTCAATGGCATGCACGACATCCCAGGCTGGATCTGGATGGCACCCCCGACGAGGCCGAGCGCGATGAACACGCGTTCAAAGGCGGGCTATTGAGCGGTTTGGTCGACGTGATTCGGTCCCCCTACCTGCTGGGTATTTGCGGCTTTCTGTTTGCCTATGCCTTGCTGTCTTCGTTGCTGTATTTTCAACAAACCGAGCTGGTGCCCAAGGCATTTCAAAACAGCACGGACCGCACTCAGTTGCTGGCGGGTGTCGACCTGCTGGTCAATGGGGTGACACTGCTGATCCAGATCGGGGCGTTCGCCCCGCTGATTCGTCGCCTGGGCACACGCGCCCTGCTGATGGCCATGCCGGCCATTTCCGTGGTGGGCTACGCAGTGCTGGCGGCCATGCCGGTGGTCACCATCTTGCTGATCCTGGGCGTGGTGCGACGAGCAGGCGAATACGCGATCAGCAAACCGGCTCGCGAAACCTTGTTCAATGTGTTGCCGCCAGAACAAAAATACCGCGCCAAGAACGTGATCGACACCCTGGTGCATCGAACCGGTGACACCAGTTCGATCTGGTTGCTCAGTGGGCTGCGGGGCCTGGGGATCTCGTCCGGAGCGATGTTATGGCTGTCCGTTCCGATCAGCTTGTCATGGCTGGCGATCGCCTGGGTCTTGGGCAAGCAGGCTGTGGCGCTGCAACGAGAGAAGAACCTCCACACCTGATCGCCCGTCGGTCCGCGCTCGGATCTGAACCTGCCCGCCGTGGGCTCGCGCCACCAATTGCGTCATCGCCAACCCCAGCCCCAGGCCGGATTCGGTTGACTCGCCTCTCAAGGCGGATTCGACCACCTCCAGGCGATCGCTCGTGATCCCCTCGCCGTTGTCAAGGATGCTGAGAACGGTGAATGGATCGCCCAACTCCACCCGAATCTCAATTTCGGACGCCTGGTGTCGCACCGAGTTGTCCAGCAGATTGAACAAGGCTGCCGAGAGCAGATCAGGATCGGCCTCGATGGGCTCGGTGGACAAAACTGAGACGTGTGCGCCTTTGAGGGGCAAGTTGCCCACCAGCTCAGCCAACGACACCTGCTGCCAACGCATCTCGCCACCGGAGCGAAACAGATTGATCAAGGCCGATACCACGTGTTGAAGCCTGGCGGCGGCGGCCCGCGTTTGCAGCAACCGTGCCTGCAAGGGGCCTTCGCTTTGTCGAATGGCCACGGCCAGTTGGGCATCGATTCCGGCCAAGGGCGTTCGCAAAGCATGGGCTGAGTGGGCCGCCAAGGCCCTTTCGTGGGCCACATGGCTGGCCAATCGGTCACCCAATTCATGAATGGCCTTGATCACGGGCACCAGCTCCTCTCGGGTTGGATCGGGCAGACCGACCTCGGTGGCCAGTGGGTCAAATCGGGCCACAGCCTCGGACAAATCCTGCAAGGGCTTCAACTCGGATCGCAGGCGGCGATTCAGCCACATCACCAAAGTCGTGCCGACGATCAACATCATGCCCAGGGCACTGCCCAACACTTGCCATTGGGTGGCAGATCGATCCCCGGCCCGTTGGGCCACGTGAAGCACGCCACCGCCCTGACCCAACTGCATCGAATACACCCGCCAACGGGGTTGATCCGAAAATCCTTTGGCGCTTTGAGATGACAGGGGGATGGTTGGGGCCTGGTGCGATCTCAGGCGGGTCGATCCATGGTTATCCACCACCTGCCAAACCACTCCCTCCTTGTGCGGCGGGGCTGGCAGGATGCCGTCAACGGCATCCAAGCGTTCCGGGTGGGCGGCCATCAGGCCGTACAGCAGCTCGGCCGATTCTTGCAGGCCCTCATCCATCACCGTGTCAACCGAGCGGTGCAACACGCCCCCCAGGATCAACAGCATCCCCAGACCGCTGAGGCCGGCCAGGATCAACACAATCTGGGAGATGCGGGCGTGAATGGACGTCATGTTCTTCAAGTGGAATGAATGCGATAGCCCAGGCCGCGGACCGTATCGATGAGATCGCGCCCCAGCTTGCGCCGCAGATTGGCGATGTGAACCTCGACCACATTGCTCGACACCTCGCTGTCCAAACCCAGGATCAATCCCTCCAGGTCGCTTTTGGCCACAATGCGCCCCGCACGCGTGGCCAGGGCTTGCAACAAGGTCCACTCACGCGCGGTCAATTCAACGGGATGGGCACCGGTTTCGTCTTGCAACTGAACGGCCCGGGCCTGAAGGTCAACTTCCACAGGACCAAACCGCAACCGGCCGCCAGGGGCCCCCGCAGAACGGCGCCACACCGCCATCAACCGTGCCGCCAGTTCTTCGGGTGCAAAGGGTTTGACCAGATAGTCGTCTGCACCACTCTCCAGCCCGGCCAGCCGATCTTGCAACAGGTCTCGGGCTGTCAACATCAGGATGGGCCTGGCATCGCCACTGCGGCGCAGGGCTGCCACCCACTCGCGCCCGGAGCCATCGGGCAGTTGCCAATCCACCAACAAGGCGTCGTAGGGCTCATCCTGCAAAGCGCGGGCGGCGCTGAGTCGACGCGCCCAGTCCACCTGATGCCCATCCGACTGCAAAAAATCTCGCAATCCCTCACCCAACACCGCATCGTCTTCCAGCAATAGCAAGCGCATCATGCCCCCCTACTTTGAACCCTAGCACGGCAACCTGAAGCCAACCTTATCACTGCACACTAAGGCCATCGGCTTGGCGCCTTCAGGTTTCCTTCAGATTCGGGCGGCATGCTGACGGCCATGAAGAACGATCTACGCTCTCCCCTCGTCTGCCTGACCCTGAGTCTGCCTCTGTTGGCCGTTGCCGGCACACCCGGAGCAGTCGAACTGACAGCCCAGCAAGAACAAAAGCTGGGCATTCAGTCGACAGCTGCCCGACCTGTCAGCCAGTCCAAGCAAACGTTCCCAGCTCAGGTGGTCTTGCCCCCCGACCGCCAATGGCTGGTCAGCGCCCCTGCTGCCGGACTCGTTCAGGGCATGACGGTGCGAGAAGGTGATCCCGTGCGCAAGGGCCAGCCCTTGGTGCGGCTCTACAGCGTCCAAGCACAAAACCTGCAATTGGATTGGCAAGCGGCCAAAAGTCAAGCCGATTGGGCCCAGACCCAGTATCAACGGGATCAGGCCTTGTTCAAGGAGGGCTTGATCAGCCAAAGCCGTCTCGACAGCAGCAAAACACAGGCACAACAGGCGCAGGCCCAAGAGGCCCAAAAGCGCCAGGCTTGGAACGACGCTTCCGGTCGATCCCAGGCCCCTCATGGAACCATCACCGTATCGGCCCCGGAGCAGGGCTGGGTTCTGGAACAAATGGCCACGCTGGGTCAGCGGGTGGAGGCCATGGCGCCGCTGTATCGCATCGGTAGCCTGAATCCGATCTGGGTTGACATCCAGGTCCCAGCGGCTCAAGCCGGCGCGATCCGGGTGGGCTCGCCGGTGTCGGTCAGCGTGCCGGGTCATTCGGATGCCGCTGTGGGCCGCATCACCGGTTCAGCCGCCACCGTCCACCAGGCCACTCAAACAGTTCGGCTGTATGCCCAAGTACAAAATCCGCAGTTGCAACTGAAGCCTGGGCAACTCACTCAGGTTGCGATCGCCACCGAAGGTGCTGACCACGCAGCACAGGTGCCCAGCAGTGCGATCCTGACACAAGGCAAGAAAACCCAGGTGTTCATCCGCAAGGCAGCCGGACGCTATCAGTTGCAAGAGGTCGAAATCCTATCCCAGGGGCCTGAAGGCGCCACCGCGCGAGGGCTCCCACCCGACAGTCAGGTCGTATTCAAAGGCACCGCAGCCCTGCAGTCCCTCGTCAGCAAATAAACGAGGGAACATGCCATGTTGAACCGACTCATCGAGTTTTCCCTGCGCCAACGTGCGCTGATTGTGCTGCTGACGGTGATGCTCAGCGGGCTCGGCCTGATGGCTTGGCGGGGCTTGCCGATTGATGCTTTCCCAGATGTATCCGGCACCCAGGTCAAGCTGATCATCAAGGCCCCAGGGCTGACACCAGAGGAGGTCGAATCTCGCATCACCGTTCCGATCGAGCAGGAGTTACTGGGCATCCCGCAGCAAAAAATGCTGCGCTCGACATCGAAATACGCGCTGGCTGACATCACCCTGGATTTCGAGGACCGCACCGATGTGTACTGGGCGCGTCAGCAAGTGAGCGAACGACTGGCTGGCGTGATGAGCAGCCTGCCAGCCAATGCCACGGGCGGCCTGGCGCCGATCACCACGCCGCTGGGTGAGATGTACATGTTCACCATCGAAGGCCCGCAAAGCCTGGAGGAACGGCGACGCGTGCTGGACTGGGTCATCCGGCCAGCTTTGAGGTCGCTGCCTGGAGTGGCCGACGTCAACAGCCTGGGTGGGCGAGTCCGCACCTTCGAGGTGGCACCCGACCCCTTGGCCCTGCAAGCACGCGGCGTCAGCCTGCGCATGCTTGAAGAAGCCGTCAGACAATCAAACCAAAACGACGGCGCGGGCCGACTCAATGCAGGCGAAGAAGCCCTGATCGTGCGCGCTGAGGGCGCCATCCAGACGCTCGACGACCTGAAAAACACCGTCGTCCAGCAAAAAGATGGTCGCATCACCCGCGTGGCCGACATCGCCACCGTTCGCTATGGCGAATTGACACGATACGGCTCGGTGACACGAGATGGCCAAGGCGAAACTGTCGAAGGGCTGGTGCTGGGCTTGCGCGGCGCCAATGCCCGTGAACTGGTGCAAGGTGTGAGCAAGAAGCTCGATGAACTGCAACCTGCCCTGCCCAAAGGCATGCAGATTCAGACCTTCTACAACCGCGCCAATCTGGTGGATAAGGCCGTACACACCGTTGGCAAAGCCCTGTTTGAAGCGATCGTGCTGGTGGTCGTGCTGCTGCTGGCGTTCCTGGGGCAGATCCGTGCTGCCACAGTGGTGGCGGTGATGCTGCCCTTGTCTGCGCTCGGCACCTTCATGCTGATGAAGTGGTTCGGCCTGAGCGCCAACCTCATGAGTCTGGGCGGGCTGGCGATTGCCATCGGGATGCTGGTCGACGGTGCGGTGGTGGTGGTTGAGAACATTGAAAGCCACCTGGCGAAGCCTCATGCAGGCGACCACACGCCATCCATGCTGCAAGTGATCTACCGGGCCAGCCAAGAGGTGGCCATGCCCGTCGTATCAGGCATCGCAATCATCGTCATCGTGTTCTTGCCTCTGCTCAGTCTTGAAGGATTAGAGGGCAAGCTGTTTGCCCCCGTGGCCTTGACGATTGTCTTTGCCCTGAGCGTATCCCTGATCCTGTCACTGACCGTGGTGCCCGTGCTGGCGTCCTGGCTGCTGAAGGCTGGTCACCATCAAGAGCCCTGGCTGATGCGACAGATTCAAGGCCGCTATGAATCTCTGCTCGACCGCGCCCTGCGGCATCCCAAATGGATGTTTTCGGGTGCGGGGGTGGCCTTGGTGCTGGCCGCGGTTCTGTTCACCATGCTGGGCAAGACTTTCATGCCCACGCTGGACGAAGGTGACCTGATCCTTCAACTCGAAAAGCTGCCGTCGATCAACTTGGCCACAACCACCGACCTCGACACCCGCGTGCAGCAGCACCTGCGTGCCAAGGTGCCTGAAGTGGCGCACGTGATTGCTCGCAGCGGCTCTGACGAATTGGGGCTGGACCCGATGGGGTTGAACCAGACCGACAGCTTCCTCACCCTCAAGCCCATTGAGCAATGGCGCCAGCCCGACAAGGAATGGTTGATCGGCGAGTTGCGTCAGGCGATGGAAGACTTCCCTGGGGTCGACATCGCGTTCACCCAGCCCATCGACATGCGCGTGTCCGAAATGCTGACGGGCGTGCGCGGCGACGTCGCCATCAAGATTTACGGCACAGATCTCACCAAGCTGAATGAACTGGCTCGGCAAGCTGAGGCCATCATCGCCAAAGTGCCCGGCGCCACGGACACCTTGAGCCTGCGAAACGACGGCGTGCAATACCTCAAGATCGGGATCGACCGGCAAGCCGCGGGCCAATTGGGATTGAACGCTCAGGACATCCAGGCAGACCTGAAGAAGTGGGTGGAAGGCGAGACGATCGGACTCATCCAAGAGGAAGGCCGCCGCACTCCATTGGTGATCCGAGGGGATGCCAGCTTGCGCGATAACCCCGCGGCGTTCAAAGCTCTGCAAGTCACCTCGACCACCGGCGAATCGGTTCCGCTTCAAACCGTGGTGCGCATGGACCATGTGGATGGCCCGGTCAAGATTGACCGCGAACGGGCACAACGTTACGTGGTGATCCAGACCAATGTGCGAGGCCGCGATCTGGTCAGCTTCGTCAACGATGCCAAGGCCGTGCTGGCCAAGCAGATGCCCCTGCCCACCGGCTACAGCATCACCTGGGGGGGCCAGTTTGAAAACCAGCAACGCGCCACACAGCGGCTGGCCATCGTCATCCCGATTGCGCTGTTCCTGATTTTCTTCCTGTTGTTCTCGACCTTCGGATCCGTTCGGCAAGCCGCCCTGGTGATGTCCAACGTGCCCCTGGCCCTGATTGGCGGCATCGCTGCACTGTTCATCTCGGGGCAATACCTGTCGGTGCCAGCCTCGGTGGGCTTCATCGCTCTACTGGGGATCGCCGTTCTCAATGGGGTCGTGATGGTCAGTTACTTCAACCAGCTCGTGCTGGATGGCTACTCTGCCATCGAAGCCGTTCGCCTCGGGGCAGCCCGCCGACTGCGCCCCGTTCTGATGACCGCAGCCATCACTGCCGGTGGTCTGCTCCCCCTGTTGTTTGCCACCGGTCCTGGCAGTGAAATCCAGAAGCCACTGGCCATCGTCGTCTCGGGCGGTTTGCTGACCTCGACGATTCTGACCTTGCTGCTGCTGCCCCTGGCCTACGCCCGCTTTGGTGTCGAGCCCTCATCGACTGAGTCTGCTGCATGATGAAACGCCTCTTCTCCCTCTTGATCTGTTCGAGCCTGAGCTGGGCATTCAGTGCCCACGCAGACACCTGGCTGCCGCCTGAGCCGGTGCTGGTCCACGCCATCGAAAGCAGCCCGGGCTGGCAGGCCCAGTTGGCGCAAGTCCAAGCCATGCAGGCACGTGCAGATCAGATTCGCCACATCGACAAGGAATGGAGCACCCAGGCCAGCTACGGCCAGCGTCGCAATCGAGCGCCCTGGAGTGCCCCTGCAGAGGCTCGCACCCGAGAATGGTCGCTGGGCATCCAGAAAGAAACTCGCTGGCTGGGGCAAGGGCAGGCGGCCGAGCACGCATCGGATCTGGCGGGCCAACTCGGTGAAAAGCAGCTCGAACAAGCTTGGATGGGGCAAGTCAAAGAGCTCCTGTCGCTGCATCAGAACTGGCTGTCGGCCGTGATGATCGAGCGCAGTTGGTCGCGTCAGATGGGAATCACCCAACAACAACTTGATGGCTTGGGAAAAAGGCAGACGCTGGGCGACGCCCCTCGCGTCGATGTCATGCTGATGGAAGCCACCTTGGCGCAAACTCAGGCCAAACTGGCAGAAGCCCGACAACAGGTTCGTCAAGCATCGTCACTGCTGCGAGCCCGCTTTCCGAATTGGCCTCAAACCCCGCCGGCTGCTGATGCCAGCTTGATGGAAACGTCTCCCCCCACGCCGAGCCAGGCCTCACTCGACACGTGGATCGAGCAACATCCCGATGTGCAATTGGCACACGCGCAGGCCCTGTTTCAAGAGGCCAATACCCAACAGGTTCAGGCGGAATCCCGCCCTGCCCCCACAGTCGGGTTGAACTGGGCCCATGACAACAGCGGACGCGAGCGAACATGGACCGTTTCCGTTTCCGTGCCGCTGGGTGGCGCCTATCGACAAGCTGCCTCGCGTGCCGCTGCACAGGATGAAGCTTCCGCCCAAGCGCGATACCAGCAGGTGGTGCAAGACGTCCGCCAAGCACTGGAAACCGAACGCACGGCACTGAGCAGTGGGTATGAGCAGTGGAACCAGGAAAGTCTCGCACACGCCCGACTCCAAGCCGTCGTGCAGTCTCAAAGCAAGGGGGTCGCGCTGGGCGAAACCTCGGTGCCCGATCTTTTGGTGACCCAACGCCAGGCCGCCCAACAAGAAGCCGACCTGGTCCAGCGCTTCTTTCAGCTCAAATCCCAGCAATGGAACTGGCTGGCCGATACCCAAAATCCGTGGAAACGGGTTCAGCCTTCGACCGCGAACTGATCAAACAGATCGTCACACCAAGACTCGACATCACTGCTCGACAGGGCCAACACCCGCATTGCGGCCTCACCCCCCTTGGCCCATTCATCGTGCTGGTTCAAGCCCTGAAAGCGCTGGATGATGTGTTCGACGACCAGACACAGCGCCACCAGATCGGCCACTTCTGCCGGTTGTGCCTCTTTCAGCAGGTCGTAATCGTGGTGCAGGCGAATGGCCAAGGTCGCTGTCTGTGAAACGCCCCAAGAGCGCGCCAACAAGGCGCCCACGATGGCGTGGTCCGTTTGATGGCGGGCCTGCTCGATGGTGGTGAAGCACTCGTCGCTTCGATTCGCCTGAGACAGGGTCTCCAAGTAGGAGGGATTTTGAAACCGTTTGACCAGCAAAGGGATGCCCACATCTGCAAACAAGCCCACCGTTTGCGCCAATGCCGGTTGCAAGCCGACCCGAGGCGCCAGCGACCACATCGCCTGGCTTCGTTTGGATGACACATCCCAAAATCGCACCAAAGCGGGCCCTTCCGCCGGCAGCGCATTGCGTAACGCGATTTCCATCAAGAGTTGTTCGCACCGGGTCGCGCCCAAAAGCATGAAGGCCTGCTGGATGGTCTCTGCCTGACGCGACAAACCCATCCAGGGCGAATTGGCCACTTTCAGCAAGGCGCCCGACATCGCCACGTCCGACGCCACGATCTGGGCGAGAACCGGCATGCGTGGCTCGTCTCGTCGCAACTCGGTTTGCACATCCAGCAAGGCACTGGGCCTGGCCGGCACCCCCAGATCCTTGATCAAGGACCGGACCTCTGGCGCGTCAATGGATTTGGAAACCGCTTCGAGATTGAGCATATTGGACCCCCTTGTGCATGACCGACATGCAGCAATTCGTCCAACGACGTCAGAACCTGAGGGGGATTTTCAGTATCCCCCCGAGATTGACCGAATATGTGAAAGCTGAATCAAATCAGCGGCGTGGGCGACACCACGATGCCGTCTTCATCGGCATACAAATAATCGCCTGGGCGAATCCAGACCCCCTGGATTTGCACCGCGATGTCTTTTTGGCCCTCGTTGCGCTTTTCGGTGGGCAGCGGCATGGACGCCAGCGCGCGGATGCCGATGTCGCATTCGGCCAACTCGGCCACATCACGCACACAGCCATCGACGATCACACCGGCCCAGCCGTTTTTGGTCGCAGACTTGCCCAAATTGCCGCCCACCAAGGCGCGCCGCAGCGAGGCGCCACCGTCCACCACCAATACCCGGCCCATGCCCGGAGAATCGACTGCGGCCTTGACCAAAGTATTGTCCTCAAAACATTTCACGGTGCTGACCTGCCCGGAAAACTTGATCCGCTTGCCAAAATCGCGAAAAACCGGCGGCAAAACGCGAAATGCACCATCGGTGTCATTTTTGTGTTCATCGCAAAAGTCACAGGTCGCAAATGAGGCGGACATGTTTTTCCTTTCAAATAACAGGGCGCACAAGGCATTTTTCTAACAAAATCGGCAGCAAGCATAACCGCTCATATCCGCCCCAGGCGCTGGTGGCTCTTGCCCGAGCCCCGTCCATCTGAGGTCTTGCCTCGCCAAAAGTGGCTCCTGTAGGATTTGCGATTTGTATCTGCCTGACACGTTCCCAACCGACAGGACCTCATGATCACTGCCACCCCAGCCGCAAACCGCCAACGCCGCCGGCCTTTCCAGCTTGCTCCCCTGGCTGGGGCGGTCCTGGCAAGCACGGCCCTTGCTGAGCCTTTGGTGATCCAACCGTCAGTGGACGTGCTCGAGTCCTACGTCCACCAGACTAACGTGCCCGGCACCACCAGCTTTGGCAGCCAAACCCGCGAATGGGTGACCCAGGTCTCTCCCGGACTCAAAGTCAATGCCAGAGGCAACAACAGCCTGGTTCAGGGCGATGTCAAGGCCGACGCCTACTACTACAGCAAGAAGACCCGACCCAATCAGGTGATCCCCACCGGCCAGTTGCTAGGCCGAACCGAATCTCACGACACCGGCCTGGGCATCGAAGCGGCCTGGAGCGCCAGACAAGAGCCTGATCTCTACGCCGGCAACTCCGATAGCGGCCTGATACAGCGCGGCTACTCCACCACCGAATGGCGGCTTTCGCCCTTCCTGGATCACAAACTGTCGGCCGAAACCACCGTCAAGGCGCGGGTGGATCAGTCCTGGGTGCACTCCAACCGGATCGGATCCAACACCCCAGACCGACCCGACACCCAGGTCACGACTGGACAGGCCTCGCTCGATCGTCGCCCCGTGCCTTTTGGCTATGAAATCGGTGCGAATCACCAGACCACCCATGTCACAGGCCAAAGCGATCCCGTTCTGACTCAATCGATTGGCCGAGCCAAGGGCCTCTACGCCCTGACTCCTGATCTGATCGTCGGCGCCCTGATCGGACGAGAATCAGACAAGGTCTTGCTCGACTCTTACAACGACAGTGTCCATGGCTGGCTGCTGCGTTGGACACCTGAAGAACGCACCTTGCTCGACGCTCAGGTTGAACGCCGCTTCTTCGGTCAAGCCTGGCAGGTCAACGCCAGCCACCGCATGCCTTGGCTGGCTTTCAGCGGCACGTTCAACCGAGTCGCCACCACCTACGCGTCTTCGCTGGGTACCGTGGCGCAAGGCAGCACGGTCCGCGACCTCTTTGACTCGATGTTGACGACCTACATCCCCGATCCTGCCGAACGGGCCAAGGCGGTTGACGACATCATCACCACCAAGAAGCTGACCACCAGTGTCAACGGCATCCGAGACATCTACAACCTCAATGCTCAGTTGCGCAAAGAAGCGTCCGGACGCATGGTCGTCATGGGGCGGCGCAACACCTTGACCTTGACCGCGGGCCGCATCGATGCCGAACCGCTCACCGCCTCGGTGGCACTGTTGACTGCGGCCTCTACCAGCCGGCAGTACTTCTTTTACAGCGAGCTAAACCACCTGCTCACCCCCACCTCCCGGCTGATTGCGAACTTGCGCTGGAACCGACTGAACAACAGCACGGTCGGCCAGCCCTACGAATTCGCACGCAGCTTCAGCTGGAGCACCGCCTACTCCACCGATCTTGCCCCCCGCACGTCTGCCACCTTCGGGCTACGCAGACAAATCTCGCACAGCACCAAAACCGGTGACAGCGATGAATCTGCGGCCTTCGCAGGCCTGGGCTATCGGTTCTGACCTCATCAGATGTACGAAACCTACTTCGGCTTTTCCAGCCCCCCTTTCCTGCTCAACCCCGACCCCAGTTTTTACTTCGGGAGCAAGGGTCACAGCAGCGCACTGTCTTACCTGAAGTTCGGCCTTTACCAGGCGGAAGGCTTCATCGTCGTCACAGGCGACATCGGCGCGGGCAAGACCACGCTGGTCCGCACGTTGTTGAGCGACATCGACTCTGAAAAGGTGGTGGCAGCCCAGTTGGTGAGCACCCAACTGGAGGCTGGCGACCTGCTTCGCTCGGCCATCACGGCCTTTGGTATTCCACTCAAAGGCAACTCCAAGGCCGAGCTGATCGCGACCCTCGAAGCCTATCTGACACTGCTGGCCACGCAGAATAAGCGGGCGGTGCTCATCGTCGATGAAGCACAAAACCTGAGCCGGGATGCGATCGAAGAGCTTCGCATGTTGTCGAACTTCCAGTACGGCAACCAGGCGCTGCTGCAAAGTTTTTTGATTGGTCAGCCCGAGCTGCGCGAAATGCTGCTGTCGCGCAGCCTCGAACAGCTTCGCCAACGTGTCATCGCGTCATATCACCTGGGCCCGATGGACCGCGAGGAAACCCGTCGTTACGTCGAGCACCGGCTGACCAAGGTCGGCTGGACCGGAGAGCACCCCCGGTTTGATGACGACGCCTTCGACGAGTTGTACCAGTGGACCTCAGGCACCCCAAGGCGCATCAATTTGCTGTGCAACCGCATCTTGCTGTCCACCTTCCTGGCCGGAGGCGATGAGATCACGGCGGCCGCCGTCGCACGCATTGCGATGGAGATTCGCGCCGAAATCGGCGAAGCGCTGCCCTCGCGCGTGGCCGCGCCCGCATCCGATGCCCCCCCCAGCAGCACGTCGGCGCCATCCGACGTCGACCCCCATGCCCCTCGCCCCCTGGTGATCCCCACACTCACACACAGCGTGGAACCTGGCGATTGGGCGTCGTCGGGCCCCGCGGCATTCGAGCCCAGCTACTCGGTAAACGACCAGGGGGACACGAATGGCTCCGCAGGACTCTACTTTTTGCTGATTGCTGGCTCCATGGCGGGAGCCCTGCGTGCCGCGGCGCTACAGCAAGCCTTCGCCACCCGGGCAGGGGTGCCGTCGCTCAAGGTTTTGCAAATTGACTGCCCTGGGCACTTCGAGCTGTCAGCCGAGTTGATGGAGCACACCGGCCTCCAAGAGCCGCACTTCCGCCTGCGACTGCCTGCCGGCACACCGGTGAACCTGCTGGCCGACGGCATGCGCCAGCTCGATCACCTGCTGTCCGAATACCGACCGTTTGCGGTGATCGTGCAAGCCGGAGACGATGTCGGCCTCGCGGCCAGCTTGGTCGCGCAACGCCTTGGCATCCGCATCGTGCACCTGGAGGCGGGCTTGCGCAGCTTCGACCGCAGTCGCCCACAGGAAATCAACGCCATGATGTGTGACCACATGGCTGACATGCTGCTGACTTCCGAGTGGGTGGCCCATGACAACCTGGCGCGCGAAGGCATCCCCGCCGACCGGATCCAGTTTGTTGGCAACGTGTTGATGGACACGATCCGCAGCATGCTGCCTCAGGCCTCGCCCCCGAAGTACACCCTGCGGCAGTTCAATCACAACACCGATTTCCTCAAAAACAAGCAAGGCTACGGCTTGGTCTACCTGGAAGGTCGCGGCGTGGCCAAAGATCCAGATCGCCTGCACGAATTGGCCCACGTGTTCCACACCATCAGCCGAGACATGCCCTTGATCTGGGCAGGTTCAGACCGAATTCGCCCCCTGCTCAATCACCCCGACTTGATCAAGGCGCAGGCTGAGGGGCACATCATCTTGCTGCCCACCATCCCTTACTTCAAGATGATCGGGCTCATTGGCACAGCCGCCTGTGTGCTGACCGATTCCTGCACGCTGCAAGAAGAAGCCACGATTTTGGGTGTCCCGTGCCTGACGCTTCATAATTTCACGGAACGCAGAATCACCGTCGAACAAGGATCGAATATTGCCGTGGGTCGCAATACCAGCCTGATATCTCGCGCGGTGGCCGAAATTCTGCGTGGGGGCGGTAAAAAAGGACGCCTTCCGAAATTCTGGGACGGGCATTCAGCCAATCGCGTGGCCGAGCATTTGATCTCCTGGGCCAAAGCTCAAATGGGGCCAGCTCGGATTTCTCCCGGCAAAACCCATTTTTAAGGAATTTGATAGCTTGTGCCCGCTCGATTCCCCAAGGCAATAGCCTCACCATTTGACATATTTGGGCAATATTCACGAAGCCCCCCCAATGTTAGGGCCCTCCCCCATAAACACAGGGTGTTACGAATTGGGCGCCCCCCTGACAATGGCTCAATTACAAAAGTTTACGGGTTCGCGAAGAAGCCAAGGGTTTCCTCGCTCCCACCCGACTTGAGAGGCAATCATGCTCCGGGTTTTTCAACATCACATTTCACTGGCCACCCTGGCTGAGTTGCTGGCTGACAGCCTCACCAGCTTTTTGGCTGTGGTCCTCGGCACCCTGACCCTGGTCCACTTGTCTGGCTCCAGCGATCTGGGCGTGGGCTCTGCCCTGCGTTCTGGTTTGGGTTTCGCTTTGCTGATTCCGCTGCACTGCGGCCTGGTGGGCGTTTATCGCGAAGGCGCCCAACGCAAAACCAACAAAGAGAAGCTCGGCCGTGCCGTGCTGGGCTGCTTGCTGGCCATTCCCATTGCCTACCAACTCGCGGTGAAAACCGAAGTTGAGGGGGATCACGCGCATCAACTGATGGGCTTTGCCATCGCGTACTTGGTGGTTGGACTCATCCTGGTTCGCGGCTTGCTGCTTTCCGCGTGGCGTGGTGCTTTGCTTCAGCAACGTATTCTGATCGTGGGCACGGGTTCCGAGGCTCAGGCTGTGGCAGCCGATCTGCGCTCGCGTCGCTTGCGCAGCCACGCTGTCGTCGGCTTTTATCCGGCTGGTGAACTCTCCCTTCCCACAGACGACAAGCGCTTCAATATTTTCCCGCGTGCCCTGAACATCGAGGACATCGTTCAACGTCACGACGTCAACCAGATCATCGTGGCCGTGAAAGAACAACGTGGCGGCAATGTGCCGATGGACCAACTGCTGTCGGCTCGCATCCAGGGCGTTCCGGTGATGGACCTGGCTGATTTCTACGAGCAAACGACTGGTGAAGTGCCCATCGACAGTCTCAAGGCCAGCTGGCTGGTGTATGGCCGTGGATTCGTTCAACACCGCACTCGAATTGTCACCAAACGCATCTTCGATGTGCTCTCATCGTTGACATTGCTGCTCATCGCTTCGCCAGTGATGCTGATCACCATGATCGCCATCAAGCTGGAAAGCAAAGGCCCGGTGATCTACCGTCAGGAACGTGTCGGCCTGGGTGGCCGGACTTTCATGTGCCTGAAGTTCCGCAGCATGCGCACCGATGCCGAAAAGGATGGCGTGGCCGTCTGGGCAACGAAGAACGACTCCCGTATCACCCGCGTTGGCGCCTTCATTCGCAAGACCCGGATCGATGAACTGCCCCAGTTGATCAGCGTGCTCAAAGGTGAAATGAGCATGGTCGGCCCCCGCCCTGAGCGCCCCACCTTCGTGGCCCAGTTGCGCGAACAAATCCCGTACTACGACATCCGTCACAGCGTGAAGCCCGGGGTGACCGGTTGGGCGCAGGTTCGCTACGCTTACGGCGCTTCGGTAGAGGATGCACTGCACAAGCACCAATACGACCTGTACTACGTGAAGAACAATTCTCTCTTCCTGGATTTGCTGGTTTTGTTTGAAACCGTCAGCGTGGTCCTGTTCCGGGAAGGCGCCCAATAAAAACCAGAAGCCCAAACCGGGGAATCGGGCACTGCCCGGATGATGTTTCGGCGCACTGAGGTGCGCCGTTTCTTTTTCGTCTGACCAGAACACCCATGGCTTCGCCCCGTGTGAAAAGTTGCGGGACAATACCGGGTTTTCCCATCCGCGGATCCTCATTCGCCGCCCACTTTTTGTGACTACGTCGACTGACCTGAGCACCGCCCCCCCCCCATCGCTTTGGCACCGCAAGCTGAAGCTCGTTGCGGCGTGGGCATTCGGCATGGGGCTGTTGGCGCTCCTGTTGCGGCACACCCCTTTTCAACAGGTCGCCGAGGCGTTTCGACAGCCCACCCTCGGCGCCTGGTTGCTGACACTGTCGGGACTGCTGATCAGCTATGGGCTGCGCGCGGCGCGGCTGCAAGTGGTCATGGACCTGGACGCCGTGGGCCAGGCCCCACGACGCTGGCTGGGCCTGCGGACCGACGCGCTTCGCGTGATCCTGATGCACAACGCCGCGATCAATTTGCTGCCCATGCGAGCGGGTGAACTCAGTTTCCCCTGGCTGGCGTCGCGCGAACTGGGCATGCCGGTTAGTCGGGCCGTGGCCTGCCTGCTGTGGATGCGCATCCAGGATCTGATCGTGTTGCTGCTGCTGGGGATGCTGATCTGGCCTGGCTTGCCTCCTCTGTGGCGGGCGGCGGGCATGTTAGCCGCGGTTCTGGGGTGGTTTGCCATCAATTGGGCTCTACCCAGGATCCCCGACAGCCCTCGGGTTCATCGCGTGCTGTCCAAACTGCGGGCCGCCCTGACAGAGTCCACCCACCATCAACCCATGGCCTGGATCTTGACCTCCGCCAACTGGTGTCTGAAGCTCAGCGCTGGTGCGTTCTTGCTGTCGGCCATCACCCAGACCTCATGGACCGAGGCGTGGGCTGGGGCTCTGGGCGGTGAACTCGCCGCAGTGATCCCTTTGCAGGGCCCGGCTGGCTTCGGCACCTATGAAATGGGCGTGTGGGCTGGCATGGCCACGCATCTACCCAAAGCATCTCCGGCACTGGCGCACGCCGTCAGCGCCGCCCTGGCCTTGCACATTTGTTTTCTGATTTGCGCCGTGGTCGCCGGGCTGGGAGCGTCCTTGCTCAGCCAGTTCAAACGTCCCACGTCGCGCCCCTGAATCGAAGTAGACACTCGCGATGAACGCCATCCCGCCGCATCGTCTCTCCATCGTGGTCCCGATGTACAACGAAGTCGACAACGTCGAGCCCTTCGTGACGGCAGTACACCGGGCGCTTGATACCTATCCCTACGACTGGGAACTCATCATCGTCAACGACGGCAGCCGTGATGGCACGCAACAGGCGCTCGACGAACAGGCCCGGCTGCGTGGCCCCCATGTTCGCCCCGTTCATTTGTGGCGCAATTTCCGCCAGACGGCCGCCATGCAGGCTGGCATCGATGCGTCTCGGGGCGATGTGATCGTCACCCTCGATGGCGATTTGCAAAATGACCCCGTCGACATCCCGAAGCTGGTTGAAAAGCTGCTCAAGGAAGATCTGGATCTGGTCGCGGGCTGGCGGCAAAATCGCCAAGATGGCATGTTCCTGCGCAAGATCCCGTCCAAAATCGCCAATCGACTGATCCATCGCATCACCCAACTCGAATTCCAGGATCTCGGCTGCAGCCTGAAGGCTTACCGAGCCAGCGTGCTCAAACGGGTGAGCCTGTACGGCGAAATGCACCGATTCATTCCGGTCTGGATGGCGACTGTCACGTCGCCCTCACGGATGGCGGAGTTGCCCGTCAGTCACCATGCGCGCACACGCGGCGAGTCGAAATACGGCATCTCACGCACCTTGCGCGTTGTGCTCGACCTGCTGGCCGTGAACTTCTTTCTGCGATTTGCCGGCCGGCCTGGGCACTTTTTTGGCGGGGTCGGCTTGGGTGTGGGCCTGTTGGGTGCGGCCATCCTGAGCTACCTCGCGGTGCTCAAGATGCTGGGGCAGAACATCGGTGGCCGCCCCTTATTGTGGCTGGGCTTTTTCTGCGTTCTGGGCGGCCTGCAGTTCCTCACCACGGGCGTGCTTGCCGAACTCTTGATCCGGATCTACTACGACCGCGGTGAAATCGCCCCGTACCACACGTCGACCAAACCTGCCCTGGCTGACGATCAGGCTTGGCACCACGTTTCTTGAGGGCAACAAAGGGATGACCATGTCGACTGCCGACCAAGCCACCCGCCCCACACCGGCCAAGAGTCATCGCTGGCCGCGCATCTGGGGCCCCAGGTTCGTCAAGCTGCTGGCGTTCACCGCCCTGGTGACCGCATACCGGTTCTGGGTGATCCACTTCAGTGGCATCTCTCTGTTCTTTGACGAAGCCCAATACTGGGATTGGTCGCGTCACCTGGATTGGGGCTATTTCTCCAAACCCCCCTTCGTGGCCGGCATGATTTGGCTGAGCACCAAATTGTTTGGGTCGGGCGTGCTGGGAGTCAAGGCACTGGGCATGCTTACCTTCCCAGCCACAGCATTGGCCATGGTTGGATTTGCGCGAGCCTTGTGGCCCACATCAGGCGGCGTCCGCACGGGCATCGTAGCCGGAGGGGTGTACTTGAGCCTGCCCATGGTGGGCCTGCTTAGCCTGGTCGTCAGTACCGATGGTCCGCTGTTGTTGTGCTGGACTCTCGCCGCCTGGGCCTTGTGGCGCGCCCAGCTCACCAACCGCCTGAAGTTGTGGGCCTTGTGTGGCCTGATCTGCGGCATCGGCGTCATGGACAAGTACACCATGGCAGCGTTTGCGTTGACCGCGATCTGGGCCTTGTGGGGCATCCACGGCCCCCAACGCGGTATCGCACGCCCGGGCCCCTGGTTGGCTATCATCGTGGCCGCCCTCGTCGTGGCACCGAACATTTGGTGGAATGCCCAAAATCACTACCCGACATTCGAACACACCGCGCAGTTGACCGCAGAAAGCGGTCGCTCTGGTGGTTTGGGCCCAACCCTTGTGTTTCTGCTGGGGCAGGTTCTGATGTTGGGGCCTGTGGCTGTGTGGGCGGGTCTGTGGTTGTTCAAACGCCCTTATGCACAGATCGCTGACACGGTGCCGGCCAGCCAGTGGGCGGCATCCAGCCAGATGATGCCGCCAAGCCAATGGAAATCCGCTCCCGGCACGGGCACCGCCAAGAATTCCGCCCACTACTTTGCGTCGGTGTCGTCCTATCGCTTTTTATGGGCCACCAGCGTCCCTCTCCTGTTGATCGCGATCTTGCAGGCCCTTCGTGCCGACGCCCATGTGAATTGGGCCGCCCCTGCCATGATCGGTCTGACCATGCTGATCGCCACCCGCTTGAGCCCGCCACTGGTGCCCATCGCCACACCCAAACCCAACCGCTGGCTGGTAGGGGTGATTGTCAGCAATCTGCTGCTCACTTCGGTGGTCTTGCATCTGCATGACCTGGCCGGCGGCAAACTGCCTGGGCGCTGGGATGTGATGGTGCGCATGCGCGGCTGGCAGGAAGCTTTTGATGCCCTGGAGCCCATCTGGGATGACCCCGCAACGCAAGGCCTGCCCGTGCTGGCCTCGCAACGTCTGCTGATCACGCAAGCGGCTTACCACTGGCGATCACACAAGGTGAAGACCTATGCGTGGAACCCAAAAGGCACCCGCCACGATCACTATCAGTTGCTCTATAGCTTCCCCAACAAGGTGGGCCAAAGTGTCATCTTGGTGGCCGACAACGCACACCCGGATGGCATCTTGCAGCGCTTTGGCAGCGCACGTCTGCTGAAATCCGTCAAGGTTGCCGTGGCCCCTGATCAGGCCGTAGAAATCCATGTGTTCTTGCTGCAAGGCTTTTTGGGCTATGACGCTCTAAGCTACGACGAGCAAACTGGCAACGCCGGCCATCAAGATCCGGAGAGCTGAATTGCGAAACCGCGAGCCGCCGGATCCACATGACATCCCGGAGTTGGACACCCGCCTGATCTGGGCCCTGCTGTTTTTTTGCGTCGCCGCGTTTGCCAAATTTCCCCAAATTGACCTGATGATCGCTTCGCATTACTTTCAGCCTGGGGTCGGCTTCGTCTACCGAGAAAATCCGGTCGTGCTGGCGATGTATCACTGGACGCCAAGGATCGGTCGCGTATTGATCCTACTGCTGGCCTTGTTATGGGGATTCAATGGTTTCTTGGCGGCCTGGTTTCGCAAGCGTGGACAAGCAGACGTGGCAGACAAATGCCAAGGCCCCTGGCGCCAACTGGCTGTTCTCGCACTCGTGTCGGCTTTGTTGGGCCCTGGCCTGCTGATCGAAGGCATCTTCAAAAACGTCGCCGGCCGGCCCCGGCCCGTGCAGGTGGTTGAACTGGGCGGCAACGTGCCTTATCGTGGACCGTTCCAGTGGGGCGACGACCCTGGTAGCCACAAAAGCTTTGTCAGCAGCCACGCTGCGGCAGGATTCGCGTTGATGAGCTTGGGCCTGACCTGTGGGCCGGTCTGGCGCCGCCGCTGGCTGTGGATTGGCACCGTCACCGGTGGGGTGGTCGGCTTGGGACGTATGCTGCAAGGCGGTCATTTTTTCAGCGACATCCTCTTTGCCTTCTATGCAGTCTGGGTCTGCAACGAATTGGTGCTGATGTGGAGCAGGCGACAGCCACCTTCATGCAAGCAAAATCGAGCTTCGGGTTCCACGAGAACCTAGCCATCTGACAGGATGACACACCATGTCTACACAATCCGTCTCATACGACTACACCCGACAGGATGCAACCGGCGAAAGCTGCACGGCGCACGCCTGGGCCAAGGTACCAGCCCCCTTGAACGCAGCTGAAAAGGCGCGCACACAAGCGCGCATCAAGGAACTGCTGGTTCAGCACAATGCCGTGCTGGTGGCGCATTACTACGTAGATGGCGACCTGCAGGATCTGGCCCTGGAAACCGGCGGCTGCGTGGCAGACTCACTGGAAATGGCGCGCTTTGGTCGCGACCATTCAGCCAAGACCCTGATCGTAGCCGGGGTGAAGTTCATGGGCGAAAGCGCCAAGATCCTGAGTCCGGAAAAGACGGTGTTGATGCCCGATCTGGATGCGACCTGCTCACTGGATCTGGGCTGCGCTGCTGACGACTTTGCCAAGTTCTGCGACGCCCATCCGGATCGCAAGGTGGTGGTCTATGCCAACACCAGCGCGGCTGTCAAAGCGCGCGCCGATTGGATGGTGACCAGTTCTTGTGCGCTGGCCATCGTCAGCCATCTCAAAGCCCAGGGCGAAAAAATCTTGTGGGCGCCAGATCGCCACCTGGGGCGCTACATCCAGCAGCAAACAGGCGCCGACATGCTGATGTGGAATGGGGCCTGCATCGTGCATGACGAATTCAAGGGGCTGGAGCTGGATCTGCTGAAAAAGGATCACCCCAAGGCGCTGGTTCTGGTGCACCCCGAATCGCCCGAAAGCGTGGTGGCCCAAGCCGATGTGGTGGGTTCGACCTCTCAACTGCTGAAGGCGGTCGTGGAATCTGATGCGGCAGAGTTCATCGTGGCCACAGACAACGGCATCCTGCACCGCATGCGGCAAATGGCGCCCAATAAAGTGTTGATCGAGGCACCTACCGCCGGCAACAGCGCAACCTGCAAGAGCTGTGCACACTGCCCCTGGATGGCCATGAACAGCCTGCAAGGCGTGCTGTCCTGCCTAGAGCACCGCACCGGCGAGATCTTGGTGGACGAGGCCATTCGCGTGCAGGCCAAGGGCTGCATCGATCGCATGCTCGACTTTGTGGCCCACAACCCGTCCGCCATCGCCAAGCCTGCCCAGGGTTTTGTACCCAACATCGGCGCTGCCTGAACCGTTATCCATCGAGTCTGAACATGTTTGACCACAACGAAACCCTGACCGAAGCGCGTGAGCGCAACATCCGCGATGCCCTGTTCGAAGACGTGGGCATCTGTGATTGGACGGCTCAACTGGTACCGGGGGGACAGCGCGTGAAAGCACGCCTGCTGGTTCGGGAAGAAGCCATTCTGTGTGGACGCGACTGGCTGGAAGGCACGCTCTTCAAGCTCGACCCTCAAGCCAAGGTGACCTGGGCCTACGCCGAAGGTGATCTGATGAAGGCCGACACTGAGGTCTGCCTGATTGAAGCCGATGCGCGGGCCTTGCTCACGGCGGAGCGACCCAGCATCAACTTCCTGCAGACACTGTCGGCTGTGGCCACCCTGACCTGGCGTCACATGCAGGCCATCGCCGGGGCCTCCCCCAACCCGCGTGGCTGCGTCGTCCTGGACACCCGCAAGACCCTGCCTGGGCTGCGTCTGGCACAAAAATATGCGGTGCGTGTCGGTGGCGGCGCCAACCAGCGGCTGGCCTTGTATGACGGCATCTTGATCAAAGAAAACCACATCGCAGCCGCTGGCAGCGTCACCGCAGCGCTGCACCAGGCTCAGGCCCTGGTGGCGGCCCAAAAGCCCGAGTTGCGCGATCACATCACGATCCAGATCGAGGTGGAAACGCTGTGGCAACTGAGAGAGGCGTTCGCGGCCGGCGCCGTCAGCGTGTTGCTGGACAACTTCACCGAAGAGATGATGCGCGAAGCGGTCGCCATCAATCAGGAGATGACTTCAGGTGCGGCCTTGCTGGAGGTGTCCGGTGGGGTGACGCTGGATCAACTGCGCACCATCGCGGCCACCGGGGTCGACCGGATTTCGATCGGCAAACTGACCAAAGACATCCAGGCCGTTGACTTTTCGTTGCGCGTCCTGGAACGGCTTGCGTGAGGCTCATGGTGAACAAAGGGGCAAGCCCGGCGGTATTTCACGCCACAAAATGCCCCCCTTGGTTCACACTGTGAAGTCTCTTCGTGGAGTGACATCCCATGCCCGCTGACTTCACCTCTTTGCGCAACTACTATGAACACCCGGTGGTGGACGCCGTGATGGCGGCTGCCCCGCACTACCCGATGCTGGGCGAAGAATTGTTGCCCGATGTGGCGTGCGTGGCGTTGAACCGCCTGCCCACTCGCTACATCCGTCACCAGGTTGATCTGGCGTTCTATCTGACCGAAAAAGAGCGCGCCGAAAACGAAAAGCTCGTCAACGACGCCGTCAGCTACGCCTTTGAATTTGTGCAGGCCCGGGTGGCCATGCGCGCGCGCCGCTGAGCCTCGACCCTGGGGGCTGAGCTTCCTATCAGGGAAGCCAGGCGTCTTTCTTTTTCGCTTTCTTGCACAAAATGGTCGGAAAACTGACAGGCAATGTGCGGGGATAGTCACGGCTGAAATGAAGACCGCGACTTTCCTGACGTGACAAGGCCGAGCGAACGATCAGCTCTGCGCAGTCGACCAGGTTGCGCAACTCGAGCAAGTCACGCGTCACGCGGAAGGCCGCGTAGTAGTCGTCGATCTCGCTGCGCAGTAACTTGATTCGATGCAGCGCGCGCTCCAGCCGGCGGGTCGTGCGCACGATGCCCACGTAGTTCCACATCAGCAGGCGCAATTCGTCCCAATTGTGAGAGATGACGACCTCTTCGTCGGCATCGGACACCTGGCTTTCATCCCAGCCCGGCAGCTTCGGGATCGACTCAGGGATCTGCGCCTGAATGTCATCGGCACAGGTGCGGCCCAGCACCACGCATTCCAGCAGGGAATTGCTGGCCAGGCGGTTGGCACCGTGCAAGCCGGTGTAGGTGGTCTCACCCACGGCATACAGGCCAGGCAGATCGGTGCGGCCATGCAGATCGGTCACCATGCCACCGCAGGTGTAGTGCGCGGCGGGCACCACGGGGATGGGTTGCTTGGCAATGTCGATGCCCAATGACAGACAGCGGGCATAGATCGTCGGGAAATGCTCTTTCAGGAAGGCTTCGCCCAGGTGCGTGGCATCCAGCCACACGTGATCCAGGCCATGCTTCTTCATCTCGAAGTCGATCGCCCGAGCCACGATGTCGCGCGGGGCCAACTCGGCACGCTCATCGTGCATCGGCATGAACCGGGTGCCATCGGGCAACTTGAGCAAGGCGCCTTCGCCCCGCAACGCTTCGGTGATCAGGAAGCTGCGTTCCTGCGGGTGATACAGGCAGGTCGGGTGGAACTGGATGAACTCCATGTTGGCCACCCGGCACCCGGCACGCCACGCCATCGCGATGCCATCGCCCGTCGAGGTGTCAGGATTGCTGGTGTACCGATACACCTTGCCCACCCCACCTGTGGCCAGAACCACTGCGGAGGCCGCCAGGGTTTCCACACGCTGGTTTTCGATGTCCAAGGCGTACACGCCGTGGCAACGTGGTTCCTGATCGCGAACCCCTTCGCCTTGCCGTTTCAGATGCCGATTGGTAATCAGGTCCACCGCCATCCATTTTTCGCGCAACACGATGTTGGGATGGCGACGCACCTCTGCCAACAAGACGTCGTGAATGGCCTTGCCGGTGGCGTCTGCGGCGTGGGCAATCCGACGAACCGCGTGCCCGCCTTCGCGCGTGAGGTGCAGGCCCAAAGGCCCTTGCGGATCAGGTGAAAAAGGCACCCCGCACTTCACCAGCCATTCCACCGCCTCGGCGCTATGGCGGGCAATGAACTCGGCCGTGCGTTCGTCGACCAGGCCAGCACCCGCGTCTTGCGTGTCTTTGACATGAGAGTCAATGCTGTCGTCGCTGCCCAGCACACCGACGATGCCGCCCTGGGCCCAGGCCGTGGCAGCCTCTTCGAAACGACGCTTGGCCAACACGATCACCGGCTGGGTTTCAGCCAGATGCAGCGCCACCGTCAAACCGGCCAGACCGGCCCCCACAATCACCACGGGCAAGGAAGAATCCGTCACGGCTGGCATTTGATTTTTGCGTCTTTCAAGACTGTTCAGGGCGTTCCAAAGCGGAAGAAAGCCATTCTAAGTGGTATCCCGAATTTCATCGATCGCACCGATTTTGCCCACAGAAGTGCTGGCAGAACGCACACCCCGAGACGGGCAGCCAGGCTGGAAAGTGGTAGTACCGGCGATTGATCTCTTGCATGATGCGATCCCGGTACACGCTATAGCGAAACCCGGTGCCCTCCACCACGTAGAAATCGGCACCGCTTTCATGAATGGGAATGGTCCGCGTCTGGTTGAAGTAAGGATCGAACTCGCCCGGATTGGGCGCCCGGTCCAGGATGATGCGCAAGGTGCGCCCATTCAACTTGCTGTAATCCACGATCAGATCGTCCTGCCGAGCATGCACACTGCCCATACCGAACACGGGCACATGCTGACCGGCGGCATAGCCATAGATGGACGCTGACGAGTATGCCGTGGCCATCAGCACCGTGCCCTCGGCCAGAGCCTGGCGAACGATGTCAGAAGCCCGAGCTGCTTCAACCAACCGGTGATAGAACTTGAACCGTTGCAACTGTTCCAGATGCAAGCCACCCGCCACACCGGCCACGAGCAGATGCAGCGCCAAAAAGGCGCCCAGGCCTTTGGCAGCCAAGGGCAACCGATTCAGCGGCAACATCCAAGCCAGGAGGACGAACAGGAAGGGGTAAAAGCCCAGCACCCAGTGCAAACCAATCACCTTCTTGCCGGACATCAGGCCAAAGCACAGCAAAGGCACCCAAGCCATGCAGGCCAGCAGGCGCTGCGACTTCATCACGCCCCACATCTCGCGCCGATAGCGCCACAACAACCACACTCCAACCGGGCTCAGCAGGTAGGCCATCATGCCCAGATAAGTCAGGGGCTTGTCCACCGAGAACACCGCATCTTCATTGCGGTTGAACAAGTTGAACATGATGTTGGTCCAACAATGGTGGGCGTTCCAGATCAGGTTGATTGCTACCCCGGGCAGGGCTGCCAGAGCCATCCAGACAAAACCGCGCCAGCGCCGCGGCTGAAACGCGACGAAATACAAGGCGTAGCCGAGCCCCAGCAACACGGCAAAGTACTTCGATAGAAACGCCAAGGCCATGAAGACGCCACTGAGCCCATACAAAGCCCAGGCCGACTGGCCCTGATCGCCCACACGGTCCGTTCGCTGTTCGGCGCGCACCATGGCCGCAGCCGACCACGCGGCCCAGAAAATCAAAGGGGTATCGGTCGTCACCAGGGATGCCAGCCAGTTGACCGGCATCAGCCAGAACAACAGAACAGCCCAGGCAGCCCGCTCGCGATTCACGGGGGCCCAGGCCCACCAGATCGCGCCGCCCACGCCCAGGGGCAACAAGACGGCGGTGATGCGTACCGCCCACGTGGCGTCCCCCAACAAAGTGCGCGATGCGGCAATCCACCAGCCCACCATGGGGGGATGATCGTAATAGCCGTAATCCAGGAACCGTGCCCACCAGTAGAACAGAGCCTCGTCCCCTGTCATGGGCAGAGCCACGGCCACCCACAGCCGTGTCGCCAGTGAAGCCAGGGCCACAAACCACAGCCAACGGGTCAACCGGTCGGGAACAGAAGAAGTTGGGCGGGACATGGCTCGGCACGGGCAACCCTGAAGGCTGAAAGGTCAGGGAACAGAGGGCGGATTTTAGGCTGCGTGTCGCTGCTAACATGCCCCGCGAACTGCAAATTTGGAGACATGCATGCAAGCTTGGATTTGTGAAACCCCCACGGGGGTGGACGCTCTGAACTGGAAAGAATCGCCAACGCCCGAGCCCGGCAAGGGCGAAGTGCGGGTGGCCATCAAGGCAGCCAGCCTGAACTTTCCTGACCTGCTCATCGTGCAGGGCAAATATCAGATGAAGCCCAATCCACCCTTCGTCCCGGGTGCCGAGTTCGCCGGTGTGGTGGAAGCTGTAGGCGAAGGCGTCAAGCACCTGAGCGTAGGCATGTCAGTCGCAGGCTTTGCGGGTCTGGGAGGCTTTGCCACCCATACGGTGGCCCCGGCCGCGGTGCTGATGCCCCTGCCCCCTGCTTTTTCGTTCGAAGATGCGGCAGCATTTCTTTGCACTTATGGCACCACCTATCATGCCCTGATGGACCGCGCTGCGTTGAAGGCCGGCGAAACCGTGCTGGTACTGGGTGCGGCCGGTGGTGTGGGCACCGCTGCCATCCAAATCGCCAAGGCAGCGGGCGCAAAGGTGATTGCCGCAGCCTCGTCCGATGAAAAGTGCGCCTTGTGCAAAGAGCTCGGTGCCGACGCCACCATCAACTACAGCAAGGGCACCCTGCGTGACGACATCAAGGCTTTGACCGACGGCAAAGGCCCGGATGTGATCTACGACCCGGTTGGCGGTGACCTGACTGAAGCGGCCTTCCGTTCGATCGGTTGGCGCGGCCGACACTTGGTGATCGGTTTTGCGAACGGCACCATCCCGTCCCTCCCCTTGAACCTGACGCTACTCAAAGGTGCCTCGATCATGGGCGTGTTCTGGGGTGAGTTTGCCAAACGCGAGCCGCAGAACAACGCGGCCTGCCTGATGCAGCTGGCCGCCTGGTACATGGAAGGCAAGATCAAGCCGGTGATTGAACACAAGCTGCCCATGTCGCAACTGAAAGAAGCCTTTGCGCTGATGGGCTCGCGTCAGGTGCGGGGCAAGCTGGTGCTGGTCAACGACTGAGTCCAGGCTTCATCCGTGGGCCGATTCGAGGGCCCACAGGATGTGTTCCTTCAAGAGCTCTGAACACCCTTCTGTCGCATTCAACCGCGCCTGCAAGGCCTCCAGCAGGGCTCGACGTGTTTCGGGGCTCAAGCCATTACCCGGGAAACTGGCCAGGGCATTGCCCATGGCCACGGCCAGATTGCGCTGCCACCGCTCATGCCCGATCCGACGTATGGGGTTCCCCTCGGTCAGCCGCAGAAACGTGGATTCATCCCAGGCCCACAAGCCCAGCAAACTCGGGCCGTTCAAGGCTGGCCTTGAATCGAAATCTGCCAACGTGGCACGTTGAGCAAACTTGTTCCACGGGCAGATCAACTGGCAGTCGTCGCAACCGTAGACCCGGTTGCCCAGCAGCGGCCGCATCTCGACCGGAATCGGCCCATCGTGTTCGATTGTCAGGTATGAGATGCAGCGACGCGCATCCACACGCCGCTCCGCCACGATGGCCTGGGTGGGGCAGACGTCCATGCAGGCACGGCAGGATCCGCAATGGGCGGTCTCCGGCTCGGTTACTGGCAAGGGCAAATCGATGAAAATCTCGCCCAGGAAGAAGAACGACCCGGCCTGGCGCGACAACAGCAAGGTGTGCTTGCCGCGCCATCCCAGGCCGCTTCGGGTGGCCAATTCGACTTCGAGCACCGGTGCCGAGTCCGTGAACACGCGAAAGCCCAAGGGACCGATGTCATCCGCCAACTTTTGAGCCAAGGTCTGCAAGCGCGCGCGCAATACCTTGTGATAGTCGCGGCCACGCGCGTAAACAGACACCGCAGCCAGATCGGGCTGATTCAATCGCTGCCACTCCACTTCCATCCAACCGTCCGAGTGGGCCATGGGCAGGTAATTCATGCGCGCGGTGATCACGCGCACCGTGCCGGGTACCAGTTCGGCCGGGCGCGCGCGTTTGAGGCCGTGGGCTTGCATGTAGTGCATGCTGCCGTGAAAGCCGGCCTCCAACCAAGCCAGCAAACCCGCTTCAGCACTTGACAAATCGACATCGGCTACGCCAATCTGTGAAAATCCGAGTTCCGTAGCCCATTGGCGCAGTTTTCCCATGATGGCCGCCGCATCCACTGCCGGTTTTGGCGGGGATGACAAACCTGACGGATCCTGGGCACGCTGTTCCTGACTCATGTGACGATCGTAACAAGCTCCGACTCTTCTTCTCTTGGTCCGACACAAGCCGACTTCGCCTGGCAAGACGAAGGGGATTGCGCTGTCACGGCTTCGCGCCTGGCCAAGGTGATGCTGCGCCAGCTCGAACAGGGTGTGTCTGCGATCATTGAACTGCATGGCCCGTTGGGTGCGGGCAAAACCACGTTCACGCGTCACCTTTTGCGAGCCCTGGGGGTTGAAGGACGGATCAAAAGCCCCAGCTATGCCGTGGTGGAACCTCATGAATGCGCCGTAGCGCAGATCCATCACTTCGATTTCTACCGTTTCAACGACCCCCAGGAATGGGAAGACGCCGGATTTCGCGACGTGTTTGCTGCACCAGGACTCAAATTGGTTGAATGGCCTGACAAGGCGGCCGGCCTTCTACCCAGACCGGATCTGCGAGTGGTGATCGAGCCGCTGGCGCAAGACCACCGCTTGGTGCGGCTCAAAGCTGTGTCGCCACTGGGACAGTTCTGGTTGGGATTGTTGACAGATTCTGCAGAAGAGCCATCATTTGAAACGACTGCCCCCAGTGTGTTTCAAGGAGGGCCTGCTCATGAGTGAAAGCCGCGTGTCTCGCCGTCGTGTGATTCGCCAAGCCGTTGGCGGGTCGTTGATCTTGCTATTGGGCCCCAAGGAGCTGGCCTGGGGCGCCCAATTGGTGGCGGTGCGGGTCTGGCCCGCCAATGACTACACCCGGGTCACCCTTGAATCTGACACCGAATTGAAGGCCCAGTATTTCTCGGTGCCCAATCCGGATCGACTCGTCATCGATGTCGAGGGGTTGGAACTCAACGCCCAGCTGAAAGAGCTGGTTCGCAAGGTCTCAAGTGACGACCCTTACATTGCCGGCATCCGTGTCGGGCAGAACCGCCCGCATGTGGCTCGGCTGGTGATCGACTTGAAGCAGGCCATCAAACCGCAGGTGTTTGGGTTGGCACCGGTCGCCGCGTACCAGCACCGGTTAGTGTTCGACCTCTACCCCACCAAGAGCCCAGATCCTGAATTGGCCTTGCGGGCACCGACCACCCCGCCGGCGCCTTCGTTGAATCCCCCCGCTTCGGCGGTCGGAGCCTCAGGAACCACAGTGGCCGATGCCACTACGCCAGCGAAGCCAGCTCAGTCGGGCAGCCCCTTATCCAATCAAGCTGCCAGCAGTGTCAACGATGCCTTGGGTGATTTCATCGGCGACCTCAAACGCAAGAACGGCGACAAGCCTTCAGACAAGACGGCCGTTGCCAAAGGCAAGCCTGATGCAGACAAGGCCGATCACGACGTGGCCGCCATCGACCAAAACACGGGGGTCGCGGGTCGCCAAGGCGCACAGCGATTGGTGATCGTGGCCCTGGATGCGGGACACGGCGGCGAAGACCCTGGCGCGATTGGCCCCAGTGGTCTGCTGGAAAAAGATGTCGCCTTGTCTGTGGCGCGCAAGCTTCGCGCCAAGATCAACGCGCAGCCTGGGATGCGCGCCATGCTGACACGCGAGTCCGATTACTTCGTGCCGCTGCAAGAACGCGTGATCAAGGCCCGACGAGTGCAGGCCGATCTGTTCATGTCCATTCACGCCGATGCCTTCCCTAACCCCAACGCGCGTGGGGCCTCGGTTTTCGCCCTGTCAGAGAACGGTGCGACCAGTGCAGCGGCGCGCTGGATGGCACAGAAAGAAAACGCCAGCGACACGGTCGGTGGCGTCAATGTGCGCGCCAAAGATGTGGGCGTGCTCAAGGCCATGCTCGACATGTCGACCACGGCTCAGATCAAAGACAGCATCAAGCTGGGCAACGCCATCTTGGGCCACCTGGGCAAGATCGGCCGCTTGCACAAAGCCCGTGTCGAACAGGCTGGCTTTGCGGTTTTGAAGGCGCCGGATATCCCTTCAATCTTGGTGGAGACGGGGTTCATCTCCAACCCGGAAGAGGAATCCAAGCTTCACGACGACGACTATCAGGAACAGTTGGCTGACGCACTGCTGTTGGGCATCCAACGCTACTTTGCGAAGAATCCCCCGCTGGCTCGCAACCGCGCCATCTGAATCGCGTCGGCCTTACCGGCTCACGCCGACGCTTGTTTGGCGCGCGAGGCCTTCCAGCCACTGAACAAGGCGATCAAGCCCGGGATGATGACCATCGCCAGGATGATCTTGTTGAGGTGGGTTTGCACGAAGGGGATGTTGCCAAACCAGTATCCCGCCAGGATGAGCCCCACCACCCACAACAGCCCGCCCACAACATTGAACGCGGTGAAGGTGCCACGGTTCATCTGCGCCACGCCCGCCACGAACGGGGCAAAGGTGCGAATGAACGGCATGAACCGCGCCACGATGATGGTGATGCCACCGTGCTTCTCATAAAACTCGTGCGCCGAATCAAACGCCTTGCGATTGAACCAGCGTGAATCCTCCCACTGAAACACCTTGGGGCCAATGAAGCGCCCGATGCTGTAGTTGAGCTGGTCACCCAGCACGGCAGCCAACAGCAGCACGCCCAGAGAGACCGGCAGGCTCATCGCTCCCGAGGCACTCAGCGCCCCGACGATGAACAGGAGCGAATCCCCCGGCAGAAATGGCATAACCACCAGCCCGGTTTCGACAAAGATGATCAAAAAAAGCAGCCCGTAGACCCAGACGCCGTACAGCTGAACCAGTTCAGCCAGGTGTTTGTCGACGTGCAGGATGAAATCAATCAGAAAGTGTGCGATGTCCATCCGCGCATTATCAGGGCAGCTTCGTACAATCCCGGGCATGACGCAAGAAGCCTCCTCCCGCCGCACGATCCGCGAACTGCCCGACGAACTCATCAGTCAGATTGCCGCCGGTGAGGTGGTCGAACGCCCCGCCTCGGTGGTCAGAGAGCTGGTCGACAACGCCTTGGACGCCGGGTCTAGCCACGTCAGCGTCAAGCTCATGGCGGGCGGTATCCGTCAGATCCTGGTGGAGGACAATGGGCACGGCATCCCCGTCGACGAGCTGCCGCTGGCTCTGCGCCGCCACGCCACCAGCAAGATTCGGTCGCTGGATGAGCTCGAAAACGTTGCCACCATGGGGTTCCGTGGGGAAGCCCTGGCAGCGATTTCGTCGGTGTCGGAAATGGCGGTGGCCAGTCGCACGGAGCAGGATGCCCATGCACACCGGCTGGACGCCCGCTCGGGCGAATTAGCGCCGGCTGCCCGGCAGGTGGGCACCAGCGTCGAAGTGCGTGAGCTGTTTTTCAGCACCCCGGCCCGACGTAAATTTTTGAAAAGTGAAGCCACCGAACTGGCGCATTGTCTGGAATCCATCCGTCGCCATGCCCTCGCCCGGCCCGACGTGAGCTTCGATGTGTGGCACGAGGGCAAGTTGATCGAAAAATGGCGGGCGGGGACCGCGCAAGAACGCCTGAAAGATGTCCTGGGTGAGGCATTCATCGAAACCAGTCGCGTCGTGGATTTGAGCATCGGTCCCATGCGCATCCACGGTCGCGCCGGCTTGCCAGATGCCGCGCGCTCGCGGTCCGACTGGCAATACTGTTATGTCAATGGGCGCTATGTGCGCGACAAGCTGATCGCCCACGGGATCCGTGCAGCCTACGAAGACGTGCTGCATGGCTCGCGTCAACCGACCTATGTGCTGTTCATCGAGATTGCACCGGATCGCGTCGACGTGAACGTGCACCCGACCAAGATCGAAGTTCGGTTCCGCGACTCGCGAGAGGTACACCAAGGGGTCCGCAAGGCGGTTGAGGCCAGCCTCGCCTTGTCTCGCGCCCAGCAGGCCCCAGACACCGAAGCGGCAGGCAACCCGGCCCTGCACATCACGGCTACTGGTTCAGCCATGTCGATTCCAGCGGCTCATGGCGTGCCTTCGCCTGCCCTGCCATTGCCGACAAAAGATCAGTCTCGCCTCCCCTTGGGGGCCCCGGTAGTCACGGATGCGCCGCTTGAGCAACGCTGGGCCGGATGGCCCACAGCCGCGTCGAGCCCAGATAGCTCCTCGTTGGCTGTGAAAGCCAACCCACTGGCCGACTCACTTGATACCCCCCTGACACGACCGGTTGGCATGCAGGCGCAAGAGCGACTCAACACCACCGCGTGGACCGCCTCCTTGCTTGAGTCGCCCGCTGCCCCCCCCGTTGACGCAGGATCTGATCAAGATTGGCCCTTGGGTCGCGCGGTAGCTCAGATTGGCGGGATTTATGTGTTGGCTGAAAACGCCAAGGGCTTGATCATCGTCGACATGCATGCCGCACATGAACGCGTGGTGTACGAGCGCTTGAAAGCCCAACTGGCCCACGAGAGACTGGAGAGCCAGCCACTGCTGATCCCCCTCGTGTTTGCTGCGACCCCACAAGAGATGGCCACGGCAGATACCCAGCGAGACACGCTGCTCAGCCTCGGGCTGGATCTGGATGCGATCGGCCCCGGAAAGCTGGCGCTGCGCTCGACTCCTCAAGCCCTGACTCAGGCCGATGGCATTGAATTGGCTCGATCCGTGTTGGCCGAACTGGCGCAAGTCGAAGCCAGCGATGTGATCCAACGTGCTCAGCATGAACTGCTCGCCACCATGGCCTGCCATGGCGCGGTGCGTGCCAATCGACGCCTGACCCTGACGGAAATGAATGCATTGCTGCGCGACATGGAAGCCACCGATCGGGTGGACCAATGCAACCATGGCCGCCCGACCTGGCGCCAACTCACCCTCAAGGAACTGGATGCCCTGTTCCTGCGCGGCCGCTGACCGCTGACCGAAAGACACATGCCATGACAGAACGCAAGAAGCTGACGCTGAACAAGCCGGCGGCAGATGACAAAGCGACGGGAGCCCGCCCCTCCGGTCGTCGTCCTCCAGTCCGAGGCTCGGGATCTGCGCCTCGGGCTCGCCCGACGGCAGAACAGGCTGCCAAAGCCCGCGAGCAGCGATCCGAGCGCGCCCCATACGAGGATCGGACCGAGCGCAACAATCGACCATCGAGACAAGAGCCGCGCCCACCCCGGGCCGACGACCGCAACACCGACTCGCCAGCGCCCTATCGCCCAGCGCCCCCCAAGGTCAGCAGCCATGACGACGGCAAGATGCGGCTGTCCAAGCTCATGAGCGAGCGTGGGCTCGCGTCTCGCCGTGAGGCCGACGAATGGATCGAGCAAGGATGGGTGCGTGTCAATGGCGAGGTGGTCGAAGAACTCGGCACCCGTGTCTATCCAGATGTCAGCATCGCGATTGATCCACTGGCCCGCACGCAACAAGCGCAGCGCGTCACCATCCTGCTCAACAAGCCCATCGGCTATGTGAGCGGTCAGGCTGAAGACGGCTATGAGCCCGCCGTGGTGTTGATTCGCCCTGAAAACCGATGGACAGCCGATCGCGTGTCGACCCAACTGACCCGGGGCCATCTGAAGAACCTGGCGCCGGCCGGTCGGCTGGACATCGATTCAACCGGCCTGCTGGTGCTCACACAAGATGGCCGCGTGGCCAAGGCCTTGATCGGTGAGGACTCGGGCGTGGAAAAGGAATACCTGGTCCGCGTGCAATGGATGGCCCAACCCGACGCAACGGATGTGTCCCGCGTGGTGCCGCCTGAAGCCATCGAACAACTGCGCTTTGGATTGGAGCTGGACGGCCGCCAACTCAAGCCGGCCAAGGTGTCCTGGCAAAACGAACACCAATTGCGCTTTGTCTTGCGGGAAGGCCGCAAGCGTCAGATTCGTCGCATGTGCGAACTGGTGGGCTTGAAGGTGGTCGGGCTCAGACGCGTGCGCATGGGGCGAGTGGTCCTGGGTGACTTGCCGGTTGGGCAATGGCGCTTCCTGCGGCCCGATGAACAATTCTGAGCATCCTAAGGTCATCCAGGCCTGGGTCATCGTCACCGCGGTGGCCCTGTTGACCGGGTTGCAACCCCTGACCACCGACATGTATCTGCCTGCGTTGCCACAGATGCAGCGGGAACTGCAGATGAGCTCGGCCGCTGCGCAATCGACGCTGTCTGCATTGATTCTGTCGTTCGGGGTGGGCCAATTGATCTGGGGCCCGATCTCGGATCGTTGCGGTCGGCGCTGGGTGCTGCGTCTCGGGCTGGCCTTCTTCTTTGTCGCCAGCCTGGTGACGGTGATGGCTGAATCCAGTCACACCATGGTCCTCGCGCGGGCAGCGCAAGGCGCGATGTTGTCGGCCACGGTGATGTGTGGTCGCGCCATGATTCGAGATCTGTTCCATCCCGAAGAGGGCGCGCGCGTGATGGCCCGTGGCATGACTGGCTTGGGCGCCTTGGCCTTGTTAGGCCCCATCACTGGCGGACTGACAGCCACGTGGATGGGTTGGCGCGCCACGATGACCGCCTTGGCCATGAGCTCGGCTGGCATCCTGTTGTTTGTCTGGGTGTACCTGCCTGAAACGCTGCCCGCCGACCGCCGCCAGACCCGCTTGGATTGGGCGCACCTGATACGTCAGTGGGGGGGCATCGCCCGCCATCGCACCTTTCAGGCTCACGCCTTGCTGACCTCATCCACGTACGGTGGCCTGTTCGTTTACCTATCCCTGTCGTCGTTTGCATTCATCAATGTGCTGGGTTGCTCTCGCGCGGTGTTCGGGCTGTACATGTCCACCCTGTCGTTGTCTTACCTGATCGGCACCTTTTTTTGCCGACGCTGGCTTCCCACCCACGGGCTCATTGGCACGGTCAAGCTGGCGGGCTGGTTCTCTTTGTCTGGGGGCCTGTACATGGCCCTGATGTCGATGCTCGTGTGGTTGGGGCACACGCCGCCCTCGTGGTTGCTGCTGCCCGGCATGTGGCTGTATGCCTTCGCTCATGGCATCCATCAGCCATGCGGCCAGACGGGTGTGGTGTCGGCATTTCCGCACCAGGCAGGATCGGCTTCAGCCTTGTCCGGGTTCATCCTCGCCTCGATCGCTTTCCTGGTGGGGCAAGCGCTGGCCCAGATCATGGGTGCCCTGCACCTCAGCCACTCACTGCACCCCATGACATTGGGCATGACGGCCGGGGGCGCAGTCACGGCCTGGGTGGCGCAAACGCTGGTGAGTCGGCATGGCTTGCCCCAAGAACAACGCGTGTGAACCTCGGCATTTGAAAGTCAAGCCATGAGCGCAGCCCCACCCTCCGACAAAACCTGGATCCTGGCCGGCCCCACGGCTTCTGGCAAAACTGCTCTTGCACTGGCGATTGCCCAAGAGGTAGACGTCGAGATCATCAGCGTGGACTCGGCTCTGATCTACCGCGGCATGGACATCGGCACTGCCAAACCCAGTCGGGAAGAACAGGCCCAAGTCCCTCACCATTTGATCGACATCCTGGACCCTCTGGAGAGCTACAGCGCGGCCCGATTTGTGCAAGACACCCAACGACTGATGGCGGAGATTCGGTCCCGCGGCCGCACGCCGCTGTTGGTGGGGGGCACGATGCTGTACATCAAGGCCTTGATGGAGGGGCTAGATGACATGCCCCCCGCCGATCCGTCAGTTCGAGCGCAGTTGGATGAACGCATGCGTGCTGAAGGCGCCCAGGCCCTTCACGCCGAGTTGCTCAAGGTGGATGCGATCACAGGCGCGCGCCTGGCCCCTGGCGACACACAACGCATCCAGCGTGCCCTGGAGGTGTTCTACAGCTCAGGGCGGCCTTTGTCGTCCTACCACTCCCAGAAGTCGCCGCAAGAGCTGGCCCAGCGTCAAGCCAACACCGTGCTGCTGTCACTTGAACCGCAAGACCGAGCCTGGCTGCATGAGCGAATTGCCCTGCGCTACCGGCTCATGATGGAGCAAGGCTTTGTGGACGAAGTGATCGCCCTGCGTGCACGCGGCGATCTGCACCTCGATCTGCCATCGATGCGCTGCGTAGGCTATCGACAGGTCTGGGAAGCGCTGGATGCTGGCGCAGACCTCACCCAAGCCGCGGCACGCCAAGCCGTGATGGAACGAGGCATTGCCGCCACCCGCCAGCTGGCCAAGCGGCAGATCACCTGGCTACGCAGCATGCCCTGGCGCACCATCGTGGCGTGCGATACGGGCATGGATCCCACTTTGGTGCTCAAAACACTTAGAAATTAGGACAAAAAACACTTTTTGATGAAAGAGGGTTGAACAGCCAAGATTTGCTGACGCTGTTTACCGTTTTTTGCCGATTCACGCCAAGGCACCATCCCACCCAATGGTTTTCCCTTGAGTGATGACGATGCCTGCCTTCTCTATTCGCCAGCGCCTGATTGGTCTGTGTCTCTTTCTCTGCCTGATTGCGGTGATCCCGTTAGGTCTGCTGCTGCACACCGAACTCGATGACTATCACTTCACCCAAGCCGAGCAGCAAGGTATTCCACCTGCACTGACCTTGACTCAAGCCATCAGTCAGATCCAGCGCCACCGTGGCCTTTCTGGCCCGTGGCTGCAGGGCAAGGTCAGCATGGCAAACGATTTGTCCGATGCCGCGACGCGCTCGTCTTCGCTGCTGCAAGCCTTTTCGACTCAATGGCAAGCCAATGGCTTCGACGACAGATTGGGTCGCCAAGTCGCCCTCGTTGCCGAGCAATTCCTGAGTCTGGATCAGCAGATCAAAAATCACGCGCTGACACCCCAGCAAAGCTTTGACCAACACAGCCAAATGGTTGACCAGTTGCTCACCGTGTTGTTTGATGCTGCAGCCCAATCCAATCTGTTGTACGACCCCAAAGACACCACATATCTTTTGATCATCAGTGGCTTTCAGGAAGGGCCTCGCATCACCGAACTAGCAGGTCGGTTGCGTGGCCTGGGAACCGCATACCTGAACAACAAAGACCATGCTGCGACAGATGCGCAAATGGCGCTGGACAGCCACGGGCGACTGCTTGAGCGTTTGGCCCATTTGCAAAACCACCTTCAATTGGTGGATCGACTCAACCCCGACTTGGGTCAATCGCTGGTCAAGCCCGCGCTACAAAAGCTGGACGCGCTGAAATCGCTCTCGACTGAGACCCGATCGATGATCCAAGGTGACACGCCATCCAAATTGTCGTCCATGACACCGAAGGCCTATTTTGATTACGCCTCGGGCTATCTCGCCGATGTCAACGACGTCACTGTGCAAATCACCAAAGAAGTCAGCAAGGAGCTCGACGCACGTCAAGCCGATGCACGCACAAGCATGACGCTCGTCATCCTCTTGGTGTCGCTGTTGTCAGTGGCGGGCATAGTGGTCATGACCAAGTTGATCCAGAGCATCCTCAACCCCATCCGAAACATGAAAGAGGTTTCCGAATCGCTTGCAAGGGGCGACCTCACGAGAAGTTGCGCCACGCCATCGCGCAACGAAATTGGCGATTGCATGAACGCGCTTGAATCGGCCCGCATTGGCTGGGTCAGGATGCTGTCTTCTCTGCATCAATCGGTCGATTCGGTGTCTGCCGCCTCGAGCCAGATCGCCTCAGGTAGCCATGAACTCCATGAACGCACGCACACCACGGCCAGCAGCCTGGAGACGACCAGTCAAGCCATCAATGAACTGACCAGCACGGTTCAACAAACTGCAGAGTCTGCCAAGCAGGCAGATGAGTTGGCTCGTTCCGCACGCCAGACCGCCCAACTCGGTCAACAAGTGATGACCCAGGTGGTGGCGAACATGGCGGATATCACGGCATCAAGCCAGAAGATCGCCGACATCATCGGCCTGATCGACGGCATTGCCTTTCAAACCAACATCCTGGCCTTGAACGCTGCGGTCGAAGCAGCCCGTGCCGGCGAGACAGGGAGAGGATTTGCAGTGGTGGCAACTGAGGTTCGAAATCTGGCACAACGCACCGCGAATTCCGCCAAGGAGATCAAATCCTTGATCAACGAAAGCCTCGAAAAAATCGGCACGGGCTCACAACTGGTCAGCGAGGCAGGCGAAAACATGCAAGCCATCATGCACAGCAACCAGCAGGTCACCGACATCATTGGCGAAATTTCCTCTGCCACACAGGAGCAATCCAGTGGCTTCATTCTGGTCAACCAATCGATCAGTCAACTCGATTCAATGACAACGCAAAATGCCGCTCTGGTACGCGACTCAAACGAATCGGCGTCGAACCTGCGCCAACAAGCTGAACGCTTGACTCACGGTGTTTCAGTATTCAAGTTCCACCCTCAAGAGGTTCACTGAAACCACCGTGAGAGGCAAATACTGATGTCAATGCGCGCCACCCGCATCGACGGCTGCCCCCTTGACCGGCCTAGCAAACCAGATGAGCGGCACGAGCAGCAAAAACAGGTAGGCCGATGCCAGAAAAATGTCGTCTGCTGACCGTGTGAATGCTTGCTGATCGATCAGTCTGTTGATCACACCCAGGGCTTGCTGCATGGTCATGCCCAACTGAGTCAGGCCATGGATCGCCTGGGTCGCCCCCGGGTCCGTCTGGGTGATGTGTTCCACCAGATGCGCATGATGCAAGGTGGCGCGATCATCCCAAATGGTCGTCACCACCGAGGTTCCCATGGCACCTGCGGTGATCCGGCAGAAGTTGCTCAAGCCTGACGCCGAAGGAATCTTCTCTGGTGGCAAGCCTGACAAAGAGATCGCACTCAAGGGGATGAAAAAGAAGGCAATCGCCGCACCTTGCAGCACCGTGGGGATCAGGATCGTCGTCATGTCGGCTTCGGTGGTGAAGCACGAACGCATCCACAACACCAACGCAAACCCCAAAAAGGCCACGGTGGACAAGGCGCGGGTATCCACACGCGACACGTTTTTGCCCACCAGCGGCGACAACACAATCGCCAGCAAGCCCACAGGGGCCATGGCCATCCCGGCCGCCGTAGCCGTGTAGCCCATGTACTGTTGCAACCACATTGGCACGAGCACCACGTTGCCAAAGAACAGGCAATACGCCACCGACAAGGCCAATGCCCCCAGCACGAAGTTGCGTCCACCAAACAATCGGATGTCCACCACAGGGTGGTCCTGCTTGAGCTCCCAGATCACAAAGACCACAAACCCGACCAACGCTGTCAAGCCCAGCATCTGAATCTGCGTACTCTCAAACCAGTCGAGCTCTTTACCTTTGTCGAGCATGATTTGAAGAGACCCCACCCACAGCACCAGCAGGCCCAAGCCAATGGTGTCAATAGGCAGCTTGCGGATCGGGGTCTCTCGTTTGGCAAAGATGCGCCACGTGACAAAGGCAGCGCCGATCCCCACCGGGATGTTGATGTAGAAAATCCAGGGCCAGGTCATGTTGTCGGTGATCCAGCCGCCCAGCAGAGGGCCGGTCACAGGGGCCACGAGGGTCGTCATCGACCACATGGCCAAGGCGGTACCCGCCTTCGATTGGGGATAGCTGGCCAGCAACAGCGCTTGCGACAACGGAATCATGGGCCCCGCGACCATGCCTTGGATGATCCGAAAGGCAATCAGCCATTCAATCGACGGCGCGAACCCACACAACCACGAGGCCAGCACGAACATCAGCACGCTCAGCGTGAACAGGCGCACGGCGCCGAAGCGTTGCGTCAGCCATCCCGTCAAAGGCACCGAGATGGCATTGGCCACGCCAAAGCTGGTGATCACCCAGGTTCCCTGGTTGATGCTGACGCCCAGATCGCCGGAGATAGCAGGCAAGGACACGTTGGCAATGGACGAATCCAGCACATTCATGAACGTGGCCAAAGACAAGGCCACCGTGCCGGCAATCAACTTGCCACCGGTCAGTGGTGGGGGTGGCGAATAGGTGGTCGCCGCGGTGGATGGCTCTTGCGCCATATCAGGCTCCGGCTGTGTCTGCGTGTGCGGCGGCGTGACGCGATTCACCGCGCCCCACATTGGCCGCAATGGTTCGCTTGATCAGCGCGTCGGCATCCTTTTGCAAGGCGTCATACACGCGGGTTTGGGCCACGGGCTCTTGTCGCGCTGCTCCCGCCAGCATCGGGCCGCTCTGATCTTGCACATCGACATCGACTTCCATCGACAAGCCCACACGCAAGGGATGCGCCTTCAGCTCCTCGGGCTTCAGGGCGATGCGAACCGGCACGCGCTGAACGATCTTGATCCAGTTGCCCGTCGCATTCTGAGCCGGCAACAACGAGAAAGCCGCACCCGTGCCCGCCGACAGACCGGCCACGGTACCGTGATAGACCACCTTTTGCCCATACACATCAGCCGTCAGTGTCGCCGGTTGACCAATGCGCACCCGCTTGAGTTGGCTTTCCTTGAAGTTCGCATCCACCCAGGCTTGATCCAGAGTGACCAAGGACATCAAAGGCATGCCAGCCGCCACGCGTTGCCCAAGCTGCACATTGCGCTTGGCCACATAGCCGCTCAGCGGCGCCACCAGATCCACACGCTTGAGCGCCAGATAGGCCTCGCGCAAACGCGCCGCAGCGCGCTCCACATTCGGGTGATGCGCCACCGTCGTGCCCTCGGTGAGCGATTCGTTCGAAGCCAGTTGCTCCTGCGCCGCCGTCAAGGCCGATTGCGCCGCAGCCAATGCCGATTTGGCCGCGTTCAACTGCGACAAGCTGTGGTTGTACTCTTCCTGACCCACCGCACCTGTGGCCACCAAGGGGGCACGCCGCTTCACATCATCCTGCGCCCGAGCCACTTCGGTTTGCACCTTGACCACATCGGCTTTGCGCAAGTCCACTTGTGCTTGCAAGGTGCCGTTGTTCGCATACAGCGTTCTGACTTCGCGAACCGTTTGCGCGAGCTGAGCCTGGGCCTGATCGAAGGCCACCTGGGCATCGGCCGGATCCAGTTTGACCAGCACTTGTCCAGCGTTGACCAGGTCTGTGTCATCCGCCCCGATGGACAGCACCGTGCCGCCAACAGCCGGAGTCACCTGCACCACATTGGCTTGCACGTAGGCATTGTCGGTGTACTCGACCTGGCCTGCGTACACAAAGTGGTAGATGCCATAGCCGGCCGCAGCCAGCAACGCGATGATGCCCACCGCGCGCACCGCTGGGTTCGACGACTTCTCGGTCGTCACGACTTCTTGCTTCGTGTTCATGAATGATCTCCGGAAACGGCTCCGCCCATGGCTCGGACCATGGACGCCTGTGTATCGAGGACTCGTGCTTTGAGGTCAACCGAGGCGCGGCGTTGAGCCAGCACCGCTGACTCAGATGTCAGTACCGTCAGGTAAGTCCCCAGTCCAGCGCGATAACGCTGCAAGGCCAAGTCATACGCACTCTCAGCGCTGATCTGAGCCTTCTCTTGCTCTTGCTTCTGTCGCTCAATGGCCAGCAGGCTGCTGACCTGATCCGACGCGTCGCGTACCGCGCCCAACACTGTCTGGTTGTACGCCGCCACAGCGGCATCCGACTCGGCCACCTTGCCTTGCAGGTTGCTGCGACGCAGCCCACCATCAAACAAGGGCAAAGTCACCGCTGGCATCACGCCCCATTGCTGGGTACCGGTATCGAGCAGATGCTCGAGCCCACGGGCATTGAATCCGCCATACACGGCCAAATCGATGTTCGGATAAAACAGGGCCCGTGCTGCCTTGACCTGGTCGCCCGAGGCTTCGACGCGCCACAGGGCAGCCTGAACATCGGCGCGGCGGCTCAACAGATCAATCGGCACATGCTGAGGAATCGATGCTGGCTTGATCGCATCCAGATCAGGCGAAAGATCGTTCAGCGATTGAGGTCCGGCCCCCACCAGCTCAGCCAGCGCATGCCGCATCAATTCAATCTGCTCATTGACCATCTCGCGCTGCAAGCGGGCTTCTGGCAATGCGCCCTCGCCTTGCTTGAGCTCCACTGCCGTATCCAGCCCGGCCTGCACGCGTTGTTTAACCAAGCCCAACACCTCTTCGCGTTGAGCCAGCAAGCGATCCAGCACTTTGCGTTGGGCCACCAGGCGGCCCAACTGCACATAGGCCTTGACCACCTGACTCGACAGCAACAGCCGAGACGACTCGAGATCTGCCGCACTGGCTTTGGCCTGACCAATGGCGGCATCGAGCTCAGAGCGTTTCTTGCCAAACAGATCCAGCTCCCACGATCCCTCCAACTGCAAGGTGCTGAATGTCATCGGATGCCCTGACAGGGGCGGTGGGAACAGACCCAATTCAGAGTACCGCTGCCGGTCTACCTCGCCCTTGGCTTGAATTTGCGGCAACTCGCTGCCTCGCAGATAACCTGCCGCGGCCTGCGCCCGAACCAGTCGAGCTTGGGCCACCCGAATCGAAGGACTGTCAGCCAAGGCTTGCTGCACCAACTGATCCAACTTTGGGTCGCCCATCGCGGTCCACCAGGCTTCAGTGCTGCTCTTGGCATCTCGCACCGCCGGCGCGTTCACGCCCAAGCCGTCGGCTGACAGCGGCCGTTCGACCGACTCGATACCCGCCTGCGAAGCACAGCCCGCCAGGACGACAACGGCCAGCAAGGCCAGGCGTGAGATGGGTGGCAAACCCTCTCGTCGATGAAAAATAGATGAAGACATGTCCAGCTCTTTCAGGAGGGATCGGACTCATGGGGACAGGCGCCGAACTCGCACCCACCGCGCATCGCCTCGGCGTTGACCAGCAATCGCCTCAGCATCGCCATCAGGCTTTCCCACTCTTCGCGAGAGAAGCCAGCCAGCAAATGGTTGTGTACGTCGGCCAGCACTTCAGGCACGGCTGACGACACCTTGGCACCTTCAGCCGTCAACGCCAGGTTCACGACGCGGCGATCTGCCGTTGAACGTTCCCGCTTGCACAAGCCCTTCGCCTCCAAACGATCCAGCGTCCGCGTCAGGGCTCCGGCATCAATCTGAAGTTCTCGAGAAAGCTCGGCAAGGGTTGTCGCCCGCCCCTGGTGAATCAGGAACAGCGGCCCCCATTGCGCCTGGGTCAGATCCAGCGATTCCAATCGCTTGTCAGCCTGGTTGACGATCATCAGCATGATGCGGCGCATCAAGTAGCCGATGGAGTTGTCGCTGCTGTAACCAGCCGCGTCGTAAAAATCCGCCGGGGCCGGCAAGTCCGCCGGGCGCGGCGTAGGATGGGTGTGTGACGGTTTCGACATGCCTGTAATTTATTTGCCTATGCAAATATTGTCAAGGCATCATAATCACATTCCGGTAATTTTTCGCACCACGATGGACGCCACACTTGCCTCGCCCCCTGTTTCCCAGGCGGAAACCGCTCCCAAAGCCAACATCCAATCCCTTAATGGCCTCAGGCCCTTTCTGCGCCCCTACCGGGTGCGAATCATCCTGGCATTTGTGTTTCTGGTGTCGGCGGCCCTCACAACCCTGGTCTTGCCCATCGCCCTGCGAACCTTGATTGACCAAGGCTTTGTCTCGAACGACCCGGCTCAGCGGGTGATGGCCCTGCGGGGGCATTTCCTGGCTTTGTTCGGCGTTGGGGTCGCGTTGGGGCTGTTTTCGGCCTTGCGCTACTACAGCGTCACCTGGCTGGGTGAGCGCATCACCACCGACCTCAAGCAGGCGGTGTACGGCCATGTGCTCAAACAAAGCCCGGAGTTTTTCGAGATCACTCGCACCGGCGAAGTCCTGTCGCGCATGTCTGCCGACACGACACTGATTCAGACGGTGGTGGGATCGAGCCTGTCTATGGGGCTGCGCAACACCATCATGGGGCTGGGGGCGCTCGTGATGCTGGTGGTGACCAACCCGTACGTGATGGCCCAGGTGCTTGGCGTGCTGGTGCTGGTTGTCATTCCTGCCATTGCCTACGGGCGTCGGGTCCGCAAGCTCTCACGCGCCAGCCAGGACCGCCTGGCCGACTCCAGCGCCATCGCTGCCGAAGTGCTCAACGCCATCCCGGTAGTGCAAAGCTACACCGCCGAACACCGTGAATCTGAACGCTTCATTGAAGCCACCGCATCGGCTTTCAAAACCGGCGTGCGCCGCATTCGTGCTCGTGCCGTGCTTGTGGCATTCATCATCAGCGCCGTCACGGGCGCTCTGCTGTTTGGCTTGTACCAAGGCACCGAGGCCGTGGTGGCCGGGCGCATCTCCGCTGGTCACATGGGTCAGACCGTGGTCTACGTGATCCTGCTGCTGTCATCCGTGGCTGCCTTGTCTGAGGTCTATGGCGACATCCTCCGCGCAGCAGGTGCCACCGAACGACTGATGGAGTTGCTAGCCAGCCAATCCCCCATCCAGGAGCCAGCACAACCCCGTGCCTTGCCTCGACACACGGGAGGTGCCGAAGTCGAGTTCAAACAACTCCAGTTCCACTACCCCTCTCGGCCCCATCAAGCGGCACTCGAATCATTCAACCTCCAAATCCAGCCCGGTGAAACCATTGCGCTGGTAGGCCCCAGCGGCGCAGGCAAGAGCACGGTCTTCCAGTTGCTGATGCGTTTCTACGATCCGCAGTCGGGCAGCATCGTGCTGGATGGCATTCCCGTCCGCGACTTATCCTTGAACGCGCTGCGAGAACGCATTGGCATCGTCCCGCAAGAAAGCACCATTTTCTCGACCAGCGCGATCGAAAACATCCGATACGGCCGGCCCGGCGCCACAGATGCCGAAGTGATTGCCGCCGCCAAGGCTGCCCACGCGCATGACTTCCTGGAACGCCTGCCCGAGGGCTACCAGACCTATCTCGGTGAGCGCGGTGTGCGCCTGTCAGGCGGGCAAAGACAACGCATCAGCATTGCACGCGCCATCCTGAAAAATGCGCCTTTGCTGCTGCTGGATGAGGCCACCAGCGCCCTGGACACCGAAAGCGAACGCGCGGTGCAAGCGGCTCTGGAAGAAGCGATGAAGGACCGCACCACATTGGTCATCGCCCACCGACTCAGTACCGTGGTCAACGCGGACCGCATTGTGGTGCTCGACGGCGGACGCATCGTCGACACCGGCACCCACGCCGAACTGATGGGCCGAAATGGCCTATACGCCCGACTGGCATCCATGCAGTTCGAAGAAGCCCGATAATTCACCCCTCCAGCAGCCTCTTTACCGGACCGCACCGTGAGCCGCCCCATTCGCAGCCAATACGAAGACTTCATGCGCCATGTTCATACCCATGGTGTCCTCAAGACCGATCGCACCGGCACTGGCACGCGCAGCGTGTTCGGCCATCAGATGCGCTTTGACCTGAGTGAGGGCTTTCCGCTGATCACCACTAAGAAGGTCCACCTCAAATCCATCATCGTGGAGTTGCTGTGGTTCCTCCGCGGGGACAACAACGTCAAATGGCTGCAAGAACGAGGCGTCACGATCTGGGACGAGTGGGCGCGTGAAGATGGCTCTCTGGGGCCCGTCTACGGCGTGCAATGGCGCAGTTGGCCCAAGCCTGATGGCGGCCACGTCGACCAGATCACCGAGGTCGTCAAACAACTGAAGTCGAACCCGGATTCACGGCGGATCATCGTCAGCGCCTGGAACGTGGGGCTGATTGACCAGATGGCCCTGCCCCCATGTCATGCCTTCTTCCAGTTCTATGTGGCCCCCCCGCAGGCTGAAGGGCAACGCCCCAAACTCAGCTGCCAGTTGTATCAGCGAAGCGCTGACATCTTCCTGGGGGTCCCATTCAACATCGCCAGCTATGCGCTATTGACTCACATGCTGGCGCAGCAGTGCGACATGGACGTGGGCGATTTCATCTGGACGGGGGGCGATTGCCACATCTACAGCAATCACACCGAACAAGTCGAGCTGCAACTCAGCCGCGATCCCTATCCCTATCCCGTGCTCAACATCAAGCGCAAGCCAGCCTCGATCTTCGATTACGAATACGAAGACTTCGAAATCCTTGAGTATCAGCACCACCCTGGCATCAAAGCCCCGGTCGCAGTCTGAAGCAAGCTCTCTCCATGCAACTCATCCTCATCGCTGCGGTGGCGCGCAATGGCGCCATCGGAAAAGACAACCAATTGCTGTGGCGACTGCCTGAAGACCTGAAGTTCTTCAAACGCACCACCCTCGGCTGCCCTGTGATCATGGGGCGCAAAACCTTCGAATCCATCGGACGCCCGCTGCCCGGCCGCCGCAACGTCGTCGTCACGCGGCAGGCTGAGTGGCACCACGACGGAGTGGACACCGCCCACTCGCTGAAAAACGCCCTCACCTTGGTCAAAGACGAGGACCGGGTGTTTGTCATCGGCGGGGGTGAGCTGTACGCCCAAGCGCTGCCGCAGGCCGATCAGCTGATCCTGACCGAAGTCGACGCAGAATTTGATGCAGACACCTTCTTCCCTACCTGGGATCGATCGCTGTTCATCGAATCCAGTCGGGAAACACACCAGTCAGAACATGGCTGGCCTTATCACTTCGTGGTGTACGACCGCGAAACGGTCGTTTCGAATTAATCGAAATATTTCCGAAACTAATTCGAATTTACTTTCATTGACAGCGGACCTATCGTAGAGGCCTCATTCGCCCGCCTTCTACGGTCTGTCATGGAATTCCTACTCGACCCCAACATCTGGATTGCGTTTGCCATGCTTACGGCACTGGAAATCGTGCTGGGCGTCGACAACATCATCTTCATCTCCATCCTCGTGGGGCGCCTGCCTGCCGAGTTGCGCGACAAAGCACGACGGCTCGGCCTGAGCTTCGCCATGCTTTCTCGCCTGGCCCTGCTCTTCTCCTTGAGTTGGGTGATGAGCCTCACCACGGATCTTTTCACCGTGTTCGACCAGGGCATCAGCGGCCGAGATCTCGTGCTGCTGTTCGGTGGTCTGTTCCTGCTCTACAAAGCCTCTCACGAAATCTTTGTCGAGGTCGAGGCACGCGAAGAAGATGCTCCCCCACAGACCGATCCCGCCACGCTGAAGGCAGCTGGCGCACGCCTGTTCTGGAGCATCATCGGTCAGATCGCGGTGATCGACATCGTGTTCTCACTCGACTCCGTGATCACAGCCGTCGGCATGGTCGATCACATTGGGGTGATGGTGGCCGCGGTGATTGCAGCCGTCGGTGTGATGATGTTTGCCGCCAAGCCGATTGGTGACTTCGTGGATCGACACCCCTCCGTCAAGGTGCTGGCGTTGGCATTCCTGGTGATGGTGGGCATGGCCCTCACCGCAGAGGCTTTTGACCTCCACGTGCCTAAGGGGTACATCTACGCTGCCATGGCGTTCTCGCTGGCGGTCGAAGCCCTGAACATACGCGCTCGATCCAAGCGCTTGGCGGCGAAAGGACAATAAAAAAGGCGAGCCAGTGGCCCGCCTTTTAAAAAGTCACACGATGTCAGGCATCAAACCGATCCGCGCCGACGTCTAGTCCTGGCCCAAGCAGCCATCACCAAAGCACCGCTGGCCGCCAACAGCACGGTGTCGGCCTCGGGTACCGCTGCAGCAATATCCCCATCGTGCACCGCCCATGCACCATAAGGAATCCCATCCATCGGATCGGTTACGAATTGCGCCCCGCTGTTCATGGCGAACATCCAGACATATTTGCCCACCGGATTGGCTCGAGTCTCCGTCCAATACCAATCCGGACGCAAATCGGAGAACGGCCCTGTATTCGACAAACCTCCACCCGGTTGGCTTTCACCGCTAGTGCTGACAAGTGCCTGGTTACCCAGAGTGACGTAGAACATGTGAGCCAACTCGGACTGAGATGGATCGCTGTTGAATCCGCACAGGGATCCCATCGTCGAGGCAGGGTCAGCACATGAACGCCCACCCAGGGTCAGAGCCGAGGGGTCATTGATGACGGTGGGCAAACGCCAGCCTGTGATCCCATCAACATTCAGGTTGTACGTCCACTCATGTGCTTCGCTCCAGAACCGAATCGGCCGGCCCGGGGGGAAACCCGCTGGGGGCCCGTCGGCATAAGCATCGGCAAGCCACGTGATGTTCAGTGACGTATCGTAGTAGGCATCGACCTTGCCGTCATGATCAATGTCACGGGCCTGGAGAGTTGACTCCCAGGTGCCTTGCCCTGGGATCGCAGCCGCATGGACCCCGGAGACCCATGCCGCTCCACAAGCCAATATGGCGAACTGCACAGCGTGACGCAAGTGCTGAAACATGATT
>JAGWLR010000169.1 GCA_028864885.1 Burkholderiales bacterium | reverse complement strand
TAGCGCCACATCAGATCAGGGCCGCTGATACGCTGCTGTTTATCGAAGCCTTCCCGGCGCAGGGCCCAGGCGACGGGTGAGCCGTCCGGCAGGGCCATATCGGCTTGGCCGATCACGGCCCGGAAATCGCTGCAGCGGCTGGCGGTAACCACCGAATGCACGTTGCACAGAGTGACGTAGCGGGATTGGCGCTGTGCGCCCCAAGACACGATGCGCCCCAGGGTGTCTTCCCACGAGATCGCGTCAATGAATGAGTCGAGAACGTAGGCGCCGCGCAGCATGGTTTGGTTGGATGCGACAGGTGGGCGCGCCTGCCAGTGCACTCGATCACCGAATGACTGGGAGGGGTAGCCGAACTCTGGATCTGGGTGTCTCATGTGGCGCCTTTGGGGCGGGATTCCTGCCGAATTTGCTGATTCTTTCTTGATGGCGTGAGGTTCTCAGAGAGTGGTGCGAGGACCTGCGAGGGTTTTCCCAAAAGTGGCCCGCATACAGGGAACGACATACGACAGTGTCGGTGTGCACGGGCTGCTTTGGTCGTCAGTTGTTCCTCTTCAAGCACTCGGTCAGGGGGCTTTAGGGTTGTTCCCGATCCGTGGAGGTCGAACTTCTGGGGGGCGCGGGTAACAATCCGCTGCCATGACCGCTACCGCCTCGCCTGTTTCCTCCATCGCTGCCGAGTCTGCTGATCGGCAGTCCACGCTGACCAATCCCGATTGGGCTTGGCAGGTGGGCCTGTGGTTGCTTGGTTTTTTGGTGATGTACTTTCCCCTGTATGTCACCCTGGCCGGATCGACTTGGGCTACCGACCAGCAAAGCCATGGCCCGATGATCATGATGGTGTGCTCGTGGTTGCTGTGGCAGGACCGAGTCGCCATTTTCTCGACGCCTCGGCGGCCTAGTCTGATCGTGGGGGGCGCGATTTTGGTGATGTCGTTGCTGACCTTTGTGGTCGGGCGATCGCAGGGGGTGGTCGAGATTGACGCCCTTTCGCAGTTGGGCATGCTGGTGTCTGGGCTGCTGTTGATTCAGGGGCCGGCGGCGGTTCGCCGAGCGTGGTTCCCGCTCTTGTTCTTGCTGTTCGCGGTGCCCTTGCCGGGTGCCTGGGTGCAAGCCGTCACTTTGCCTTTGAAGCACGCCGTATCGGTGGTGGCTGAGCAGCTGTTGTACTGGGCGGGTTACCCAATCGGCCGCTCGGGTGTCACCTTGACCATCGGGCCCTATGCCTTGATGGTGGCCGATGCCTGCTCGGGGTTGAACTCGCTGTTCACCCTTGAGGCCTTGGGCTTTTTGTACATGAAGGTGATGCGTTATCAGTCCACCCCACGCAACGTGCTCCTGTCCTTGGTGATCGTGCCGATCTCGTTCATCTCGAACGTGACGCGCGTGTTGATTTTGGTGTTGATCACGTTCTATTGGGGGGACGAAGCCGGGCAGGGGTTCACGCACCAGTTTGCCGGGCTGGTGCTGTTCTCAGTGGCTTTGGTGCTGATCTACGGCTTTGATCGCTTATTGGCGGCCCGCTTTGACGACAAGGGAGGCGCCCGTGCGCTTACATGATGGGATCAAACGCCTGACTTGGCCGGTGGTGCTGGGGGTGATGCTGATGATGGCGGCGGTGGTCGCCGGGTTGGTGTTGCGCCCGACTCATTTTTGGGCAGATGCCCAAGGCCAGTTGAATCTGGAGCAAATGGTGCCCAAGCAATTTGGGCGCTGGCATCTGCTGGAGGTGCAAAAGCTTCAGGTGGTCGACCCCACGGTGGAAGAGACCTTGAAGACCCTGTATTCGCAAACCTTGAACCGGATGTACGAGGACGATCAAGGGAACTTGATCATGGTGTCGCTGGCGTATGGCGCCAACCAGAGCTCCTGGAACACCGCAGCCCACAGGCCTGAGTTTTGCTACAGTGGCCAAGGCTTTGAGGTGGCCCCCAAGGGGATTCGCGACATCGAGTTGTCGAATCACGGCATCGAGGCGGTGAATTTCGTTGGAACCCGGCAGGATCGCGTCGAGGCGGTCACATATTGGGTTACGCTGGCAGATTCGGTGGCCTTGCCTGGTTGGCGGCGCAAATTGCAGCAGCTCAAGTATGGATTGCAGGGCTACATCGTCGATGGAATGTTGGTTCGCGTGTCATCGCTGGGTAGCAATGGCGCCGTCCAATTCGGGATTCAAGAACAATTTGTCAAAGATCTGGAGCGCGCCATGTCGCCAGGCATTCGGCCACGCTTCTTTGGGCATTGATGGGATAAGAGAATGAGCAAGAAGGTTGCATTGATCACCGGGGTGACCGGCCAGGATGGTTCGTATTTGGCCGAGTTCCTGTTGAACAAAGGGTATGAGGTTCACGGGATCAAGCGCCGTTCGTCGCTGTTCAACACCGATCGCATCGACCACCTGTACCAGGATCCGCACGTCAACAATCGCAACTTTGTGCTGCACTACGGTGACCTGACCGATTCAACCAGCCTGGTTCGCATTGTTCAGAAGGTTCAGC
>JAGWLR010000087.1 GCA_028864885.1 Burkholderiales bacterium | reverse complement strand
ACTGCATTTGGCCGCGGGCAGCGATTACAGCTTTGAGGTGATGGGCAAGCCGGGTCTGTACCACGTCACCTGGTGTCTGTCGCCCGTGCCTGAGCCGGAAACCTTGGCCTTGGCCCTGGCTGGCGCGGCCATGGTGGTTGGCACCGCTCGCAGACGGTGGTCTCAGTCCTGGCGAGCTTGAGCTGCAAGCCGCGCCAGTTGAAGGTAGTCGGCCACCGGCACTTCTTCGGCGCGGCGTTGCAGATCGAAATCGGTTGACAGCAGTTTGTCGTCGAGCCACTTGCCCAAGGTATTGCGCAGGATTTTGCGGCGCTGGGAAAACGCGACGGCCACCAATTCTTCGAGGATGTTCGGATCAATGGTGGGCGGCTCGGCCAGTGGCGTCATGCGGACCACGGCCGAATCCACCTTGGGTGGGGGTGTGAAGGATTCTGGTGGCACCTCCACCACCAACTCCATGTCGTAACGCCACTGCAGCATCACGCTCAGCCGCCCATAGTCCTTGCCCCCTGGCGACGCCACCATGCGCTCGACCACTTCTTTTTGCAGCATGAAGTGCTGGTCGACCACGCGATCGGCAATCGGCAGCAGGTGGAACAAGATCGGGCTGGAGATGTTGTAGGGCAGGTTGCCGATGATGCGCAGCTTGGCCTGGCGCTCTTCGCTGAGTTGGCGAAAATCGACTTTCAACACGTCAGACTCGATCACCGTGAGCTCGTCGCGTTTGCGCAGCCTGGCAGCCAAATCGCGGTCCAGTTCGATCACGGTCAGGTGCTGGCAGCGCGCCACCACGGGGTTGGTCAGCGCGCCCAGACCGGGGCCGATTTCAACCAGTTGTTCACCTGGCAACGGATGGATCGCACGCACGATGTCGTCGATCACACCGGCGTCGTTGAGAAAATTCTGTCCGAATCGCTTGCGAGCCATGTGACCTTGGGTGGTCCGGCCCGCGGCGCCGCTGGGCTTCTTGCTGCGTTCAGGGCGCATCGCGCACTTCCACCCAGGTCTGGGCACGCAGATCCTTGGCCCAATCTGTGTATGTGGATTCAAAGCGTTGTTCGCGCAGCATGTTGCGGGCGATTTCCCGCTTCTGTTCCGGTGTCAGCGCCACTTCGCGGCGCTCCAGCAATTGAATCAAGTGCACCCCAAAACGGGTCACCACAGGCTCGGAAATCTGGCCGGGCTGCAACTCGGACACGGCCTTTTCGAACTCCGGAACGAATTGCCCCGGGTTGGACCAGCCCAGATCGCCGCCTCGTACGGCGCTGCCGTCTTCCGAGTACTGGCGCGCCATTTGCGGGAAGCTGGCTTGTCCACCCACAATCTGACGACGGATATCAAGCATCTTGGCCATCACCGCTTTGGCGTCTTGCTGTGGGCTCGTGCGCAGCAGAATGTGGCGCACGCGTTGCTGCGTGTAGGTGGCTTGCGAGGCGTTCTCGCGCTCGATCAGTTTGATGATGTGGAAGCCAGCGTCGGACTTCAGCAGCGGGGCCACCTCGCCCACCTTGATGTTGGCCACGGCATTGACGAACAACTCCGGCAGCTTGCTGACCGGGCGGCTGCCAAACACGCCGCCACTTTGCGCGGTCGCGCTGTCATCCGAGTACTGGCGTGCCAGCTGCGTGAAATTGACGCCACGGGCCGCCTGATCACGGATGTCTTGCGCATGGGCTTGCAGCTTGGCCAACTCATCGGGTGAAGCGCCTTCGGGCACACGGATGAGAATCTGGGCCAGATTCAAGGTGGGCTCGATGCCATTTTGCGCGTCTTTGGCCAGCATCTGATCCAGCTCTTCGTCGCTGATCTTGATGCGGGCGCTGACCTCGCGTTCGCGCACGCGTTGCAGCAGCAGTTGTTCGCGCAGGCTGTTGCGGTAGCGTGTGAAGTCCATGCCGTCGGCCGCCATGCGGGCCCGCATTTGCGACACGGTCATGTGGTTTTGCGCCGCGATGCTTTCGATGGTGCCATCCACTTCGGCATCGGACACGTCCATGCCCAGCACCTTGGCTTCGTTGATCTGCACCTTTTCGTCGATCAGCAGATCCAGCACCTGCTTGCGCAATTCGACCATCGGGGGCAAGGCCTGACCTTGTGAGGCTTGCTCGATGCGGGCCACGCGGCGGTCAATGTCACTGTGGGTGATCACATCCTGGTTGACGACGGCGACGATGTAGTCGGCCGTGGTCTTGCGGCTGGCGCTGTCGATGGCCTTCGAGTCGAGTTCCTGATCCGTCTGCATCCGCGGCGTGACATGCGCCGGATCGCCGAGCTTGAATTGCGCCTGGCTGGGCACAGACGACACGCACAAGGCCAGCGCCACGGTGCCGTTCATGGCCTTCGAGAGCAATCGCCTCCAACGGTGGGGTTGGGCGGGGTAGGACAGGCAGGTGGAATCAGTCATCGGTTGCATTGGGGCGGTTGCCCTGAGGAGCCAGCAGGGCGTTGGAACTGCGTAGCAGTTGGTAGCCGGGGATATTGTCTCTCAAGGATTTCAAAGGGCTGGAGCCAATGCGCGACAGGCCCACCAACTCCAGCTGGAACATGATGCGCGAACTCGCGGCATTGCGGCCCACCGACACGCGCTCAGACACGACGCGGGCAATCCAGCAACCCGCATCGTATTCGACCCCCAGCAGGGAGTTGGCCAGCTGTTTGTCTCGCATACTGTAGTTCAGACGCCCGACCGCGTACCAAGTTCCGCCGCATCCGCCGCCCGATGAGGGCTGTGCGCCAGGCGAGGCCGCGAGCGAGTCTTTCAGGAGGTTGTTGAGGGTGGGCGTGTTGCCGGCAATGGGCCATTGCCAGCCCAGGTCGATCTGCTCGCTGCTGTCGCGGGTGTAGCGATAGGCGAGGTTGATGGTGCGGAACAGGCCAGGTGAATACCGGGTGCCGATCACCGCGCGCTCGGTTCGGTGCTTCACAGCGCTGAGTTGCACCACGCTATCGAGGCTCCAGTTCGGGATCACCGTGGTGGAGCCCAGCAAGAGCATGTCTGACAAACGCTGGGTCAGGGGTTGGTCGCTGTCGGGGTTGATACGTTGGGTGGCCAGTAGCAACTTTTGCACCACGCCCAGACGCATGGCTTCGGCTCCGCTGCTGGCATTGATCAATTTCGACGTTACACCCAGAGTGACTTGATTGGCATCCGTGATACGGTCTACACCCGTGTAAGCGTTGTCGCTGTAGATCGAGTACTGATTAAAATCACGGGCGGCGCTGTCGAACAGGGGGATGTCGGACTGGTCGACATAGGGCGTGCGGACATAGCGAAACCGTGGCTCGAGCGTCTGCAGTAAATCCTGGCTGAACAGGTGCAGCGGGCGTTCGAAGACGGCCGAGGCATCCAGGCTGAACGTGGGCACGGTTCTGGACACTTCGCGGCGCCCGTCGGTCAGCGGCTGATCGAGGCTGTAGCTGGCGGCGTTCAGGCTCAGGCGTGGCAGCAGCGTCACGCCACCGGGGCTACCGAAGACGCGCTCGACACTGCCGATGGCGTGCAGACGGCTGCCGGTGATCTTGCTGGGGTCTTGGTTGGTGAAGTGGTTGACCTCGCTTTGCAGGCTCCACACCAAGCCGTTGTCGTTGGTGCTGCGGCTGTGCACGCCTACTTGCTGCCGGCCATAAGGGGCCGTGATCGACGCGAGGGTGGGATCCGCCGTCGGGTCCAGATCCTTCAGGGTCTGCCAGCTCTGTAGACCGCCATACAGCGTCGTCTGGCTGGAGCCCAGGCCCCAGTTGCGCGAATTGAGTTGGTGTTCGACCTGTACATGGCTGTCGTACAAGCGAGGCGTGATTGAAGGCAGGTTGCGTGGGAAGTCTTTCCAGTAGTCATCGTCCGAGACGCGACGCCAGCGCAAGTTGTAGGCAGTGACCGAGGGGGACTGACTGGAGGTAATAGCCCCTTGATCGTTGAAGTCGAGCATGTCTCGACCGCGATTGGCCAGTCGGTCTTCGGGCAGGGCAAAGTAATGCAGTTGGCCGCTGTCGTGTGGCAAGAGAAAACGAAACTCGGTGTCGATTCCGGACCCGCGTCGCACGGCCACTGAGGGGGTCAGCGTCGCGTCGTAGTTCGGCGCGATGTTCCAGTAATACGGCACCGAGAGATCAAAGCCGCTTCGGTTGTCGAAGTCGAAGCTCGGCGGCAGCCAGCCCGATTTACGCTGGTCGTTGAGGGGGAAGGTCAACACTGGTGCGGCCAGGATCGGCACCCCCTGAAACCAGATCACCGCGTTTTCAGCGCGACCTTCGTTGGTCACGAAGTTCATGTCGACCTTGCTGGTAACCAGCTCCCAGGCTGGCTTGAAGGTGGCCTTGTCCTGCGTGTTTTGCGGGGTGCAACTGGTGTACGTGGCGTGGATGGCAGTCAGCCGATTGGAGCCCTGGAACTGAATCAGGTCGGCTTTGCCGCCTGCCTGGGTGCGTGAAAACCAGTAGGTCGGATGGAGGAACTCGCCTTCCATGGTGTCGAGTGCCAACCGCAGCTGAGGCCCTTCAAACACATTGCCCTGGCGGGAGATCTGAACATGCCCACTGGCTTTGGCCATGTTGTCCTTTTGGGTGTGGATCAACTCATCGGCACGCAAAACCATTTCGCCCTGTTTGAGCTGCACCGAGCCCGAGGCCCTGATCTGATCGTCGCTGGCACCTTCGAGCTTGTCGGCTTCGAAGTACAGCGGCAGCGTGCCATCATGTGCAGGCGGGGGCAGCAAAAAACCGGGCCGAGCGGACTCGTTTTGGTTTTGCGCCAGCGCTGGCGTGCAACCGACCCAGGCCAGAACCAGCAGGGCAGTGGCGCGGGCGACAGGGGTCAGCAGGACAGCGGGAATAGAGCGAACGAGTGGTCGTGGCACAGCGGAAAGAGCAGGGTCTCGGACGGTGAACGGCATGGCGTCCGCAGAAGGAACCCGGCCTTGCCTAAAATCGACGCATTATTTCATGGGCGGGGCCCTCCCGCACCAGATCCAGAACTCGATCGATTCATCCATGTCTTCCTCCCCATCCATCACCTGGGCCGACCCCGCCCGCGAAATCGCCTTCAACACCTGGCTGCAAGGCCTTGTGGCCGAGCACGGGGTCAAACCGGACACGGTTCGCGCAGCCAGCGCCGATGCCAGTTTCCGCCGCTATTTCCGGGTGGAGGGGGGCACGCAGGGCTCGCTGATTGTGATGGACGCCCCCCCGCAGCACGAAGATTGCAAGCCTTTCGTGTCGGTGGCGCGCCTGCTGGAGGCGGGCGGAGTGGCGGTGCCCCACATCCTGTCGTGGGATGAGGCCCAGGGCTTCATGCTCATCAGCGATCTGGGGTCCAGCACCTTGCTGTCCACCCTGGTGATGGATTCGCCCTTCGATCCCGGCAACCGGGCCCGCTACAACGCGGCGCTGGAGGAACTCATTCGGATCCAGCTGGTATCGGCGCCAGGCGCCGTGCCCCCCTACGACGATGCCTTGTTGCAGCGCGAAATGGACCTGCTGCCGCAGTGGTATCTGACCCAGTTGCGGGGCCTGACCTTGACCGAGCCCGAACAAGCCATGCTCAGCCAGACCTTCGGCCTGATCAAGGCACAGGTGCTGGCCCAGCCCCAGGTGCTGGTACACCGCGATTACCACAGCCGCAATCTGATGGTGGATCCGGCCGACCCCAAGGCCCGTCCGGGGGTGATTGATTTTCAGGACGCGGTATGGGGCCCGGTCACCTACGATCTGGTGTCTTTGCTGCGAGATGCCTACGTGATGTGGGACGAAGACGTCCAGATCGACTATGCCGTGCGGTTTTGGGAGAAGGCGCGCAAGGCCGGCCTGCCTGTGGCAGAGGATTTTGGCGATTTCTGGCGGGATTTCGAATGGATGGGCCTGCAGCGGCACCTGAAAGTGCTGGGCATCTTTGCTCGACTGGCCTTGCGGGATGGCAAACGCGGCTACCTGGATGACATTCCCCGGGTGTGGACTTACGCCCACCGGGTGTGCTCGCGTTACCAGGGCCTGGGCCCATTGGCTCGCTTGCTGGAGCGGGCGGAAGCCGAGCATGGGGGCACGAAGACCCAGGTTGGTTACACCTTCTGAAATCCACCCCGAATAAATCTGCGCAAAATTTCAGCATCCAGCGGATAATCCGCAACCGATGAATTCAAATCTTTCTGAGACGGCCACCCCGTTGGCCGCAACCGCCCCGGGCCCTACCGAGGCCTCCGCCCCCGCTCCTGCTCGCTTTGACACCTTGCCGCTGGACGCCAAGCTCCTGCGTGCGATCGAGGTTCAGGGCTACGCCATGATGACGCCGATTCAGGCCAAGGCGATCCCGGTCGTGCTGGCTGGGCGCGATGTCATGGGTGCAGCCCAGACCGGGACGGGCAAAACCGCTGCGTTTTCGATTCCGCTGTTGCAGAAGATGTTGAAGCATGAAAACGCTTCGATGTCTCCGGCGCGTCACCCCGTGCGTGCCGTGGTGCTGGCGCCGACCCGCGAATTGGCGGATCAGGTCGCCAACAACGTCAAGGCCTATGCCAAGCAGACCAATCTGCGCGTGGCCGTGGTGTTTGGCGGCATGGACATGAAGCCGCAAACGGCCGAGCTCAAAGGCGGTGTCGAGGTGCTGATTGCCACGCCGGGCCGGCTGCTGGATCACATTGAAGCCAAGAACTGCAACCTGTCGCAAGTCGAATACGTGGTGCTGGATGAGGCCGACCGCATGCTCGACATCGGCTTCCTGCCGGATCTGCAGCGCATCCTGAGCTACCTGCCCAAGCAGCGCCAGACCCTGCTGTTCTCGGCCACGTTCTCGCCTGAAATCAAGAAACTGGCCAACAGCTACCTGCAAGATCCGGTGCTGGTCGAAGTAGCGCGGCCCAATGCCACGGCTTCGACCGTGGAGCAGCGTTTTTACAAGGTCGAGGACGACGACAAGCGGGCTGTGATCCGTCAGATCATCCGCGATCGCGACATCAAGCAGTGCATCGTCTTCGTGAACTCCAAGCTGGGTGCCGGCCGTCTGGCTCGGGCCTTCGAGCGCGATGGATTGAAGACGGCCGCCCTGCACGGCGACAAGTCGCAGGACGAACGCCTGAAGGCCCTGGCTGCGTTCAAAGCGGGCGAAATGGATCTGCTGGTCGCCACGGACGTCGCGGCACGAGGCATCGACATCGCGGCACTGCCTGCGGTCTTCAACTACGACATCCCGTTCAACGCCGAAGACTACGTTCACCGCATTGGCCGCACTGGCCGCGCGGGGGCCAGCGGGTTGGCCGTGTCGCTGGTGACCGGCGCCGATGCCCGGCTGATGGGCGACATCGAAAAGCTGCTCAAGAAGAAGCCCGATGTCGAATCCTTCGCGCTGGAAGACTCGCGGCCACGCCGGCGTGAACGCTTCCGTGAAGACGATGACCGTCGGCCTTCGTCTGATACCGGCTACACGCGTGCGGCGGCGCCCGTGCGTCGCGCCCCGGCCGATCCCTTCTTTGACAAGCCCTACGAGCCTGATCCCGGTGCGGCCCCCAGCTGGGAGTCCAAAGACAGCACGCCCTCGATCCCTTCCGGCGCTGCTTCGTCGACCGGTTTGTCGCGCTTCATCAAGCCCAAGCGCAAAGTGGCCACCTTGCTGGGTGGATCGGGCACCGCGCGTCGTTGATCCCTGACGCCGGAGGCGGCCGGATCAACTGGCTACCTGATTTCACGAGCGCCACACCGAAGGCGCTTCGCCGTATTCCCGTTTGAAAGCCTGGCTGAAAGCCGCCTCTGAGGTGTAGCCCACTTCATGGGCGATCTTGCTGATGGGCCAGAAGGTGACGCGCAAATGCCGGGCGGCCAGGCGCATCCGGTGTCGGGTCAGGTAGGTCAAAGGTGGTTCGCCCAAGGTTTGCGCGAAGCGCTCTGCAAAAGCCGACCGCGACAAGCAGGCTTGCCGCGCCAGTTCTGGCACGGTCCAGTTGCGGGCCGGGTGCTGATGCATGTGGGCCAGGGCGTTCGACAAGGCTTTGTCTTTCAAAGCCGCCAGCCAGGTGCCCGAACCTTCAGGCACCGATTCCACATGGTCGCGTAAGCACTCCATCAGCAGCACGTCGCCCACGCGATTGAGGATGGCTTGTTGGGCAGGGCGAACCGCCGCAATCTCTTGTTCCAGAAACTGAATGCCCAATGCCAGCCACAGCGGCGGGGCGCTGCCGCCTGATCGCACCACCATGACGGGTGGCAGGGCGGAAATCAACGGTGCGGCCATGTCGATGTCAAACCGCGCGTGGCCGCTGATCAATTGGCAGCTGGCACCACCGCCTTGTTGGCGTACTGGGGTCAGCTCGCTTTGATCCATGTAAGTTAGCAAGTCGAGCGCAGGGGCCGTGCTCTGCGGTTTGTCTTGCACGGTGTGTGCGGTGCCGGCGGGCAAGACGACGAAGTCTCCTGACTCGATTAGCAAGGGCGGTTCGTGCTCTCGCATCAGCCAGGCCTGCCCTTGCGTGACGATGTGAAAACAGGCCAGACCCGGGGTGGCCAGGTGCCAGCACCAGGGGGCGGTCATGTCCGTGTGCGTGAACACCACCCCGTTGAAGTGCATGTCGTCGAGGATCAAACTGAGGCTGTCCATCGGGCGCAGCATCGCATGGGCTTGAGTCTGGGTTCAATCCGTGGCTTACCCAGGGTTAGCGCTGAAATCGTGCCGGCGTTTCAACAAAGTCAATCGGCTTTCCACGTCTTCTCGAAACAGGGTCTTCGCCTGACACTGGATCCTGTGACGCGAAGCGATGTCGGGCGTCTGTTTGACTGATGGAGACAACAATGAGCAACACCGCAGTGGCCACATCGGCCTGGACGGACAACAAGCGCTATGTGTGGCAGTTGGGGATGGCGGTGCCGATCCTCGCTGCGGTCGGCCTGTGGTCGATCTGGCAATTCCATGCGGCCTACGGCATGTGGGCCTTGTTCGTGTTCTTCTATGTGTGCATCCCTGTGATGGACTGGGTGGTGGGCGAAGACCGTGAGAACCCACCCGACTCGATGGTCAAGGAACTGGAGTCGGATCGCTATTACAGCTGGATCCTGTATGCCTTCGTGCCCTTGCAATATGGCGTGTTCCTGTTCGGTTGCTACCTCGCGGCCACGGCCGATCTGGCCTGGTATGACATGCTCGGCCTGATGATCGGCGTGGGCATCGTGGGGGGATTCGGCATCAACACAGCACACGAGTTGGGGCACAAGAAGGACACGCTCGATCGCTGGCTGGCTCGCATCTGCCTGGCGCAGACCGGTTACGGGCACTTCTATGTCGAGCACAACCGTGGGCACCACAAGAACGTGTCGACCCCTCTGGATCCGGCTTCATCCCGCATGGGCGAGACGTTCTGGGCCTTCCTGCCGCGCACCGTGCTGGGCAGCGCACGCTCGGCTTGGCACCTTGAGGCTGAACGTCTGGCGCGCCAGGGTCGCTCGGCGTGGAACTGGCGTAACGAGAACCTGCAATCGTGGGCGATGACCGTGGTGTTGTTCGGCGCCATGGTCGCTTGGCTCGGCCCCAGGGCCATTCCCTTCCTGATCGTGCAGGGGGTATATGGCTTCTCCTTGCTGGAGGTGGTGAACTACCTCGAGCACTATGGCCTGATGCGCAAGCGCATCGAAGGCGATCGCTTCGAGCGCTGCCTGCCTGAGCATTCGTGGAACAGCAACCACGTCGTGACCAACGTGTTTCTGTATCACCTGCAGCGCCACTCGGATCACCATGCGCATCCTGCGCGCCGGTATCAGGCTCTGCGCCACTTTGAGCATGCCCCCCAACTGCCCTCCGGCTACGCTGCGATGCTGTTGCTGGCTTATGTGCCGCCGCTGTGGTTCAAGGTGATGGACAAGCGCTTGCTGAATCATTACCAAGGCGACTTTTCGCGCATCCACATGCACGAACCGGTGCGTCAGGCTGTGATGACCAAGTACGGTGAGTACGCTCGCCAGCTGCAGACTCAGGCGCAAGCCTGATCAAGGGATCTCGGCGCCACCCATGCGCGCTGAGATCGTGGCCGATCGGCTCAGCAGATAGCCTGAGCCCGGCTGCTTTTCAAAGCGCTTCGGCGCAGGCAGCATCACCGCCAGGCGCGCTGCCTGCCAAGTGGACAATCGGGCTGCATCGATGCGGAAGTAGTGCTGTGCCGCAGCCTGCGCGCCAAACACGCCTTCTCCCCACTCCACGTTGTTGAGGTAGATCGTCAGGATGCGGTCTTTGCTCAGCAGGCCTTCCAGCATGAAGGTGATGACCAGTTCCTGAGCTTTGCGCAACAGGTGGCGTTCGCCGCTGAGGAACAGGTTTTTCGCCAGCTGCTGGGTGATGGTTGACCCCCCGATGATCTTGGGCGCGGCCAGGGTCGCGGCGGTGGGTGGGGGCGGAATGGGGCGGCCCCGCTTTTTGGCGCGCTCAACTGCGCGTTCATACCGAGCCTGGGCTTGCGCTTTCACCTTGTCGACCCGGGCTTGGGCGGCGCTGTTCTTGCGCCAGGCGTTTTGCAGCGCGTCCCACTCCACGCCGTTGTGATCCACGAAGTTGGCATCTTCGCTGGTGATGACGGCGCGGCGCAGGTTGTCCGAGATGCGATCCCCCGCGACCCATTCCTGGCTCCATAGGATTTGGCCCTGCTCTTTCAGCAGACGGCTCATTTCACTGCGCTGAAAGGTGGTGGATTGGGGATCCAGCACGTTCATCAAGGCAATGCGAGCGGCAAAGTACAACTGCAAGGACAGGGCGCTGACTGCAAGCGCGCCCAGCAACCGCCAGGGGTGTCGCATGGTGTGTGTTCAGGCTCAGGGTGTCTTGGGGGCGTCGACGATTTGACGCAGGTGCGCCAGCACCGGCTTGGTGTCTGGCCGCACGCCGCGCCAGATGTAAAAACTCTCGGCGGCTTGTTCGACCAGCATGCCCAGGCCATCGCGGGCCACGGCGCCATGGTCGCGAGCCCATTGCAAGAAGGCCTGGGCTGCGGGGCCGTACATCATGTCGAGCGCCAGCGTGCCGGGGCGCAGCACATCAGCGCCGACCGGCACGCCGCTGCCCGACAGGCTGGCCGCCGTGCCGTTGATGAACACATCGTAGGCCTGGCCGGGATCTGTCAGGGGGCGGGCGTGGAGGGCAACGCCGTGTTGCGCGGCCCAATCGCGATGCCGATCCACAATGGCTTGTGCTTTTTCGACGGTGCGGTTGGCCATCACGATTTCAGCTGGCTGGGCTTCGATCAGGGGGCCCAACACCCCCGCACTGGCGCCGCCGGCCCCGAGCAGCAGCACCCGTTGGCCCTCCAGGGACACGCCCGCATGCTGGGTGATGTCGCGCACCAGCCCGATGCCGTCGGTGTTGTCGGCATACCAGCCTTCGGGATCAAAGCGCAGGGTGTTCGCCGCTTGCGCCAACTCGGCTCGCCTTGAGTGATGCGTGGCCATCTCGAAGGCTTCGAATTTGAACGGCACCGTCACGTTGCAGCCCTTGGCGCCATCTTCCGCAAACCGCTTCACCGTGGGCGGGAAGGCATCCAGCGGGCACAGCAGTCGGCCATATTCGAGGGCTTGGCCGGTCGCTTGCGCGAACAGGCTGTGAATCAATGGCGAGCGGCTGTGCTCAACGGGGTTGCCGGCCACGGCATAGCGGTCAGGGTGCATGCGGTGATCTCGATGCGAAGGCAGATCAGGGCTGGGTCGAGTTGGTCGGGCTGGCCGCCTCGGTGGTGGCCGAGAAGCCGGCCTCACGGGTGAACTTGAAGCGTGAGGAAATAACCAGCAAACCCCGCCCGGCCATGACCTCAGGAGGCACGGGCGGCAGGGGGCCTGCGGCCTTGACGATGGCTTGAGCCCGCTTGTCCAGATTGGGGTTGCGCGAGGGCATGGTGACGATGGCGTCCACGATCTCGCCTTGCGGATTGATGGTGACTTCCATGACCAGATCACCATACAGCTTTTGTCCGTTGTAGACCGGGAAGTGTTCGGTGCCGGCGCGCTCAACCAGGGTGCGGAACTGGTTGTAATACAGCGCATCCACCGACTTGAGGGTGGCCGGGCTCAGGTAACGTTTTTTGGGGCGTGAGTTTTGTTCGTTGATTTTTTTGTCGATTTCGCCGATCAGCTTGGTCAGTTGGCGGCGGCGCTCTTCTTCTGCCTGCGCTTGCTGCACTTGCGATTTCTGACGCGGATCAGGCGGGGGCAGGGCTGAGAGTTCCTTTTTCAACTGCGCCAGGATCTGTTGCTGCTCCTGCTGCATTTCGTCGATCATGCGGGCGGTTTGCTCCAACGCATCGCCGACTTCGTTCTCATCCGAGGGCTTGAAGGGCGACGTGGCGCGTTCGTTCTTCTTGTCGGATTCACCGCCACCGGCCAGGTTTTGCTGGGCCAGGGCCTGGGCCTTTTCGGGGGCCTGGTCGCTGCCGGAATTGACCAGAATCACTTCCAGCGGGGTGTCTCTGAACGTGCGATCAAATCCCTCTGGATCCACAAAGCGAAAGCCCAGCAAGGCTGCATGGATCCCGACCGAAATGATCAGGGTCTTGTGCAGCAAGGTCAGCTTGTTGAGGGCTGTTCGCAGTTTTTGCAGCATGGGGCGGCGTCAGGAAGTGGCGGAGTCAGGGGCTGGCGTATCGGCGTCCTTGACATCGATGGCCAGGGTCAATGGTCCTGCATTGTCCAGCACCTCGTCGTCTTCGGCCGCATCTGCCTCACCCTGATCTGCGGGTGTGGTTTCATCCAGGCGGGTCAACAGGCTGGCATGCACGTCGAGGGTCAGTTCGTCGATGCCGGTGATGCGCACACGCACCTTGGCGTGCCGAGGCAGGGCATCGCAGCCCAGGGCCTTGAACACCAGCGGCAGGGTGTCGGCGCGGACCAGACCGTTGACCATCACCGCGCAATCCAGTTCGGTGAGTTTGTTCTGGCTCAGGTAGCGCAGGGTCCAGTAGCGCTCCATGCTCGATTGGAAGGCGTTGTAGGCGCTGTACGCCCCATCGAAATTGGAGATGATGGAAAACAGCTCGGCATCTTTGGGCTTGAAGGGGGCGGCCAGTGCGGCGGTGCGGCCGTTCTTGATGCACGCAACGATCTGCCACTGATTGACCAGATCTACGTAGCGACGCAAGGGTGACGTCGACCAGGTGTATTGCGCCACCCCCATGCCCGCGTGGGGCAGGGCCTTGGTGCCCATGCGCACCTTGATGCCGGGTTGCAGGCTGGCCTGGCTGCGGTAAATGCCGGGCACCCCCAGTTCTGCCAGCCAGCCCCCCCACGTGCTGTTGGCCAGGATCATGGCCTCGGCCACGATCAGGTCTAGCGGGGCGCCGCGTTGGCGGGTGCCGATGACGACCTGCTCGGCACCGGTGGGCTCGACACCGTCGCTCATGGTGTTCTCGCCATTCGCGCCGATCAGTTTGAATGCGTAGTCGGGTCGGTTGAACGTTTCAGGCTTGCCG
>JAGWLR010000010.1 GCA_028864885.1 Burkholderiales bacterium | reverse complement strand
GGATCTGTATCTCAGGCTGGCTACCCATGACGGCTTGCAAGAAGCTGTCACGCTGCGGGCGTGGTCACCCCAGGCCTACGCTGAAATGGTGCAGACCGACACACTCACCTTTGGCTTGTACTACGGCGCCTTGGGGACCGTGCTGCTCTACAACCTGTTTCTGTTCCTGTCCACTCGGGAGCGCGCGTTTGGTTTGTACTCCGCCTATGTGACGGCCTTTTTTGTCTGGAGCTTTGCTTTCAGAGGCTACGCTTTCCAGTACTGGTGGCCTGATGCCCCGACCTTCAACAACCAGATGTTGCCCATTGCGGCGGCCTTGGCTTACGCCACCTTTGGTGTGTTCACCGTCTCGTATCTGGACACGGCCAGAAATGCCCCGCGCTGGATGCATCGGCTGTTGTGGGGCTCGTTGATCGGCAACCTTCTGGCGGTGTCGCCAGCCTTGTACAACTATTACGCCTTGTCGTTTGCGCTGAGCATTCCGGTGGGGACCACTCAGATCGTGACGGCCCTGGCGATAGGGGGCGTGCTGGCGTGGCGTGGTCATCGGCCAGCCCGCTACTTCAGCGTGGCCTTTTTGCTCCTGGCCGTGGGGGTCGTGCTGTATTACCTGCGGGTGTTGGGGCTGTTGCCCTCGAACCTGATCACCGAGAATTTTTTGCAGATCGGCTCGGCCCTCGAAGTGCTATTGCTGGCCTTTGGTCTGGCCGATCAGATGAACACCTTGAAGGCCGAGAAGTTGCGGGCTGAGCAGCAGGCGCTCAGTGCCCAGGCGGCACTCAACAGCGAGCTCGAAAACCTGGTGCAGCGGCGTACTCGGGCGCTCGAATCAGCCAATCAGCGGCTGGCCGAGATGGCCATCACCGACGAGCTGACGGGGGCCTTCAATCGGCGGCACTTCAACTCGGCCTTCCCGGCAGAGATGGCTCGCCATCTGCGCAACCGTCACCCCTTGGCGTTTTGCATGCTCGACATCGACCAGTTCAAGCTCTACAACGATCGTTACGGGCACCTGGCGGGCGACAACGTGTTGCAGAAAGTGGCCTCGGTCATTGACAAACATTTGCAGCGGGCAGGCGATCAGTTCTTCCGCCTGGGGGGCGAGGAGTTTGGCATGCTGCTCAATGTCAATGAGCCCGTCGAACGTGCGCTGGCCTTCATCGAGCGCATCCGGGCCGACATCGAGGGGATGGGTATCCCTCACGAGCTTTCGGGTCACCAGGTCATCACCGCCAGCTTCGGTCTGGTGTGGGTGACACCCGAGTCACCGCTGGTGCGCGCCGAAGATGTGTACGCCGAGGCCGACAGTCTGCTTTACCAGGCCAAGCACGAAGGGCGCAATCGCGTGGTGGTCAAATCGGTCTGAGCCGTCACCGGCGACCGCTGGCGTTGGCCAGTTCGCGTTGCGACTGCAGCATCCCGAAGGCCGGTACCACTTCGCCGTGACGGTCGGTGATCTGATCGAACTGGGTCGCCACGATTTCAGCGGCGTCAGAGCGATCCCCCACGTACAAGCCCTCAGTCAACGTGACATGAGCGGCGGCAAACGTGCCGGCACCGGCGCACAGAATGGCGCGAGTGGGCGCGTCTTCGCTGGCGAGTACCAGCAGACCCGGGGTGACCCGCTCAGGCTGGAACTGGGCCAGCACTTCGGGCGTCAGGATGCCTTCGGTCATTTGGGTGGCGGCTGTCGGTGCCAGGCAGTTCACGCGCACATTGGCTTTTTCGCCTTCCAGTGACAGGGTCTGCATCAAGCCCACCAAGGCCATCTTGGCGGCGCCATAGTTGGACTGACCAAAGTTGCCGAACAAGCCGGATGAGGAGGTCGTGAACACGATGCGGCCATATTGCTGGGCCCGCATGGTGTCCCACACCGCCTTGGTGCAGTTGACCGCGCCCATCAGGTGAACATCGACCACCAGGCGGAAGTCGTCCAGGCTCATCTTGGTGAAGCTTTTGTCGCGCAGGATCCCGGCGTTGTTGACCAGGATGTCGATGCGACCCCATTGAGCCATTGTTTCCTGAGCCATGCGCGCCATGGCCTCGGCATCGGTCACCGAGCCTGAGAAGCCGATGGCCTCGCCGCCGGCCGCCTTGATCTCCTGGACCACCGCAGAGGGATCGCCCAGGTCGTTGACCACCACCTTGGCGCCTCGAGCTGCCAGCTGCAAGGCATGGCTGCGACCCAGGCCGGCGCCAGCCCCCGTAACGATTGCCACGCGGCCATCAAAGCGAACAGAGGAGGAAGACGAGTTGGACATGACAGGGGGCTCTCGGTGGTGAAAACAGCGCGAAGCTTAGCCGATGGCAGCTGCGCGGGCCGGGGGCATTTTCAGCCCGCTTGCATTTTAAGACGACTGGTCATATTATTTGGCCATGGCTCGCACCGCAGACAAAACCGACATCCCCCATCGCCTGACTGAAGCGGGGTACACCCTCTTCACCAAGCTGGGCTACAACGCCACGGGCATCCAGCAGATCACCGATCAGGCAGGGGTGCCCAAGGGCTCGTTCTACAACCACTTCGACAGCAAGGAAGCCTTTGCCGCCGTGATCATCCGCAACTATGTGGATTGGGTTCACCAGGCTTGGGCCACTTGCGTCGAAGAATCGCCCGTGCGTCCGCAAGACGATCCCCTGGGGGTGATGCGCCACATCTTTGCCCGTTTCATCCGTCATCACGAGCAGGCGGCGACCCCGGGCTGCCTGGTGGGCAATTTCGCGGCCGAAGTGGCCGACTCCAGCCCCATGTGTCGGGCAGTGTTGGCCACCGCCATGCAGGAATGGCGCGCCTTGCTGGGCGGCCTGTTGCAGCAAGCGCAGCAAAAAGGGCAAGTGCGTCGAGACGCCGACCCCGCAGCCCTGGCCGCCTTCTTCTGGGATGCCTGGGAGGGGGCGCTGCTGCGCATGAAGATCGAACACACCTCTCAACCCCTCAAGGACACGGTGCAGCTGATGCTGGATCAATTCTTTGTCCCTGATTCTTCTTCCCACGCCAATTGACTGGAGTCTGTCCATGGCAAACAACGAGACCTCTGTTCTGTTCCAACCCCTGAAGTTGGGCCGCATCGAATTGGCCAACCGCATGGTGATGGCCCCCTTGACCCGCAACCGTGCCGAAGCTGGAAATGTGCCTGGCGCCATGACGGTGGAGTACTACGCCCAGCGCGCATCGGTCGGCCTGATCGTGGCCGAAGCCACCCAGGTGTCGGCCCAGGCCCAGGGTTATGTGTCGACCCCGGGGGTGCACACACCCGAACAGATCGCTGGCTGGCGCAAGGTGACCGATGCCGTGCACGAGCGTGGCGGCAAGATCTTTGTGCAGTTGTGGCACACCGGCCGCATGTCGCACACGGCCTTCCAGCCCAATGAGCAGGCCCCCGTGGCACCGTCGGCCATCGCAGCCAAGGCCAAGACCTACATCCCCGGCGTGGGCTACACCGACACGTCCACCCCGCGTGCCCTGGAAACCGCCGAAATCGCAGGCATCGTCAATGATTTCCGCACCGCCGCTCGCAACGCCATTGAAGCCGGTTTCGATGGTGTCGAAATCCACGGTGCCCACGGCTACCTGATCGACGCCTTCCTGCGCGATGGTTCCAACAAGCGCACCGACCAGTACGGTGGCAGCATCGAAAACCGCGCCCGCTTCTTGCTGGAGGTGATGGCCGCAGTGACCCAAGAGATCGGCGCCGACCGCACCGGCATCCGGATTTCGCCGGTGTCGCCCGTCAATGACTCCAACGAAAGCCAGCCCCAGCCTTTGTTCGAGTACGTGGTGCGTGAGCTCAACAAGCTCCACCCCGTCTACATCCACGTGGTCGAAGGCGCCACCGGTGGCCCGCGTGACAACGCCCCGTTCGATTACGAGGCGCTGCGCGGCCTGTACGACGGCGTGTGGATGCTGAACAACGGTTACAGCAAGGACATGGCCGAGGCGGCACTGCGCGAAGGCAAGGGCCAACTGGTTTCCTTCGGTCGCTTGATGATCTCGAATCCGGACCTGCCGCGTCGTTTCAAGGAAAACGCGCCCCTCAATGAGTTGTTTGCGGACGCGCCGCTCTACGGCGGAGTGGGCCCGCACGGCTACATCGATTACCCCACTTTGTCAGCCTGATGCCATGATGCCAATTGGCCTCACCGGTGCGATGTCACAGGTGGGGCCTAGCGGCTTTCCCTCTTTTGCAAGGATCCCGTGCTAGGGTAGAAGGTTAGATTGATACCTAGCTGGAATCCATCGTCTTGACGTACCTAGCCCGACCCCGCTGGTGGTGGCTCCTGGCCTGCCTGTTCTGGGCACAGGTTCACGCCGCCGCCCCTGCCAAGGACATCACGGTCCTGGCTGATGAGCATTACCCGCCTTTCATCTTCCGTGATGAAAAGGGAGAGTTGACCGGTTTGACGGTTGATCTCTGGCACTTGTGGGAACAGAAAACCGGACGCCATGTGCATCTGATCGCCCGGGATTGGGCGCAGACCCAGCGCCTGTTCGAAAGCGGCACCGGGGACGTCATCGACACGATGTTCCGCACCAAGGAGCGAGACCAGCTCTATCATTTCTCGGCACCCTACGCCGACATTCCGGTGCCGATTTACACGGACCGGGAAATCGGCGGCATCACCAGCTTGGGCGGCCTGAAGGGCTTTCTGGTGGGGGCCAAAGCGGGTGATGCCTGCGTAGAGATGCTTCGCAAGCAGGATGTGCTGGTTGACGCCCGGTTTGACAGTTACGAGACCATGATCGATGAGGCCAAGGCCAATCGCCTCAGGGTGTTCTGCATGGACGAGCCGCCGGCCAACTACCTCATGTACCGGGCTGGCATCGATCACCGATTCCGCAAGGCCTTTGTGCTCTACACCGGCCAATTTCATCGTGCCTATCGCCCGCAAGATCAGGTGCTCGCCGATCAAATCGAATCGGGATTTTCCGAAATCTCCGAAAGCGAGATGCAAGGCCTGCGCGACAAGTGGCTGGGTTCCCCCATTTCCTGGCGACCTTGGCGGCGCTATGCGATTTACGGCTTAGCGGGCGGGGCCATCCTGGTGTCGGGCTTTGCCTTGTGGGGATTTTTCCTGCGGCGCATGGTGCGTCAGCGCACGGCGGCCTTGCAGGATGAGCGCCAATTCTTGCGAACCCTGATCAATACCTTGCCGGACTTGGTTTGGCTCAAGGACGTCAAGGGCTTTTATCGGCTGTGCAATGCCCGGTTCGAACAATTCGTCGGCGCACCCGAAGGCCAGATCGTTGGCAAGCGTGATGCCGATCTGGTGTCGTTCGATGTGGCCGAGGCGTTTCGTCGCAGCGACGAGCAAGCCATCGCCAGCGGTGGGGTGGTGATTGACGAACGCGACTTGACCTATGCCAGCGATGGTCACACCGAGCGTGTCGAAACCGTCAAAACCCCCATGCTCGACGCCAAGGGGCAGGTGATTGGTGTGCTGGGCTTGTCGCGCGACATCACGCAGCACCGCGCCAACGAGCAACGAGTGGAGCGTCTGAACCGGGTCTACCAGGTTTTGTTGCGCATCAATGAAGTGGCGGCGCAGAAGCTGGAGGCGCGAGCCCTGTACCAGGCTGTGTGCGATGTGGTGGTGCAATACGGAGGCGTCAAGCTGGCTTTCGTCGGCGAGCCTGATGAAGAGCAACACCGGATCGTGCCCCAATGCTGGTCCGGCGAGCCCACTGACTATGCCAGCAAGCTGGTGCTGCCCTTGAACGGCGACGCGAAGCAATGGGGCCCGACCGCCCGTACCTTCCATCTGGGTGTGCCCCAATATTGCGATGACGTGGCCCAGGATCCGAGCGTCATCTCCTGGCGGGACAAGGCCTTGGCGGCGGGTTTCCGCTCGATGGTCAGCCTGCCGCTGAAAGCCGAGGGCCAGGTTCGGGCCATCTGCAATCTCTATATGGATGCGCCGGCGTTCTTTGACGACGCCATCCGGCAACTGGTGCTGCGCCTGGCCGAAACCGTGGGCATGGCCTTGGAGGCGCGTGAGGCCGCCCTGGCCCAAGCCCAGGCGCAAACCCGGTTGGCGCAAAGCGAGGCCCGGTTTTCGCAGATGTTCCTCACCAGTCCGGTGGGGATGTTGCTGTGCCGCTTGAACGACCAGGTCGTGGTCGATGTGAACGAATCATGGCAACGCCTGGCGGGGTTGGAGCGTGGTGACATCGTCGGGCGACACGTCGATGAGCTGCAGATCTGGCCGGCTGATACCGTCCATGACCGGCTGGAGGCCATCCAGCGCCTGCGCTGGGGCGAAGACATTGACCGTGTCGAAAGCACCCTGCTGACCCGCCAGGGAGATCGGCGGGACGTCGTGTGGTCGGCTACTCGCATCAACCTGGCCGATGACGCGTTCCAGCTCGAATCTTTCGTCGACATCACCCTGCAGAAGCAGGCCACGAAGAACCTGACCTATCACAATGAACGGCTGGAGTCGGCCGTGTCGCTGCGCACTGCCGAGCTCGACAGCCTGTTTCAGGCCTTGCCCGACCAGTACTTCCGCCTGGCGCTGGATGGCACCATCATCGACCACCGCGCCGGCGTCGGTGAGCGCGTGACCTTGTATCAACTACAGCGAGGGATGCGCTTGCAGCAAGGCTTGCCGGCTTCAGGCGCGCAACGTTTGACCGATGCGTTGTCGTTGCTAAAAGCCCAGGGCCAGAAGGTGATCGACTACGAACTGCCTGCCAGCGAAGAGGGCGAATCGGCCAAGATCTACGAAGCACGCCTGTTGCCACTGGGCGATCGGGAGGCGATTGCTGTGATCCGCGATGTGACCGAGCAGCGTGCCCTGGATCGCGAGCGCGAAGCCGCTCGGGAAGAGGCTGAGCGCCTGGCCCGGGTGAAGAGCGAGTTCCTGGCCAACATGAGCCATGAAATCCGCACGCCCTTGAACGGTGTCTTGGGGCTGGCGCAATTGGGCTATCTGGAAAGCTCGGGCCAGCCAGCGCAAAAGACCTTCGAAACCATTCTCGATTCCGGGCGGCTGTTGTTGGGTGTGCTCAATGACATCCTGGACATCTCCAAGCTCGAAGCGGGGCAGGTGGTGATTGAGTCGCGGCCCATTGAGTTGCAACACCTGTTGCGCGAAACGGCTGACATGATGCTCAATCGGGCACAGGCCAAAGGCCTGAGCCTGGAGGTGACGATCGAGCGTGATCTGCCCCAGACCATTGATGGCGATGCCCTGCGGATCGAGCAGGTGCTGCTGAACTTGCTGTCCAATGCTGTCAAGTTCACGGAACAAGGATCGGTTCGGTTGGTGGCCTTCCGATCGGGTCCCTCGGTGGGGCTGGCCGTTGTCGACACGGGTATAGGGATGACTGCCGAGGAGCTGGAGGCGGTGTTCGAGCCATTCAAACAGGCTGATTCGTCCACCACGCGCCGCTATGGCGGCACCGGTTTGGGCTTGAGCATCAGCAAGCGCCTGGTCGAGTTGATGGGCGGTCGCATTGAAGTTGAAAGCACTCCCGGACGAGGCAGTCGCTTCGTGGTGTATCTGCCCATTGAGGGCGGTGCGCCCACCCATTCCCTGCAGCGGCAGTCCGCCGAACTCAAACCCGTGGTGCGCCGGGAACGGACCGAGCCCAGCCTGCATGGGGTCAAGGTGTTGGCGGCCGAAGACAGCGACGTGAATCAAATCGTGCTGCGCGAATTGCTCACCATGGAAGGGGCCGAGTTCACCATGGTGCGAGATGGGCGGGAAGCGGTCGACTTGGTCGAATCGCGTGGCGCGGGTGCGTTTGATGTGGTCTTGATGGATGTGCAAATGCCGGTCATGGATGGCTATGAAGCGGCGCGGCGTATTCTGGTGATCGACCCCACCTTGCCGGTGATCGGTCTGACGGCACATGCTTTCGGTGACGCGCTGGCGGCTTGTGATGCAGCCGGCATGGTGGCGCACGTCAGCAAGCCTTACGATTTGCGCAAGCTCGTGTCGACGATGACGCAGTGCATGCGCCGGCCTTCGGCTGGATGACGGGAAGCGGGGTAAAACGTGAACTGGACCAAGGGACGCGTGGCCGCTGCGGCCGCACTCGGCGTGGTGGTTTCGGCCGCGGTGAGCGTCACCGTCTGGGGGCCGGATTGGATTCGCCAGACGGTGGCCGAGCAACTGGGGCAGACCTTGGGCCGACGCGTGACCCTGGACCGGGTGGAGGTGCAATGGCTGCATCTGAAAGCTGGTCTGAATGGGCTGACGATCTACGAAGCCGATGGACAAAGGCCTTTCGTGCGGGTGGGACGCGTGCAGACCCAGTTGTCCCTGGCCAGCTTGCGGCACCTGGCACCGGTGCTGGATTCGCTGGAGGTGACCTCACCCGAGGTTCATTTGGCCCGGTTAGACGCCACGCACTGGAACTACAGCGACATCGTGGCCAAGCTGGCCGCTCGTCCCGCCCCACCGCCGTCTTCCGAGCCGGCGCGCTTTTCGGTCAACAACATTGCGCTTCGTCAGGGGCAGGTGACCTGGGACGACCGGGTCAGTGGCACCCGCCACGACATTCGTGATCTGTTGATCACCTTGCCCTTCATTTCCAACTTGCCCTATGTGGCCGAGCAGTTCACCAAGCCTGTCATCCGGGCGCGCGTGGATGGATCGCAGTTGCAAGTGTCTGGGCAATCGCGCCCCTTTGCCCCGACGCGCGATGCCGATCTGAACATCGTCTTGAATGATTTACCGCTGACGTCCTATGTGCCGCTGTTGCCCATCCAATGGGGGGGCAAGCTCGACAAGGCGGCTTTGAACGCGCGCCTGACCCTGACCTTTCGACAAGATCCTGCCAAAGGGCCCAGCCTGCACCTGAAAGGACAGGCCGCGCTGAACGACGTGGCCTTGCTGGACGAAGAGGGCGATGAGCTGCTTCAGTGGCGGGCCTTGTCGGTGAAGTTGGCTGACAGCGAACCACTGAACAACCGTTGGAATGTGCAGCAAGTGGTGTGGGATGCGCCTGTGGCCTGGCTGGAGCGACAGCGCAACGGGCAGCTGTCCTTGATCGAAGCTTTGCAGCCCCAAGGCCAGAAGCCTGCGCCAGCCCAGAGTGCCCCCGCGGGCACGCCCTTGCAGTTCAAGCTGGCCCAGTTCCAGGTTCACGATGGCAGCGTGCATTGGGTGGATGCGGCGGTGCCTGATCGCGAACCGCCGCGCGCCCAGGATTTTTCCAACATTGAATTGACGGTGTCGGATCTGGGCATGGCCAAGGGGCAGTTTGTGGATCATCCGATTCCGGTGCAGCTGACGGCCCGCCACAACGACCATGGCGAGGTGAATGTGAGTGGGCAGTTGAGCTTGCCCCGCCCGCAGCAGCCGTTTGCCGCGCAGCTGGCCGTGGGGCTGCATGGTCTCGAATTGACAGCTGCCCAGCCTTATGTGGCCGATCAGCTCAATGTGGCGCTGACGCGGGGCGAGCTGTTCTGTGACGGACGGCTGGAGATGGTGTTGCCGCAGGGTCAGACGCCGCAGATTCGCTTCAATGGCGATGCCGCTGTCAAGGGTCTACGCAGTGTCGACAAGTCGGGCGGTGATGATTTCCTGCGCTGGAAGAATCTGGCGTTCAAGACCTTGCAGGTGTCCTACCAGGATCGACCTCAGGCCAACCCATTGGATCTGGGCGTGGGCGAGATCGCGCTCGATGATTTCTACGCCCGCGTCATCATCAAGCCCACGGGCAAACTGAATTTGCAAGAGATCCTCAAGACCGCGACAGAGCCGAGTTCATCGGCTGCAGCGGCTTCTGCCGCGCCCGTGCCTGTCGAAGCGACGAAGGGACCCGTCAAACCGAAGGCGTACTCGCCCCACATCGCGATCGGCCGCATCGTGATGAATGGGGGGCGGATGGACTTTGCTGACAACTACATCAAGCCGAACTATGCAGCCAACCTGACCGATTTGAACGGCACGGTGTCGGCCTTGGATTCGGCCAAGAGCCAGCCGGCTGACCTGACTCTGCGCGGTCGCATCGACCACGACAGCCCCCTGTCCATCAGCGGCCAAGTCAATCCGTTGGCCCCTCAGTTGTATCTGCAACTGGCGGCGCATGCCACCGATATCGAATTAACGCGCCTGACGCCCTATTCGGCCAAGTACGCGGGCTATCCCATCACCAAGGGCAAGCTGTCGGTTGATTTGAAATACCTGATTGAGAACGGCAAGCTCGATGCCCAGAACCAGGTGTATGTGAATCAGCTCACCTTCGGTGGGCATGTGGACAGCCCGGATGCAACCAAATTGCCGGTGCTGTTTGCCATCAGCCTGCTGACCAACAGCAAGGGTGAAATGGATGTCAACCTGCCGATCTCGGGCACCCTCTCAGATCCGGATTTCAGCATTGGGGGCCTGGTGTGGCGGGTGGTGGTCAATTTGATTGAGAAGGCCGTCACGGCACCATTCAGCGTGCTGGCGTCTGCGCTGGGCGGGGATGCGTCTGAGTTGGGCTATGTGACCTTTGCGCCGGGCAGCGACGAGTTGAGTGACGCCAGCAAGACCAAACTCGATTCATTGGCGAAGATTCTTTTGGATCGTCCGGCACTGAAACTTGAGATCGCGGGCCGGGTTGACCCCGCCACCGAGCAGGACGGGGCCAAGCGCGCCTACGTGGCCAGCCGCGTCAAGGCGCAGAAGGTGGCTGACCTGGTCAAGCAAGGGCAGGCGGCCAACAGCGAGCAGGTCACGGTGAGTGCGGCCGAGTATCCCAAGTATCTGGAGCGCGCTTACTTGGCCGAACCCTTTGACAAACCCCGCAATGTGCTGGGTATGACCAAGAGCCTGCCTGTGCCGGAAATGGAAAAGCTCATGCTGCAGCACGCCTTGGTGGATGAGATGTGGTTCAAGTCCATTGCCGATGCCCGGGCGCTGGCCGTCAAGAAGTACCTGGATGAACAGGGGCATGTGCCGGTGGATCGCCTTTTCCTGGTCGAATCGAAGTTGACGCCCGCTGGCATCACCGATGGCGGGGCCCCTCAGCGCGTCGATTTTTCGTTGACCCATTGATCGAGATCGGCCGGGGTGTCGATGTCGATCAGGATGCCCGGCTCGTTGACGTCGAGAACGTGGGCCTGATCCCATGGGATGGCGGAGCGCGCACCTTGGTCACCCGTGAGGTGAAGCAGGGTGTCGAACCAGGCCCGCGGGATGCCGCGTGGGTGTCCGAGACGACCTTGATGACGAGGCACCACGGGTTGATCAGGGTAAGAGCTTGCCCGGTCTTGTAAGGTTTGTTGCACGAGCTGGATCACCTGCGGCGACACCCCCGGCATGTCGGCCAACCCGACGATCACCCCTCGAATGGCGTCAGTCGGGTCGTCGTGTTTGATGGCTTGGATGCCGCAGGCCAGCGATGAGCCCATGCCCTGTTCAGGCTGAGGATTGACGACGGCACGGCATTCCCACTCTTTGCACAGCGCTTGGGCAAACGCATCGTCTGGCCCGATCACGACGTAAAGCGTGTCGCACACAGTTCGGTAGGTTGACAGCGTGTGCGCCAGCAGGCTGCGTCCGTCGGGCAGACTGGCCTGCCGTTTGTCGCTGCCGAAGCGCCGAGCCTGGCCCGCCGCGAGGATCAGCCCAGCAAGCATGGCGCCGATTGAGGGGCCCAGCTCGGCTTCTCTGAGCGCCAATCCGGTGACCCGATCAGGCTGCGGATTTGAATCAGCTCAGCGGCGATCGACACGGCAATTTCGGCGGGCGTACGTGAGCCAATCGGCAAGCCCACCGGACCTTTGAGGCGGTTGACTTGCTCGGGCGTGACATCGAACTGCAACAAGCGCGCCTTGCGTTTGCTGGTGGTGATCGACGAGCCCAGAGCACCCACGTAAAAGGCGGCCGACTTCAACGCCTCCATCAGGGCCAGGTCGTCCAGCTTGGGGTCATGCGTCACGGTGATCACCGCCGTGCGATCGTCACACCCGAACGCCACCACCGCGTCATCCGGCATCTCGTGGACCAGGGCCACACTGCGGTCCGTCCAGGCGCCCGTGTATTCTTCGCGAGGATCGCACACCGTCACCGCGTATCCCAAGGATTGCGCAATGGGGGCCAGGTAGCGGCTGACTTCGGTGGCCCCAATCAGCAGCAGGCGGTGGCGTGGCCCCAGCAAGACGCGCATCCCCATCTCGTCTTCGGCAAATTCGATGGGCGCCGAAGAAGAGCGGGAGAGCCCTTCAATCCTGACCTGACCAGAGCCGTAGTCCAGTAGCTTGTGCAGGGATTCGCCCTGAGACGTGCGATCCAGTGCCTGCGCCAGGGTCGCGACATCCCATTGGCTTTCGACGACCAGCCGCAGGGCATTGCCACAAGGCAGGCGATAGCGCTCGCGCTCGGCGGCATCACGCCCATAAGTGCGGTGATGCACGGGTGTAGCTGCGCCCCAGAAATGGCCAGCCAGCACCTCTTGCACCAGGTCGTCTTCGACACAGCCGCCAGAGACGGAGCCGACGATCAGGCCGGCTTCGTTGATCACCGCCATCGCACCTGGCGGCCGAGGGCTGGCGCCATAGGTACTCAACACTGTGACGAGCACACTGCGCAAGCCCTGAGCATGCCAGCGCAAAGCTTGTTCAAAGACTTCCTGATCGTTGCTGCGCATGGCGATGGCCTCAAGCCAGCTTGATCGGCAGCGAGCGAATGCGCTTGCCGCTCAGGGCAAAGATCGCATTGGCCACGGCCGGGGCAATCGGCGGGGTGCCGGGCTCGCCCACGCCACCCGGCGCGTGCGTGTTGCGAACGATGTGGGTTTCGATCTTCGGCATTTGTGCCAGATGCAGCACGTCATAGCTGGGGAAGCTGGTCTGCTCGACCCGACCCTCGGCAAGGGTGATTTCGCCAAACAGCGCGGCACTCAAACCAAACACAATCGAACTTTGCATCTGGGCTTCGACCGTGTCAGGGTTGACGACGATGCCGCAATCAATGGCACATACCACGCGGTGCACCTTGATGGCGCCTTCGACGATCGACACTTCGGCCACTTCACAGCAGATGGATCCGAACGATTCGTGCAGGGCGATGCCACGCGCCACTCCTGCAGGCAAAGGCTGACCCCAGCCAGCTTTTTCAGCGGCGGTGTCCAGCACGATGCGATGGCGTGAATGCTTATCAAGCAGGCTGCGCCGGTACTGATAGGGATCCTGCTTGGTGGCATGGGCGAGCTCGTCCACAAAGCTTTCGGTGAAGAAAGCGTTGTACGAGTGGCCGACACTGCGCCAGGAGCCCACCGGGATCGGCACCTTGGGGCGCACCTGACGCACCGAAATGCTCTCGAAATCGTAGGGGATGTCAAAAGCCCCTTCGATCTGGTTCTTGTCCGGCGTGTCAGCCGCGGCCCAGGGCAGCAAGCGTTTGAGCGAGTCGTAGCCGATCGATTGGGCGACCAGCTTGTTGGACCAAGCCGTCACACGGCCTTCGGCATTCACGGCCGCTTTGAAATGGGACAGGGCTGCGGGGCGATACATGTCGTGCTGCATGTCTTCCTCGCGGGTCCACAGCAGTTTGACGGGCTTGCCATCCAGCCCCGTGGCCACTTCAACCGCCTGCTCCACCATGTCAATTTCAAGCCGGCGGCCAAACCCACCACCCAGCAAGGGCACGTGCAGTGTCACCTGGTCCATGTCGGTGTCGGCCATCTGAGCCGCCTTCCATTTCGCCAGCGAAGGCGACTGTGTGGATGCCCACACCTCGACCTTCTTGCCCTGGACCTGAGCCACGCAGTTGATGGGCTCCATCGCGGCGTGCGCCAGGTAAGGCGCCCAATAGGTCGACTCGATCACCTTGTCGGCATGTTCCAGCGCTTCTTTGGCATCGCCCTTGTTCACAAAGCCAAAGCCGGAACGATCTTTCAGCTCGCTTTCGAACTGCTTGCGGATGTCGGCACTGCTCAGGTGATCGTGGTCGGTGGGGTTGTAGCTGATCTGAACCTGCGCCAAGGCCTGTTTCGCCCGCCACCAACTGTTGGCCACCACCACCACGCCGTCGCGGATCTGCATGACCTTGACGACGCCGCGCAGCTTGCTGGCCGCCGTGGCGTCAAACGACTTCACGGTGGCGCCGAACACGGGTGGTTGGGCAATGGTGGCGTACAGCATGCCTTCGCGGCGGGTGTCGATGCCAAACTGCGCGCTGCCGTTGGTCTTGGACGGGATGTCCAGCCGTTTGACCGGCTTGCCGATCAATTTGTATTGGGCTGGATCTTTGAACGGCACATCGTGAGGCACGTCGAGTTCGGAAGCCGCCTGGGCCAGATCGGCAAAGGCCAATTTGCGGCCGGTGGCGCCATGCACCACCCATCCGTTGTCGGCGGTGCATTCGGTGGCCTGCACCTGCCACTTTTGCGCGGCAGCTTGAATCAGCATGGCACGTGCCGTGGCCCCGGCCAGACGCAGAGGCTCCCAGGCATCGCGGATGCTGCTGGAGCCGCCGGTCACCTGCAGCGACAGGGCATAGCCCACGCGCTGCACCGTGGAGCGCGCCACGCGGGCCATCCAACTGTCGTCGTCTATCCCAAAGGGGATGACGTTGATCAGCAGCGCGGTGTTGGCATAGATCTTGGCGACGGGCGCTTGCTCGACGGTCACGTCTTCCCAGCGGGCGTCGAGTTCTTCCACCAGCAGCATGGGCAGCGAGGTCATCACCCCCTGGCCCATTTCGGATCGGGGCACGGCCACGGTGACCTTGCCATCGGGGGCAATCTTGACCCAGCCATTCAGGGCCACTTCCCCGTTGACGGGCGGAAAGTCAGCCTTCGACCCCAGCCGATTGGCGGCCGAGGGGGACGAACAGCCGACCAACAAGCCGCCGCCTAAGGCGGTCCCGGCGATCAAAAACTGGCGGCGGGACACGCCCGGCAAAGCAGCACGGCGCGTCATGCCTGACCCCCTTCGGCCTGGGCGGCGCTGTGGATGGCCGCGCGAACCCGTTGGTAGGTGCCGCAGCGGCAAATGTTGGTCATGGCTTCATCAATGTCGGCATCGGTGGGGTGTGGCTTTTGTCGCAGCAGGCTGGTCGCCGCCATCAACATGCCGGACTGGCAATAGCCACATTGGGGAACCTGGTGTTCGATCCACGCGGCTTGCAGGCGCGCCAGGATGGGGTCGTCTTTCGACTCGATCGTCTGGACGCTGCGCCCGGCCACCGCGGCCACCGGCATCACGCACGAGCGCGTTGCCACTCCGTCGATGTGAACGGTGCAGGCGCCACAGGCCGCAATGCCGCAGCCGAATTTGGTTCCAGTCATGCCGAGTTCGTCACGCAGGGCCCACAGCAGGGGCATGTCGTCTTCGACATTGAGGTTGACGGCCTTGCCGTTCAGGGTAAAGGTGTGCATGGTGTACAGCGTACATCTTTTGTTGGATGCTCGTCAAGCGGGTAACATGAGCGGATGTCCTACCCCAAAAAAACGAGCCGAGAAACGATTCTCGAGGCCGCCATTGGCCTCATCGAGGCGCATGGACTGGAGCAACTATCCATGCGCACGCTGGCGGCTCAATTGGGAGTCACCCCCAATGCCCTGTACCGGTATTTCGCCAGCAAGGCCGATCTGGAGGTGGCCATGGCCGAGGAGGCCGGGCGCCTGCTGTTGGTGGCCATGCAAAAAGCGGTGGGCCACAAAGCGGGGTCAGAGGCCTTTCGGGCCGTGGCCAAGACCTACCTGAAGTTTGCGCGGCAGCAGCCCGCGCTGTATGCGCTGAAGATGCGCTACTGCAAAGACGAGGAAGACGAGCCCGACAGCCACAAGCAGTTGTGGGCGGCCATGCTCGCGTTGGTCGAGGGGATTCAAGGCCCCTGGAAGGCGGAAGATCTGGCCATGACGTTCTGGGCCTATCTGCACGGCCTGGTCGAACTGGACAAGGCTGACTTGCTGGAAGGCCGCAAGCCTGAGGCTGCGGTGGATGTGGGCCTGGATGTGTTCCTGGCAGGATTGTTGGCCAGCCAGCCGCGTGCTTGACTGCTCACTGCCAGCCGAAGCGCCGCACGTAGATACGCTTCATCATCTGGGCCGACACCACATAGCCCGTCAGCACGGCCGCGAGGAAGGGGAAGTAAGCGGCCCAGGGCCCCATCGGTAAAGCCACCCCGGTGCTCAGCACCCTCAGGCTCTTTTCCAGCAGAATGATGTCGGCGGCCTCTTTGGCGATGTCGACCGCGGTGTCCACTGAAATGCCGATGTCAGCCACACGCAAGGCCGGGGCATCGTTGATGCCGTCGCCTATGAAGCCAGCCACGTTGCCCATTTCTCGCAGTTGACGCACGATGCGCTCTTTGTGCTCGGGGGTGAGCTTGACGAACACGTTATGGCTGGACAAGGCCGCTGCCAGCTCGATGTGGCGCATGTCCTGTAGGTCTGAGCCACTGAGCAGGCTGGTGATGTCAGCCCGACGTCAAGACACACCTTGCGAGTCACCCACTCGTTGTCGCCTGTCAGCACACTGGGCGTGAGATTCAGGTCTTGCGCATCGCGGCGCACCTGGCTGCAGACATTCAGCACCTCTTCCAAAGCACCCTTGCAAATCAGCAGGTGGCGCCCTTCATGGGCCACGACCACGGACATGCGCGCCGTTCGAAATCGAATGGCACTTCGTCGACCTTGGTGTAAGCCGTGCTGGCTTGCAGCTCGTGGTGCAGTTGCGCTTGATCGAGCACCGCCACGTCGAGCATGTTCTTCAAGCCCGTCTGGTGGTAGCTGTTCAAGTAGGCCAGTTCGAGTACCTCGCGCGAGGTCTGGTCCCACGCGTCGGTGTGGCGGGCCAAGGCAATCTTGTCCTGGGTCAGTGTGCCCGTCTTGTCGGTGCACAGCATATTCATGGCGCCGAAGTTCTGGATCGCATCCAGGCGCTTGACCACCACCTTCAGGCTGGCCAGACGCTGAGCCAGCGCGCCGAAGTAGGTTCGGTGGCCAGTGGCTACCACCGGGGCGAGGGCCGTGCCCGACACCACATTGGTGCTCATGAACGCGATGTTGTCGAGCTCCATCGGGTTGCGCTGGTGGGCGTCGGCCTCGTGCGCGAATTTCTCGACAGGCAGTGATTCAACTGTCATCGCCGCTTGTGCCACGAACAGGTCTTTGGCCTGCAAGATGCGGCAGTCGGCCGGGATCAACCGACAGGCACACCATGCTGCCAATCACCAGGGTGCCCCGCAGATCGCCTGTCAGAAAGTTCACCACGCCCAACAGGCTGAGCAAGAGATCAAAGGGGGTGCGATAACACTGCCACAGCAATTGCCACCAGGCCAAGGGCTGTTCCTGATCGATGTCGTTGCCGCCGGTGTGCGAGCGAATCGTGTCAGCCTGCGACGCCGACATCCCTTGTGGACTGCTGTTCAGGTGCTCGAACAGGGCTTGTGGCGCTTGTGCTGCGGCCTGACGCAGATCCTGTGCCTGGTGAGCGGGGACTGCACGTTCGTGCGCCGTGCCGCCCAGCGTTTCGAGCATCGACCGCCGATGGTCGTGACGGTGAATGGCGCGACTGCGGATGAATCGCGCAAAAAAAGCATGCAGCGGATGTCGGCGGGAGCGGGCCATGCGGAGATCTTAGTCGGCTTGCCCCCGACCTTCATCTCAGTCGAGCTTGGGGTATCCCGTGATCGATTGGATCTCTTTGTATAGCGGTGCCAGTCGTTCGTACATGTGTTTGTAGACCCGGTTGTATAGCTGGTCGTACAGATCAGCATGGGCCGCGATCGGTTCGAACACGCGCTGAACCCGGGTCATCGCGCGCACCGCTGAGTCGAAATCGCCGTATAGCTTCAGCCCCACCGCCGTGTCAATGGCGGCGCCCAGCCCCGAGGTTTCATAGGTGTGAGGGCGACAGGCCGGCAGGTTGAAGATGTCGGCGGTCAACTGCATGGCGGCGTCCGATTGGGAGCCGCCCCCCGAGACACGCAACTCGGTCATGGGGGTGCGGGTTTTCTTTTCCAGTCGCTCTTGCCCATCACGCAAGGCGTAGGCCAGCCCTTCCAGAATGGCGCGATACAAGTGGGCGCGGGTGTGGATGTCACCGAAGCCGACCACGGCGCCTTTGGCATCGGGGCCGGGGTGGCGGATGCCCGGAGACCAGTACGGTTGCAGCATCAAGCCCATTGAGCCGGGCGGCACGGTGGCCACCATCTCATCGAACAAGGCTTCGGGCACGATCCCGGTTTGTTCGGCGGCCAGCATTTCGTTGTGCCCGAACTGCTCTTTGAACCAGCGCACCATCCAGTACCCGCGGAAGATCTGCACCTCGCAACTGAAGTAGCCGGGCAGGGCCGCAGGGTAGGGCGGCACCAGGGGCAGGGCCTCCAGGTACTTCTGCGAGTTGATGTTGATCGTGGCGGTGGTGCCGTACGACAGGCCGCCAATGTTGGGGCCCAGGCAGCCTGAGCCCAGCACCTCGCAGGCCTTGTCGGCCGCCGCTGCGATCACGGGCAGCCCTTTCGGGATGCCGGTCAACTCGGCGGCTTGGCGGGTGATCTGACCGAGCTGGCTACCGACGGGGTACAGCTCGGGCAAATGCCGTGGCTCCATCGCCAGGGCTTGCCATTTCCAATCCCAGCGAGGCGCCCATTGCTGTCGTTTGAAATCGAAGGGGATGTAGCCCACCTGCGAGCCTACCGAGTCGACAAAGCGACCCGTGAGGCGATGGTTCAACAAGCCTGACAGCAGCAGGAACTTGTGGGTCTTGGCCCAGATGTCGGGTTGGAATTCGGCCAGCCAGTTGGCGTCGGCCTCTTTCTGAAAGTACTGGATCGTGTCGCGCACACCGATCGCCCGGAAGGCTGTACGCCAGTGTGCCCCGATGGGCGGCAAGCGCGTGGCGTTGCGCTGATCAAGCCAGATGATGGCGGGATACAGGGCCTGGCCTTGAGCGTCCACCGGCATGATGGTGCCACGTTGGGTGGTGACCGACACGCCGCGCAGGGCTGGCTTCAGCGCGCCGTGCTCTTGCCACAGACTCTGACAAGCCTGCGCCGTGGCCTGCCAGAAGCCTTCTACATCGTGTTCCAGCCAGCCGGGTTGTGGCACCACGTAGTCGTCGAACTTGACTTGGGATTTGCCCACCACGTTGCCCGCGAGGTCAAACAGGATGGCGCGAACACTTTGCGTGCCGCAGTCGATCGACAGCAGCAGATCATCAGGGCGGCTCATGCGCGACGCTCCTTGAGGGAAGAGGGCAGGCTGTAGCAGCGGGCGATCAGTTCGGCGTAACGGGCGCATTCGTGCTCCCATCGGGCCTCATCCCATTGCAGCGCGGGTTGAACGCGATGCTTGATTTGAGGCAGCAGGTCTTGTGCCCCTCTTGGCAGGATCAGACCCAGGCGGGTGCGGCGCAGCAGCAAGTCATCCAGATGGCGCACCGATTCATGATGGGCAATCCAGGCCAATTCGGACCACCAGATGCGGGTGCCGGCCATGGCCACGCAATCGCGTGGGTCGGCACTGGCGACGAAGGATTCGGCACGGGCGCCGTAGCGCCCCAGCAGCCGTTCCTGCTCCACGGGTTCCAGCTTCAACAGCGTCGGGCCCGCTGGGTTGGGAGACAGGATGGGGTGCTCATCCCACTTCAGGCCCAATTCAGGGTGGGCCTTGGCGGCGTGTTTCAAAGTATCCAGCGCAATGGCGCGGAAGGTGGTCAGCTTGCCCCCGGTCACGGTGATCAGGCCTTGTTCGTTGAGCACGATGTGGTCTCGCGTCTCCTTGGATGGATCGGCCGCGCCGCTGGACACGACGGGTCGCACGCCAGCATAGGTCGATACGACATCCTTCACCTCAATGTTAAGGTGAGGGCAGGTGTGTTGTACCGCCTCCAGCAGGTATTGAATTTCGTCCGAGGTGATGCCTGGTTCCTGATTCAGATCATGCGGGTGGTCGATGTCGGTGGTGCCCACCAGGGCCATGCCTTCCCAGGGGTAGGCAAACACCGGGCGGCCATCTCGCGGATGAAACAGGCTGATCGACTGCGCCACTGGCAATCGCCACAAGGGGATCAGCAGATGGCTGCCGCGCAGGGGCCTGAGCTTGGGCGCTTGCCCAAGACTCTGGCGCAGGCGATCGGCCCACACGCCGGTGGCACTGATCACGCAGCGTGCGCGAACGTCTGCGGTCTGCCCATCTTCGCCTCGCAGATGGGCCCCCCGGACGCGGCCTTGCTCAAGGATCAGTTGATCGACCTGGGTGTAGTTGCGAATCTGGGCTCCATGCGACCGGGCTTCCTCCAACACACGCCAAACCAGACGGGCATCGTCGGTTTTGGCATCCAGGTAACCCGATCCCGAAAGCAGTCCGTCCTGTCGCGTATGAGGGGCCAGTTGCGCGTAACCGGCGGCATCGACCGCGTGACGGTGACGCTCGCCACCCAGTAGGTCGTACACCGCCAGGCCGAGCCGCATCAGGGCTTGACCCGGTGAGCGCCCTCGGTAATGGCCGATCAGAAAGCGTTGTGGCTCGACCAGGCCGGGCGCGTCGTGCAGCAGTTGGCGGCGCTCCAGCACCGATTCCCGCGTCAAACCGATGGCCCCTTCGCGCAGATAGCGCAGGCCGCCATGCACCAGCTTGGATGAGCGCGAGGAAGTGCCCCAGGCAAAGTCCTTCTGCTCCACCAGCAACACGGAAGCCCCGCGCCGAGCGGCTTCCAGCGCGATGCCCGCCCCAGTGATGCCGCCGCCGATGACCAGGATGTCGACCGAGTCACTCATCAGGCGTCGCCCAGCAGATTGCCCGGCGCCATCACACCCTGCTCATCCCATTCGTGCATGACCGCCCCGATCGCAGCCACGCTGGCGGGGCCCTTTTCACGCAAGAACCACGGTGCATGGTCTTTGCCCACGCCATGTTGGTGAGTGATGGTGCCGCCGTGTGCGGCAATCGCATCGCCGATGGACGTCTTCAACGCTTGCCAGCGAGCCAGGGCACTGTCGTAGTCCGACCCGATGCGGTAGACGAAGGTGGAGTACACGCTCGACCCCTGCGGGTAGACGTGTGAGAGGTGGGTGTAGCAATGGGTTTTCTCGCCATGGGCAGCCATGGCTTGGCGGCCGGCCTCTTCCATGGCGTTCATCATCGCGGTCACGCGGGGCCAGTCGCAGGCGGTTTCCATCGTGTCGACCGCGTAGCCCGCTTCCCACAGGCTGTTGCGCAGGTACACGTTCTGGAATCGCTTGGCGGCCCATTTCTGGCCCAGCACCGTGCCGGTGGACACCCCGCGGTTGGCACGGATGATGTCGAAGGCCAACCGTTTCATGGCGCTGACGTGCGCGCGGCTGCCGGTCAGGCCCATCATCATCAGGCACTTGTTCTGTCGCACGCCGCGGAGGGCCAGATAACGTTCCAGCCAGCCGATGGCGTTGGCGTGCCCGGCCATCTTCAAAGTGGTGAAGGTTTCCACCGGGTTGGATAGCCGCAGCATCGACAGCCCCAGGCGCGCTTGGCCCAGTTCTCGCACCGCTTTCTGGGCCAGTTCCCAGGAGGGGAAGAACACCCCGATGAAGTCTTCCTGTTCGGGCAGGCGGGTCACGCGTACCTTGGCCTCGGTCAACACGCCAAAGCGACCTTCTGATCCCATGATCCACTCGCGCAGGTCTGGGCCCGCTGCCGAGGCGGGGAAGGTGGGCAACATCACGGTGGCATCGGGAGTGACCAGGGTGCCGCCAGCAAACATCGCTTCGATGCGCCCATAGCGTGCCGATTGCTGGCCCGATGAGCGGGTCACGATCCAGCCGCCCAGGGTGGACAGCTCAAAGCTCTGCGGGAAGTGGCCCAAGGTGAAGCCCTGGGCTCGCAGTTGGGATTCGAGATCGGGGCCGGTCACACCGGCTTCGAAGGTGGCAATTTGCGAAACCGGATCGAGCGCGACCAGACGCATCATGCGCGTCAGATTCAGGGTCAGCACCGGCTTGTCGCCCACAGGGGTGAGGTGCCCCGCCACACTGGTGGCGCCGCCGCAGGGCAATACGTGCACGCCGTGTTGCTTGGCCCAGCTCAACAGATCGCGTACATCCTGCGTGGTCTCAGGGAAAGCCACACCGTCAGTGACGCGGCCCAGCACACCAAAGCGCAGGCGCAGCCAATCCCAGGCCGATTGACCAAAGCTGGCACGCAGGCGAGCTTCGGCACTCGCGTCGATCTGGGGGTGGAGGGGCAGTCGGGAGGGTTGCTGCGCCACTTGGGCCAGGGCCTGGTCCCAACTGGCATCGGTAGGCGGCGTGGCCGGGCCGATGGCCTCGCGCAGAAAGGCCAGGGCCTCGGGTTTCAGGGGTTCGGAGTTGTGGGTGTCGCCCCAGCCGTTCCAGCGTCGCATGATGGCAGTGCTCTTGGTCTGATCGTCAATGCGCGCATCTTGCCGATTTCAAACGGCCGATGATTGACAAATGACGTCAGGGTGCCAGAGCCCTGCAATCAGATACCGATCTTGCCCAAACCGTCCATCAAATCACGCAGCGTGGCTTCCAGATAAGGGTGCTGCGCGGCAAACTTGGCCGAGATTTCGCGGGCCCGGTCTTCCAGGGTGTCGTCTTCGTCGGTTGCGGGCTGGTCGGTATCCAACGCCTGGTGGATGTCTTGAGCCAGGGTTTGCAGCAACGCGCGCAGTTCGGGATCGGGGCGATCACCTGCCTCCAGTTGGGCATGCAACTGTTGCAGGGTCTGTTTGATTTTTTGGGTGTCCATGTCAAAGCCTTGAGGTTTGAAGAAATTGTAGGTCTGAGGCTGCCGTTGCGATAGGTGTCAGGCCCATCTTGTGCAGGAGTTGTGATTTGGCACCGGTTTGTACGCGTGGCGGCCCGGTGGGCGCTCAAGCTCAGGTTAGGGCGGACGAAAACCGGTATGGAGGTGATCCATCATGAGCTCAGCTTCTGCCATCGCCCTCACGGGCGTCAACGCGGCCTCCCTTCGCATGGATGTCGCGGCTCACAACGTTGCCAACGTGCAGACGGCCCATTTCCGGCGTCAGCAAGTGTCTCAAGCCGCCGAGGCCGCCCTGGGTGGGGTCAAAACCACCCTGAGCTTTTCGGCTGCCGAGGGCGATGCACTGGCCAACGACCTGGTGCAACACAAGGCCGCGAGTTACGAGTACATCGCCAACTTGAAAGTCATCAAGACGCAAGATCAGATGACGGGATTCCTGCTCGACATGCGGGCTTGATTACACTGCCGACCTTGCGCAAACGTTAGGAGGCGAAGGTGGCAACAATCAAGGTGATGTGGCGGCGTGGCATGGCCAGCCTCTTGTTGGGGTGGGCGGTGTCGAGTTGCACCTGGGCCGCGACGTCGGCGCCAGCCTCGGTCTACCTGGAAGACATGACCTCGCCAGAATTGCGCGATCGCATCGCACAGGGGGCCACGATTGCGTTGATCCCGATTGGTGGGACCGAGCAGAACGGGCCAGTCATGACCTTGGGCAAGCACAATGCCCGGGCGCGTGCGCTGGCCGGCATGATTGCCCGGCAACTGGGTGACGCCGTGGTGGCCCCGGTGATCAGCTACGTGCCAGAAGGGTCGATCCGGCCGCCAGCTGCCCACATGCGCTTCACCGGAACCATTTCCATCCCCGACAGCGCCTTTGAAGGCATGTTGGAGGGGGCCGCGCGCAGCCTGATTCAACACGGGTTTCGTACCGTGGTGTTCCTCGGCGATCACGGTGGCTATCAAAAAAGCGAGGCGCGGGTGGCGGCCAAATTGAGTCAGCCTGGGGCCAAGCTCGGCTCGGCCAGGGTGGTGGCATTGCGCACCTACTATGACGTCACCCAGCAGGGCTATGTGGCCGATCTCAAAACCAAGGGCCACAGCGAGGCCGAAATCGGCACCCATGCCGGCCTGGCCGACACCTCGCTGAGCCTGGCCGTTGATCCGCAGTCGGTGCGCCAGGAGGCCCTGCGTGCAAGCCGCCCCTGGACCCCATCTGAGGGGGTTTATGGTGATCCGCGCCGCGCAACGGCTGATCTGGGGCAAATGGGTGTCCACCGAATCGTGGCCTCATCCGTTGAAGCCATCAGGGAGTTGGCTGGCAGCCACTGAGTGCTGGCCCCACACACCAAGACTTTCATGAAGACAACAGTTCGAGTGCTGATTCTGGGCGGCGTGGCCGCCGTTGCGGCGTGGCTGGCGCCGCACGCTTTCGTTCGGTCAGCAGTTTCTGCGCCGGCAGCCCAACCGGGGGGTGCCACGGCACCCGTGGCCACGGTGGCGGGCATGCCGCCGGTGCTGGATCCGCGCAACCTTTACAGCGAAACGGCGCCTGGCAAAGTCAGCCCCGCCCTGAAAGGGGATCTGGTGCGGGTGTATGTGCCCAATCTGCGCTCTGACGACGTCTCGGTCATTGATCCCGAAACCATGAAGGTGGTCGATCGCTTCAAGGTTGGCGAGTCTCCCCAGCACATCGTGCCCTCGTGGGATCTGCGCACGCTGTGGGTGGCTAACAATGCCGAGCGTCGCCAATCGGGCAGCCTGACCCCCATTGATCCGCGTACTGGCAAACCGGGTCAAGCTGTGCCGGTGGACGACCCCTACAACCTGTACTTCACGCCGGACGGCAAGTCGGCCATCGTGGTGGCCGAGGCGCGTCATCGCCTGGATTTTCGTGATCCCAAGACCATGGCCATGCAGTACGCCATCGAGGTGCCCCAGTGTGGCGGGATCAACCACGCCGATTTTTCGATAGATGGTCGCTATGCCATCTTCACTTGCGAGTTCGATGGCAGCATTGCCAAGATCGATCTGGTGCACCGCTCGGTGGTGGGCTATCTGAAGCTGAAGATGCCCAAGACGCGCTTCAAAGAGGTGCCGTCTCTGGCGGGCCCCGTGGCCAGTGAAATCTGCACGTCACGCAAAGGCATGCCGCAGGATGTGCGGGTGTCACCCAACGGTAAGCGCTTTTTCGTGGCCGACATGGAGGCCGATGGCGTGCACGTGATCGACGGCGATGCCTTCCAGGAGGTGGGTTTCATCCCCACCGGGGTCGCGACCCACGGCCTGTATCCCAGCCGCGACGGCAAGAGCTTGTATGCGGCCAACCGCGGTTCGCACAAGATTCACGGGCCCAGACACGGCAAGGGCAGTGTCTCTGTGATCGACTTCGCCACCGAAAAGGTGGTGGCGCAGTGGCCGGTGCCGGGCGGCGGCAGCCCCGACATGGGTAACGTCAGCGCCGACGGCCGCTGGTTGTGGTTATCTGGTCGCTTCGATGACGTGGTCTATCGGATTGACACCACCAACGGGCAAATGCGTGAGATCAAAGTCGGCATGGAGCCGCATGGTTTGACAGTGTGGCCTCTGCCAGGACGTTACTCCCTGGGCCATACCGGTAATCTGCGCTGAGTTCAGCGCCGCCCGGTCAGGTAGCGCCACACCACTGTACTGATCTCGCCTTCGATGGCCGCGGCCGGCACACCTTGCGGATCGGGGATCAAGGCTGCGTGAACCAGCGCATCCACCAGGCGAATCAACACCAGACTGGTGGTCGACAGATCGATCACGGCGAGCTGCTCTCGGTGCTGGGCCAATAGCCCCATCAATTGAAGTCGCAAGCCAGCTTCCCAATCGGTGGGGCTGGCTTGTTGTGTTTGCCGGGGGACTTCTTGCTCCAGCACCTGGTGCAGGCGCGGGTGCAGTCGATGTGCCTCGATCACGCCTGCCACCACTTGTTCAATGGCCTGCTTCAAGGAGGCTTGGGCGGCACCGTGTGTGCGCGCGCCGACCAGTTCACTCATCTCTTGGGCATGGCGTTGCCTCAAGGCAGTGAGCAAAGCGGCCTTGTTCGGGAAGTACTGGTAGAGCGAGCCTATGCTGACGCCCGCTCGCTCAGCCACCCGGTTGGTGTTGAAACCCTCGTACCCATCGTTCACCAAAATGTGAGCCGCGGCGTCCAGTACGGTGTCCACGGTGGCGCGTGAGCGCTCTTGCCGAGGCAGTTTGCGAGGGACGTTGGAGCGAGCGGCAGGCATGGGAAAAATGCGAGTTGCTGAAAATGAGCTTTTGCTCACAATATCAGTTCACCATCTCCCCAGCAAGCGATTGGCATGACATCACCAGGACCCGCCCAACCTTGGCAAGATCTTTTCCCCTCTGGCTTGAACCCAGCGCCTCGTGTCTGGGCCATGGGTTTGACGTATGCCGAGCACGCCCGCGAGACCCATCAGAGCACCCCGCCAGTGGTGTTCGAAAAGGTATGCCAACCCAGCCCGGGAGCCACCGTCATCAGGGCACCGGATGAAGACACGCTTCGTGCTTGCCTGCGTCAGCTCGATCCTGCACTGGCTGACCGATTGGCTGCTGTACCCATGCCCCTGCTGCTCGATTATGAAGTCGAGATCGGTCTGCTGATGTTGGAGGACTGGCGCGCCGGAGGCGGGTGCCGCTTGCCTCGCTGGGGATACTTTCTCGCGAACGACGTGACGGTTCGTAGCATCCAGATGGCTGGCTGGAAAGCCGCACGGCCGTTGCCATTCTGGTCTGCAGCCAAGAGCTTTCCAGGCTTTCTGCCGGTGGCGGACGCCGTTTGGGTTCCGCCGCAGCCACATGCAGAGATGTGGCCTGATGTTGAATTGACGACGCATGTCAATGGTCAACTGCGTCAGCGGGCGCGCCTGCCTGATCTGCGCTTATCGCCAGCGCAGTTGTTGGCGTGTGTGGCACAGCACGCGCCAGACGGCCTCTTGCGCCGAGGGGATCTCATCCTGACTGGCACCCCGGGCGGCATCGCCCTGCAGGTGTCGCGTTTCAAACAGGCGGTCGGGCAATGGTTGCCGCGCGCCCGAGCCATCCAGACGGCTTGGCGTGGGCAACAACGCACTTCGCGCTTCTTGCATCCTCGTGACACCGTGCAGATGCAGGCCACCGGCTTGGGGCAGTTGACGCTGACGGTGGAGGCCACATCATGAACATCTTGATGCCTTTGCCTGGTCGTGATTACGACCCCACGGAAGCCGGGGTGGCGTGGCAGATCCTGACCGACGCCGGGCACACGGTGTGGTTCGCCACGCCGGATGGGCAGCCCGCGCAGGCTGATCCCCTGATGCTGTCGGGCCAGGGTCTCGATCCCTGGGCTTGGATGCCGGGCTTGAAAAGGGTGCGCTTGATCGGCCGGATGCTGAGAGCGCAGGCGCCAGCGCGCGCAGCGCATGCCGCCATGATTCAAGCGGCGCGCTATCAGTCGCCCTTCAGCTATGACCAGGCGGCGAGTCGCCACGCGCAACAGCCTTTTGACGCATTGGTCTTGCCAGGTGGACACGCCAAGGGCATGCGCACTTACCTGGAAAGCCCTTGTCTGCAAAGTCTGGTGGCGAGCTTTTTCGATCATCGGGATCCACAAGGTCAGCACCGCCCGGTGGCGGCGGTATGCCATGGCGTCTTGTTGGCCGCGCGCGCTCGCTCGGCCATCACCGGTCGGTCGGTCTTGTATGGCCGTCGCACCACTGCCCTGACGTGGGCCATGGAGCGTTCAGCCTGGAACCTCACGCGTTGGTTCGCGCGCTTTTGGGATCCCGCCTACTACCGCACTTACGAAGAAGGGCCAGCAGATCCACCCGGCTACTGGAGCGTGGAAGCCGAGGTCAAGCGGTCCCTGGCCCGAGACGCCGATTTCTGCGATGTGCCGGATCACGCCCCCCATCACTGGCGCAAGACATCGGGTTTGTTCCGAGACCGGGCAAGCGACAGTCGGCCAGCCTGGGTGGTACAGGATGGCCGATACTTGTCGGCACGTTGGCCCGGTGACGTGCACACCTGGGCCCAACAATTCGCCACCCTGCTGGATCAGGTCGAGGCGGATTCGTCACCCATCCAGTGAGCGTTCATGACGAACCTGAAACGTTGCCACAGCATCGAAGACCTTCGCCGGGCGGCGCAGCGGTATTTGCCCCGATTGGTGTGGGATTACATCGAGGGCGGGGTTGAAGACGAAACCTGCTTGGCACGCAACCGGCAGGCATGGGATGCCATCACGCTGGTGCCCCGGTATCTGGTGGACGTGTCGCAGGTGTCTTTGACGCGAACCCTGTGGGGGCAGGAGTACGCCCTGCCCGTGGGCATTGCGCCGACCGGCCTGGCCGGATTCGCACGACATGGCGCCGATCTGATGCTGGCGCGCGCGGCGCAACAGGCCGGCGTGCCCTTTGTGTTGTCGGGGGCGGGCACCGCTTCGACCGAAGCGGTCATGCGCGTGGCTCCGCAGTCCACCTGGTTTCAGCTCTATGTCTCACGCGATGCACGCGTGACCGAAAGCCTGTTGCGCCGCGCGATCGAGGTGGGGGTGCAGAACCTGGTGTTCACGGTCGACGTACCCGTGCACAGCAACCGAGAACGCGATGCCCGCAATGGCTTCGTGCCCCCGGTCAAGCCCACCTTGTCGGCGATCGCCAATGCCTTGTGCCACCCCTTGTGGCTGGCGCGCTTCGTCCGGCACGGCTTGCCTCGATTTGAGAACTGGGCACCTTACGCGCCAGCAGGCGCGTCGGCCAAACAGATTGCGGACCTGTTCACTTCGCAAATCCCCTTCACGCAGACATGGCAGGATCTGGCCCGCATCCGTGAGTTGTGGCCCGGCAAGCTGATTGTCAAAGGGATCTTGCATGAAGCCGATGCCAAGCTGGCTGCTGAAGCCGGGGTCGATGGCATCTGGGTGTCCAACCATGGTGGGCGCGTGCTCGACAGCGCGCCAGCCGCGCTGACTCAGCTGCCCTTGATTCGGCAAGCGGTGGGCGCGGACATCAAGCTCATGGTGGATGGTGGTGTGCGCCGTGGCAGCGACATCGTGAAAGCCATGAGCCTGGGTGCCGACTTTGTGTTTGCTGGCCGCCCGATGATGTATGGCGTGGCCGCCGCAGGGCAGGCAGGGGTAGAGCGGGCGCTGGCCATTCTGGCGCACGAGTTGTCGCTCACTGTGGCTCAGTTGGGGGGCTGGGAAACAACCATGCCACCAGAAAGAATCCCATCATCACATTGATCAGGCGTATCAAATTCAGCGCAGGAGCCCATGCTGGGTCCTGCACCGTCAGTGTCAGCGCGCCGATCGGTAACTGGACGAACAACAAGGCCCACTGAAACAACCTGAGCGGAATGGAGTGCGTGGGCAAGCACCAGCCCACCAAGAAGAACGCCGAGTGGCCGAGCAACCACTTCATGGCGCTGAGGTTCTCTCGCAAAACCAGATAGCTGTAATCGGGCACCCCACCGGTTTGGGCTTGATGCAGCATGGCCAGAATGTGATGATTCTCTAGAAAATCCAGCACCCCAGCGGCCACGCTCATGCCCACGATCCACGGCCGCAAGGCATGGGCGGTTGGGCCCACCAATTGCCGCGCAAACAGAATTCCTACCGTCATGTAACACGCGATGAACACGTCGTCGAGCGCGATGATCCAGCGCAGCCCTGCGGCTTGTGCCAACAGGTCGTGTGCGTAGACCTGCGGCGCCATCACCTGCTCGAAATGCTGTTGATTCGCACCCGTGCTCAACGAGAGCACCATCAAGGCAAACAAACACAGGCCGGAGGCCAATGCGGCCAAGCGCAAGGAATGCCAGTGGGGTTGGGCCATGTGGTGGTGCTCCGGGTGTTCAAAGCTTGCTGTAGGGGGCGACAGGCCAGCCTCTTCGATGGAAGTCCATCACGGTCATCGTGCAAGCTGCCGCCAGCACATACGATGTCATGTTTTCTCCAGCGGGTATTCAGGAATACTTCTCGGCACAAGGGGTGTCGCTACGACACAGCATGAAGTGTGCAGGATTGTGATGTTTGTATCACTTCGGGTTTTCGGTAGATCACGCGAATTGGGGTCGGGAAAACACGCATTCAACGAGGGGCGCTATCCTCTCGGGATGGTCACGAATCCAGTGGTTTTTCAGTTGCGGATTGAACCCCAGGGATGGGTCTGTCCGGTGCCGGCTGGCGTGTCGATCTGGAAGGCGGCTCGGCGCGCTGGGATTCGTTTGCCCAGTAGCTGCCTCAACGGGACCTGCCGAACCTGCCTGTGCCGCCTGATCAGCGGGCAGGTGGTCTACAGCATCGAGTGGCCAGGGGTGAGTGTCGACGAGCGAGAGGCGGGTTGGATCCTGCCGTGTGTGGCGCGTCCGATCAGCGACGTGGTGATTGAGTCGCCTTCAGCCCTGAGGGAGTTGGGAATCGGGGGCGGTGGTTGATGCTCGAGACGAGTACGCTGCGGCATCCAGATCCAACAGTTTTTCTTCGATGAATTCTTTTTCTACCAGGGTGCGTTGCATCATGTCGCGCAGCTGATCCAGCTGGTTCTTCATGCCGTCACGCTCTCGCGTGACCTCGTCCAGTTGACGGCGCAGAGCCGATGTCGAGGGGCGGTCACTCTTGCCATCGCCTCGGCCAGCTTCGGCCTCCAGTAATTCAATTTCGCGACTGAGAGTCGCACACCGCGCTTCGGCTTGTTGTGCCTTTTCCTTGGCCCGAGCCAGCAATTGTTGGTGCTGATCCAGGCTGGCACGGAGCGCATCCGTCGACTGGCTGGCAGCTTCGGCCAAGCGAACCGAGCGTCGTAACTCTTGAATGATTCGGTTAGCGTCGTCTAGTCGGCCCTTGAGCGCTTCCATCTCGGTGGCCATGCGATTTCGTTGAACCTGAGCAGTCTCGAGCTTATTCTGGTGATCGTCGCGCCACTGAGATAACCCCTCTGGCTTTACTCCAGTCAAGGAGTCCAGCAAGCCCTTGATGTCTTCAAGAAATTTGCCGTGGTCTTCGTATCGGCGATCAGACGACAGGTCCTGAATCATGGCCTCGATTTTGCGGAACTGTTCGTCCACTTCGCTCGGAGCGGGGGGGGGTGTTGAGGTGTCTGCCCGGTTGTTCATGTCCGTGAGCCGATCCACCAAACGATCAGTTGATTTCAGGGCGTCACGCAAGCGCTTGCCGGCATCCATGAGGTCTTGTGTACCTCCAGCCAGTAGGGTGTGAGTGGCTTCAGTTTGCTTGGAAATCTTGTAGAGCATGAAAGCCAGCATCACGATGGAGGCGGCGTTGCCAACAAAGACAAAGAGGATTGCCAGTTGTTCGATCTGCATCTGGGTCTCTCAAACGGCAAGGAACGAGAAACGACCTTCGCCGTAGCCCGGTACAGAAATGCGAAAGTGGGCGCTGCCCGAATTTTTCTGCAGCAACTCCTCCAGTTTCTTGAAATTCTGCGGAACCAGGCTGGTTCGCGATAGAGGAATTGCCCCGGTCGCCGATTCGAGATGCAGTACAGCACCAGCGGTCTGCATGAAGCGGGTAGCGTTTTGCACCATGGCCTCGCTTGGAGCGCCTGCGGCCATCGCTGCTCGCACGACATGGGGTGGCATTTTTCCAGCACCTCCGCCGAAAATGCAGATCGAATGAGTGTCGAGCACACACAACGCTGCAATCGGCTTGTTCGGCCCGGCGTACAGTCCAATCAGGTTTTTCGCCGTCAAATCTTTAGTGTGCAGATCTTCGTGGCGAATGAGTCTGAACGGGATCTCTTGCAAAGTGGCATGCACCAGCCGTTGGCAATCCTCGGTCCTCATCAGCGGCATTGCATTTGCTAGGGTCGCCTTGGGGGGGGGCGTTGCGATCGCACTTGCCGGTGCTGTCGGCGTGGGAGCCGTGGGAGGCGCTGGAGCTTGATCGGCAGCGGCCTGCGGTGTCTCTGCCGTCCGTGCGACGGGTTCGGGAAACTCTGGCTCGGATGGCGAGGCGTTAGGCGTAGTGGCAGGGGCAGCAGCTTGCGGCAGAGGCACAGCTTCATTGACGTACTGAATCAAGACGTCGTCTTTGAATGGCTTGTTGAGCACAAAGGTGGCCCCATTGGTGCGAGCCTGGTTCAACATGCTTTCCGACGATTCTGTGGTGATGAACCCCACCTTGATGTCCGTCATGCTGGATTGCCGCATGGCCTGAAGCAACTCCAGGCCGGATACTTTCGGCATATGCCAGTCAGTGATGACTAATTGAGGCTTGAAAGTTTCGAGCATCTGCAGAGCTTCCTCACCATTTGAGGCTCCGCGGATGTCGGCGTTGGGATAACCGCAACTCTCGACGACGCGACGCACAATGGCCTGGATGGCGCGGCTGTCGTCGACAATCAGGAAGCGGTATGCATCCGGCCGGGATTCGGGGGTTGCACTCATAGGTAGGACTCCAGAACGCTTTGATCTTTTACATCGAATACGGTAACGACAATGCGGTGTTCATGGTCGATTTCACTCATGAGAGTGACCCGAACGTTGGCATGGTTCTGCAAATCAGCGTAAGTTCGTGCTGACACGGATTGAGGCAGACCAATGTCGATGACATCAGGATGCTCATACCCTTTGATGACGCTGCTGGCCAGAACGTTGCAGGTCTCCAGACAAGCGTCCTGCAGGTCAGCCGGGCAAATTTCCCCCTCAGGCTGACCAAACATGTAGCGAGCCACTGCTTCAGCCTGATCGTCGTCAAGCATGACGCCGACGGCGACCAAGCCATGTCCGTCCATCAGCTTGACGGGCAAGACCACTCGGTGTTCTGTTTCTCCGGCCCTGGGCATTTGCACTCCAGCTGGCGCGAAATGACGTAGGTGCCCACTCAAGAAAGCCCACGCTGGCTCGAGTTGGTTGGCGATGTTTTCGACTGGAATCAAGGGCATTGCGAACGTCAGGAATGACTCACGAGGAATCAGACCAAAGCCCGACCCCACCTGAGACATTTATCCTCGATCCGGGCGTGAACAATCCCGCGAAAACCCCTGATTTATCTCATCATTTGGGATTTTGGGTGAGTTTCAGCCGCCCAAAAAGCGAAACCGAGCCACCAACCGGCCATCGATCTGCACTTGCTCGGTGAACATGTCGAACGGGCGCACCCACAGTGAGCCGTCTGACTCGACCGGGCGATACAGCACCAGCGGTGCCAGCGTCTCGCTGTGGCGGACCACACCAAGGACGTCGTACAGCCCGCCCTTGTGGTGCTGGTATCGCCCCAGGGGCAGTTGGGGTAGGGCGGGTAAAGGGTGGGATGAGCTCATCCTGAGAGGATAATCGGCGCGCCTTCCCTGAATGCGATTTACCATGCCAGCCTCCACTCCTTATTTCGCCGTGGTTCCGCGCAATGAGCTGCCGACCCTGAGTTGCGTGATTCCCTGCTACAACGAAGCGGCCAACCTGCGCCTGTTGCTGCCTTTGCTGGTCGAGCACCTGTCGCAATGCAGCCGGGATTGGGAGGTGATTCTGGTCAACGACGGCAGCCGTGACGACACGTCCGAGGTGCTGGCTCAATGGGCGCATCGCCCCGGATTCCGTGCGATCGAGTTCTCGCGCAACTTTGGCAAAGAAGCGGCGCTGACCGCCGGCCTAGAAGCCTCTTGTGGTGAAACCGTGGTCTTGATGGACGCCGACATGCAGCACCCCCCGAAGCTGATTGCCGAGATGGTGCAGCACTGGCAAAAAGGCGCCGACGTGGTCTACGCCTTGCGCGCCAACCGCGACGACGAATCCCTGTTCAAGCAAGTGGGCACCCGCACCTTCTACAAACTGATCAACGCCAAGTCGCGCTTTCAGGTGCCGCCGGACGCCGGTGATTTCCGCCTCATGGACCGTGCCGTGGTTGACGCCTTGCAATCCCTGCCTGAGCGCAATCGTTTCATGAAGGGCCTGTATGCCTGGGTGGGCTTCAAATCGGTGGCGATCCCCTATGAGCCGGCCGAGCGCGCCAGCGGGGTGACCAACTACAACGCCCTGCGGCTGCTGGCGTTCTCGATTGATGGTCTGACGGCGTTCACCACTTGGCCCCTGCGATTCGCCAGCATCGTCGGCCTCATCCTGGCCGCACTGGCTTTTGCCTATGGCGCCTTCATCACAGAGGATTACCTTGTGCACGGCAACCCTGTGTCCGGCTGGACGACCATCATCGTCTGCCTGCTGTTCTTCGTCGGCATCCAGTTGATTTCGCTGGGCATCCTGGGCGAATACGTGGCGCGCATCTTCGAAGAGGTCAAAAACCGCCCGGTGTATGTGGTCCGGCGTGCCCTGGGCCAAGGCTTGTCGGCCGACAACTCGCCCCATTCGCAGTCGCAGCAGCGCACCGGAACATGAGCGTGCGCCCACTGGTGGTGTGTGTGGACGACTTTGGTCTGCACGCCGGTGTCAATGCCGCGGTGCTCGATCTGCTCGCGCTGCGACGAATTTCGGCCACCAGTTGTCTGGTCGATGGGCCGACCTGGCCTGAGGCGGCGCCCGCTTTGAAAGCCGCGGCCTATGCCCATGGCCCAACTGGTGAGCGGGTGGCCGATGTGGGCTTGCATCTCAACCTGACCGAAAGCCTCCAGGCCCCTGCTCAAGCTGCCTGGCCCGTTCAGCCCCTGGGGCGACTGATTCGCCAGGCCTACAGCCGGCGTCTGGATCCTCAGGCGCTGCAAATCGAAATTGCCCGGCAGTGGGATCGATTTGTCGAGGCCTGGGGGCGGGTGCCTGACTTTGTCGATGGCCACCAGCATGTGCACCAATTGCCTCAGGTTCGTGAGGCCCTGATGCGGGTGATGCGTAGCAAACTGGCCAACACCGACTTGCGACCTTGGGTTCGATGTTGTCGGGCGCCAGCCTGGCAGCCGGGGGCTGATGGCACATTGCAAGATGCCTTCAAGGCCTGGGTCATTGAGCGCCTCGGCGCCAACCGGCTGGCCCAGCTGGTTCAACGCCAGGGTTGGCGCTGCAGTTCGCATCTGCTGGGCGTCTACCCCTTTGATGCGGATGCAGCGGGCTACGCTCGACGCTGGCAAGGCTGGTTGCAGCAAGTGGCCGACCCGGGAGATGTCTTGATGTGCCATCCCGCCAAGCCTGGTGGGTCGGACAGGGCCGCATCCGACCCCATTGTCGCTTCACGCGCCATGGAGTACCAGGTCTTGACCTCGGCGGCGTGGGCCGCGTGGCTGCAGCAGGCCAATGTGCAGGTTCGTCGCTGGGCGTGATCCGCTTCGTTACACTGTGCCCCTTTGATCGTTTTGGGGTCTTTGACGTGTCATCTACTCGCTCGCGCTCCACCTGGCTGTGGCCACTCTTGATGTTTGTCTGGTTGTTGGCGACAGCGGGCTGGCGGCCTTTGGCCGTGCCGGATGAAGGCCGATACGCCGGCGTGGCCTGGGAGATGATCCGTTCGGGCGACTGGCTCACGCCCACTCTTAATGGCTTGCCCTTTTTTCACAAGCCGCCCTTGTTCTACTGGATCACGGGGATCAGCCTCCAAGGCTTGGGGCAGAACATGATGGCTGCACGCATGGCGTCTCTGCTGGGAGCCTGGATGGGGGCCGTGGCTCTGTGGCTGTTTGTGCGTCGCTGGGTGGGGCCCCAACGGGCACTTTGGGCCTCGCTGGTCTTGCTGACCCAGCCCTTTTTCTATGGCGGTGCCCAATATGCGAACCTCGACACGCTCGTGGCCGGGTGCATCACGGCCACCATTTTGATGGCGGTGCATGCGGTCTTGCTGGACGAGCACGGCCTGCCCTATCGGGCCGCTCTGTGGGGAGCGTACGCCCTGGCCGGGCTGGGGTTGCTGGCCAAGGGCTTGATAGGGTTGGTGCTTCCTGGTGGCGTGCTTGTGTTGTGGTTGCTGGTGACGGGGCGCTGGCGTCGCATCCTCTGGCTGTTGTCGGCGCCAGGTCTGGTGGTCTTTCTGGGGGTATCGGCGCCGTGGTTCGTCGCCATGCAGCGCTTGTACCCGGGTTTTTTCCATTACTTCTTCATCTACCAGCACTTCCAGCGCTTCATGCAGACCGGGTTCAACAACATGCACCCGGTGTGGTTCTACGTGCCCGTGATCGTGGGCCTGACGCTGCCCTGGTGGCCAGTCTGGATCTGGTCCTGGGCGTCGCGACCTGAGCCTGAGGCTCCGTCCGCTCGCCCGCAAGGCCTGACCGCGCTGATGTGGGTCTGGCTGTTTGTCATCGTGGGCTTCTTCTCGATCCCGGCGTCCAAGTTGCCGGGCTATGTGTTGCCGGTGCTGCCGGCCTTGGCGTTTTTGATGGCTGATGCCGGCCTGAATCGCTCGCGCGGCAAGTGGGCCGGCGCTGGGAGGGCCATGGTGGTCACCCTGGTGGCGTCGGCGCTGCTGTGTGTCGGGCTCATCGGCGCCGTCGTGCGGTTCGACCAACATTCCACACGGCCCATGGTGCCGGTGGTGCAACCCCTGCTCAAGCAAGGCGTGCCCTTGCTGTATCTTGATGAGTTCGCGTATGACTTGCCGTTCTACCTGCGTTTACCCTCGCCGGTTCCCATCGTGAGTGACTGGGACAACCCGGAACTTCCCAAGCACGACAACGATCAGAAGGAACTGTTCGATGCCGGTGAATTCAATCCCGAACTGGCATCGACATTGCTGTTGCGCCCTGGGCAATGGCATGCCTGGCTGTGCCGATACCCGCGGCTGATGGTGGTGGCGCCCGATGACGCGGCCCGCAACCACGTCGAGCTGAGTTGGCAAGCGCCGCAGGTCGTGGTCAAGCGCAAGAGCTTGTGGGTACTCGACCGTGCCCAACTGATCTCGCACGGGCTGGTTTGTCCCTGATCGTTGACCGAGTTCTCAATCATGTGGAAAGCCTTCAATCGTTACCTCGACAGCTTGCGCCCGCATCGCCAGTGGGTGGTCTTGCTGGTGGATGCCTGCTTGATTGCCGTGGCCTGGCATGCCACTTATCTGTTTCGCCTGGGGGTGGAGCGCTGGCTTCACGAGCGACCGAGTTATGACACGGGCGTGCTGCTGAGCGTCATTGCCATTTACAGCGCGGTGTCCTGGGCCTTGGGCGTGCCGCGAGCCAGTTGGCGCTATGTCAGTTTCAGCGAAATCGTGCGCCTGGCCTGGGTTTGCCTGGGATCGGGCTTGGCCAGTGCCGTTCTTGTTTTGATGGCACAACTGGTTGAAATCCCCCGTGCAGTGCTGGCCTTGCATCCCGTGTTCACCCTGATCACGCTGACCCTGGCGCGCATGGTGATTCGGCTGCTGCATGATCACGCCCGACAGCGACGCGAGGGCGGCGACGTCACCGGGCAGCGCGCGCTGGTGTTGGGGGCGGGGGCCGCTGCCAAGCTGCTGATTGCGGGCATCCAGCACCGCGGCTGGAGCGTGGTCGGCTTGCTCGATGATGATGTCAAAAAGCATGGGGCACGCATCGCGGGTGTGACCGTTCTGGGTAGTCTGGCGCGCTTGTCGGATCCCGATGTGCTCGAAGACGTTACCCATCTGGTGCTGGCCATGCCCTCGGCCACAGGGGCTCAGCGCAAGCGTGCGCTGGATCTGGCTGCAGCTACCGGTTTGCCGGTGCTCACGGTCCCGACCTCAGACGAACTGCGCGATGGTCGTTCACGCATTGACCGCGTGCGCGACATCGAGCCCGAAGATGTGTTGGGGCGCGAACCCGTCAAGCTGGATGAAAGTGCGGTGTCCACCCTCATCAGCGGGCAGACCGTTCTGATCACCGGCGCGGGCGGCTCGATCGGTTCTGAGTTGTGCCGACAGATTGCCCGCTTCGGCCCGAGCCGATTGGTGTTGTTCGAATTGAGCGAGTTCGCCCTCTATCAGGTCGAGCAGGATCTCAGCGAGCGCTTTCCACATGTGCAACTGGTGCGCCTGGTCGGCGATGTCAAAGACCTGGCGGCCTTGCGCCGTGTGATTGCGCAGTACCAGCCTGATCTGGTGTTCCATGCGGCTGCCTACAAGCACGTGCCCTTGATGGAGGACGAGAACGCTTGGATGGCGTTGCGCAACAACACCGTGGGCACCTACAGGGTGGCGCAGGCTGCCGCCGAACATGGCGTCCAGCGCTTCGTGTTGATCTCGACCGACAAGGCGGTCAACCCGACCAATGTGATGGGGGCCACCAAGCGCGCCGCCGAAATGGTGGTGTCGCACTGGGCAGCCAAAGCCCCGGGGACCCGGTTCATGGCCGTGCGTTTTGGCAATGTGTTGGGCTCCAGTGGCAGCGTCATCCCGAAGTTCAAGGAACAGATCGCCAAAGGCGGGCCAGTCACCGTGACCCATCCGGAGATCACCCGCTACTTTATGACCATCCCCGAGGCCTCGCAATTGGTGCTGCAGGCGGCCGCCTTGGCCGAGTCCGGGCAGGTGTTCGTGATGGACATGGGGCAAGCGGTACGCATTGCCGACCTGGCCCGCGAGTTGATTCGCCTGGCCGGTCACACCGAGGCCGACATCCCCATCGTCTTCAGTGGCCTGCGCCCCGGTGAAAAACTCTACGAAGAGTTGCTGGCCGACGCCGACACCACATTGCCTACCCCGCATCCCCGGTTGCGTTTGGCTCAGTTGCGTGGCGAATTGCCCGCGGGCTGGATCGACCACTTGATGGCTTTGGCCGACGATGATGCGGCCGCGACCCCCGCGGTGCTGCGCGCGCGCTTGCACGAACTGGTGCCCGAGTACGCCCCTCGGTGATCCGCTGGGCGCTGGTCAGGCCGATGCCTGTGGCGTGTCTTTCAGCAAGGCATCGACCTGGTTGAGCAGTTCAGTCAATTGAACCGGCTTGGTCAGGTAGCAAGCGGCACCAGCCTTCAGCGCTGCTTCGATCTGCTCCGGCATGGCATCGGCTGACACCATGATGACGGGGGTGTCAGACGTTTCGGGGTTGGCTTTGACCAGTCGCAGAAATTCCAATCCCGAGGCATCCGGCAAATGCACATCCAACAGGATCAAGCCAGGCCTGGGTCCTTGCAGGCGATTGTGCAGAACCGCAAGCCCTTGCTCGATCGTCGGCGCCACGCTCAATTGAATCCACGGTCGGCTGGCCAAGGCGGCTCGAACCACCTCACTGTTAGCCAGGTTGTCCTCGACATACAGCACATGGCGGGGCGTGTCTGAGGGGGCAACCGGTGATTCGGCGCGTGGGGCCGGTGCGGCAGGGGCGGCGGTCTGGATGCGTGCGGCTGGCAATGACAAGGTGAATGCCGCTCCTTCACCCTCGCGGCTGCTGGCCTCTAGTTCGCCACCCATCAGGCTGGCCAGATGGCGGCTGATCGCCAAGCCCACGCCTGCGCCATCAGGCACCTGCTTTTCACGTCCCAGCCGGTTGAAAGGCTGGAACAACTGGGCCACCTGCTCTTCCGACATCCCCATCCCGGTGTCTTTCACGGTGATGACCATCTTGGCCTGGCCGTCTGCGGTTTGTTGCCGCGACACGCTCACCGTGACCGAACCGGGGCGCTGGTTGTATGTGATCCCGTTGTCGAGCAAGGTATGCAGGATCTGACGCAGACGAGCCGGGTCAGCCTGGGCACCCCAATCGGGTGGCACGTCTTGCGGCCAGATCAACTGGATGCCCAAATTGCTGGCCTGGGCTTGCAGCTCGGCGCAGGCCTGGCTGATGGCCGACCCCATCGGCACCGGCTCGGCAGCCAGTCGCAAGGTGCCGGTTTCGATCCGCGAGATGTCCAAGACGTCGTCGATCATGTCCAGCAAGTGCCAGCCCGCTTGCTGGATTTGCTTCAGACGCTGATGCTGAACCGGTGGCAAGGGCGAGTGAGCGTCAATGTCCATGACCTGGGCAAAACCCAGCACCGCATTGAGCGGTGTTCTCAATTCATGGCTCATGCGAGACAGAAACTCACTTTTAGCCTGGCTGGCCGCTTCTGCCGCCTGGCGTTGCTCGCGCGCCTCTTTGACGGTTTGTTCGATTTTTTGGGTGTGTCCCGAGATCACGAGCAGCATCGCACACAAGGCTGTGGCGGCGATGACCCCGCCGATCGACAACCACGACGACGAGGTGCCTCGGCCCACCAGCGGAACGGGATCATGTGCCCACACGACCAGTTGCCACGACCGATCTGCAAAGGTCAATGGCAGCACATCTCGATGGCGCGCGTGGCGTCCCCAGTCGTTTTGATGACAGTTGGGCGGGCCTCCCAACAGGTTGACGCCCTCGTTCCCATCCGTGCTTTCCAACAGACAGGCCCTCAAGTAGCGCGGCAGGCCTTGCAACATGGCGTGGACCATGTCGTCCATGCGCAGGGTCAGAAACACCGCGCCCATGACTGCATGGGTGCCGTTCGTGTGAGATCCTCGGTCAGGCAGATAGACTGGGTGATAGATCACCACCCCGAGCTGACGTGCCATCTCCTGAGTCAACAGGAAGCCCCGCGTGGCCACCGGGTGATTGGCCGCCAGGGCCTGCTCATAAGCCTGCCGGGTTGGGTCCAGACCCAGGATGTTCAGGCCCAAGGCCCGCTCATTCCCCAATTTGGGTTCGATGTAGCGCAAAGCGATGAATTCGTTGCCCACGGCCGGTACGCGTTCATCGGTCAGTCTGTCGCGATTGAACACACGGTAGCCCACGAGTCCCTCCGCCCGCGCTTGCGCTTCGAAATGGTTCAACTGAGGCTGGGTGACGTGCTCAGCCCAACCCAGGGCCTGCAGGCCGTCGAGAGTTTGAAGCCAGTACCGGCTCGCCGTCGCGAATTCGCCGGCGGTGACGTCATCCGAAGCCTGGTAAACACTATGCAGAGCTTCAATTGCGTCGACGTAGCCGTTGAGCTTCAACTTGACTTCGTCTGCCAAGGCCGTGACATCGCGTTCAAACACGGCCGTTTCGCGTTCCTGATCCCAGTTTTGAACCTGGTGGATGGCGACTCCCAGCAACAAGGTGGCCGCGACCATCGGTGCACCGACCACCCAGCGGCGAGCGCGCCACAGGCTTTCAGGTTGCCCGACCAGTGTCAACACCAGGGGGGTGGTCAGCACCACACCCATGGTGTCGCCGGCCCACCAGCGCACCATGTAGTCGGTGCTGGTATGCGCCGGAATCAGGCCAAGCGCCGCCATGGTCTGAACAGAAACCACGGCATTGGTCAGACAGGCGATCGGGCCGGCCAGCACCAGGAAACGCAAAATCGCGCCAGGGCGATCCAGGTGCAGCGGCTGACCGGCACGCCCGACAGTCAGGCGGATACCCAGCCACGCCTGCAGGGCCGCCCCCAGGCCCGACAGCAAGGCTTCCAATCCCACCACCTCCAGCTTGAGTTCCGGGTGCAACCACCCTTGCGCAATCAGCACCACACTGGCGCAGCCAGCACCGACGGCCCATAGCATGCTCAAACCCCAGCCCAGGGTCAGACCCAAGCCAATGCCAGCGGCCAAGTACAACTGCGACACATGCGAACCGGTGGTGGCCAGCCACATCGATGCCAAGCCCGTGAGGGTATATGCCATCCAGGTGATCAGCCCTTGAAAAACGGGGGAGGCGGACACGGCGGGTTGGCGCATTGGAAAACGGTCTTTCGCGGTGAAAAGTGGAGAGTTTGCGTACCTTAGCATCGGACGTGCGCGTTCGCCGAACGGCAAGCGTGACGAAGCCGCCACAATTTAGGGGGGCGGAACTTGAATCGCGGCGGTGGGATCTCAGATTTATCCAACAGACCGGTCTCTCGCCTCTTATTCCGCCGGTTACCGGTTGGTCAGAGCCTATACTGCTGAAGGTTTCCTGATAGGGCACATTGACGCCATGACTTCCAAATTGAAGATTGCCGGCTGGGTTGCGCTGGGCGCGTTGGCCGGTGGCTTGACCACCTTGCAATTCCAAGCTACAGCACGCAATGCCGTTGCACCCTTGCCTTTGGAAGAGATGCAGCAACTGGCGGCCGCGTTCGGGATGATCAAGACCGACTACGTGGACCCGGTCGATGAGAAGAAGCTCATCAGCGATGCCATCAGCGGCATGGTGTCCGGCCTCGATCCGCACTCGGTGTATTTCGACAAGGCCGCGTTCAAGGAATTCCGCGAAGGCACCACCGGTAAGTTCGTCGGCGTGGGCATCGAAATCGGGATGGAAGATGGCCTGGTCAAGGTGATTTCACCGATCGAAGGCTCGCCTGCTTTCCGTGCTGGCCTCAAGAGCGGCGATCTGATCACCAAAATTGACGAAACTTTCGTCAAAGGCCTGACCATGGATCAAGCCGTCAAGCGCATGCGCGGCGAGCCCAACACCAAGGTCACCCTGACCATCTTCCGCAAGTCTGAAAACCGCAGCTTCCCGGTCACCATCACCCGCGAAGAAATCCACGTTCAAAGCGTGCGGGCCAAGATGGTCGCGCCTGGCTACGGCTGGGTTCGCATCACCCAGTTCCAGGACCGCACGGTGGAAGACTTCGCCGCCAAGGTGGAAAAGCTCTACAAGGAAGATCCCAAGTTGAAGGGCCTGGTGCTCGACCTGCGCAATGATCCGGGTGGTTTGCTGGAAGGAGCCATTGGCATTTCCTCCGCCTTCCTGCCCAAGGACTCGGTGGTCGTCTCGACCAACGGACAACTGCCTGAATCGAAGGCGGTCTTCCGGGCGCGCCCAGAAGACTACTCGCGCCGCTACGGCTCTGATCCCCTGGCCCATTTGCCGGCCGCCTTGAAGACCGTGCCGCTGGTGGTGTTGGTCAACGAAGGGTCGGCGTCGGCCTCCGAGATCGTGTCGGGCGCGCTGCAGGATCACAAGCGTGCCATCCTCATGGGCGGGCAAACCTTCGGCAAGGGCTCGGTGCAGACCGTGCGCCAGCTGACTGCTGACACCGGCTTGAAGATCACCACGGCGCGCTACTACACCCCGAGTGGTCGCTCTATCCAGGCCAAGGGCATCGTGCCCGATGTGATGGTGGATGAAAGCCCGGATGGCAACCTGTATTCGGCGTTGCGTGTTCGTGAGGCCGATCTGGACAAGCACATCACCAGCGGCCAGGGCGCCGAGGTCAAGGATGACGCCCGTGAAAAAGAGCGTGAAGAGGCCATCAAGAAGCTCGAAGAGTCCAAGAAGGTAGAGCCACCCAAGCCATTGCCCGAGTACGGCAGTGCCGACGACTTCCCCTTGCAGCAGGCTTTGAACCAGCTTCAAGGCAAGCCCGTTGTGGTCTCCAAAACCATGACTGAGCGCAAGGCTGAAGACAGTAAGTCTCATTAACCCACAGCTTTGTCTTAGCGGGTCAGGAGCGCGACCTTGGACGACGATCAGCGGCTGCGCTACAGCCGCCATCTTCTGCTCGACGAATGGTCGGAAGAAGCCCAGGATCGCCTCCTGGCTTCGCATGCCCTGGTCATCGGGGCCGGTGGTCTGGGCGCGCCTGCCCTGATGTACCTCGCCAGCGCGGGGGTGGGCCGGATCACGGTCGTCGATCCCGATGTGGTCGACGTCAGCAACCTGCAGCGGCAAATCATCCACACCACGGAGCGGGTCGGTCAGCACAAGGTCTTGTCCGCCCGTCTGGCCATTGGGCAACTCAACCCCGATGTTCGTGTTCATGCGCTGGCTCAGACAGCTGACGAAGCCCTGCTGGCCGAGTGGGTGCCGCAAGCCGATGTCGTTCTGGATTGCACCGATCGCTTTGCCATTCGGCAGTTGATCAACCGCATGTCGCGGCGATTTGCCAAACCTCTGGTATCGGCCTCTGCGGTTCGATTTGACGGGCAGATCAGTGTCTTTGACCCGCGCCAGCCGCATTCGCCTTGTTATGCGTGTCTGTTTCCGCCGGATGCCCCACCTGAGGAAACCCGATGCGCGATGCTGGGTGTCTTTGCCCCGGTGGTGGGCATGATGGGCGTCATGCAAGCCGGAGAGGCCATCAAGCTGCTGGCCGATCTGCCTTCGGCGCCAGGAGGCGGAGTCGCGCATACGAGTCTGGCAGGCCGCTTGCTGATGCTCGATGGGCGCACCTGGACCTGGACGTCCTTGCAGGCGCGGCGCGATCCCGCCTGCCTGGTGTGCGGTGAATTCACAACTCCGGGTGCTTGACCCGCTAATTCGGGCCGTGGTGGGCCAAATGCCCGCTGCATACTGATGGCAAGACGCCTGTCTGGCGTCACTCGCTGCAGGACCCTTGTCATATGAACAATCCGAAAGAGCTGCTCGAACGCAACTTTCCTACCGCGGTTCAAGACGCACGCAACGCGGTCAAACCTTCTCTGTATGCCGGGCCTGACAGCAGTTATGACCTGGCTTTTGCCGACCCCGAGTTTCTGCTGCATCCTGAGTTGCGTTCGGTGCGGATGCAGTTGGAGTTGCTCAAGCCCGAGCTGATCCAGCGCGAAGAGGGCATCGAGTCCACCATCGTGATGTTCGGCAGCGCCCGCATCCTGCCGGAGGACATGGCCAAAGCCAAGCTGCTGGAGGCCGAATCCCTGCCGCCCGGCACGGCGCGCGATCACGCCATCCGTTTGGCCCAACGCGGGGTGGACATGGCCCGCTATTACGAAGAGGCGCGCGCGTTTGCCAGCATGGTGACCAACCATTCGGCCCAGCTGCAGACGCCGATCTACGTGGTGACGGGCGGCGGCCCGGGCATCATGGAAGCGGGCAATCGAGGCGCTTTCGAGGTCGGTGGCAAAAGCCTGGGGCTCAACATCGTGCTGCCTCACGAGCAAGAGCCCAACCCCTACATCACCCCGAAGCTGTGCTTCCAGTTCCATTACTTTGCGCTGCGCAAGATGCACTTCCTCATGCGCTCGGTGGCGCTGGTGTGCTTCCCTGGGGGCTTTGGCACGCTGGACGAATTGTTTGAGGCCCTGACCCTCATGCAAACCGGGAAATGCCGCCAGCGCCCGGTGCTGCTGTTCGGTAAGGACTTCTGGACCAAGCTCATCAACTTCGATCACCTGGTCGAAACGGGCATGATCAGCCCGCAGGATGTGCATCTGTTCCGTTTCGTTGAAACGGCCGATGAGGCTTGGGCAACGTTGCAGAAGGTCTATGGTTTGGGGCAACCCGACGAGGATTCTGCCTGCGGCTGGTGATTTGATGGAAGATGGCGGCATGAACACCTCCAGCTCCGTGCCCGTCACAGCCGCCAAAGTTCGTCTGATTGGGGCGCCGACCGACATCGGTGCCAGCATGCGCGGGGCGTCATTGGGGCCGGAGGCGCTTCGGGTCGCCGGTCTGCCTGAAGCCCTGATGCGTCAGGGACTGGCGGTGGAGGATGTGGGCAACCTGGCGGGTCCGGTCAACACCTGGCAGCCTCCACGCGAAGGCTATCGCCACCTGCAAGAGTCGGTAGCCTGGAACGCGGCGGTGCATCAGGCCGTTCACCAGAGTCTGACCCAGGGCCACATGCCGCTGTTGCTTGGTGGCGACCACTCTCTGGCGGTCGGCTCGATCAGCGCCGTGGCCCGTCACTGTGCGGCGCAAGGCCGCCGGCTTCGGGTGTTGTGGCTGGATGCCCATGCCGACTTCAACACCAGTGCCATCACCCCCAGCGGCAATCTGCATGGCATGCCCGTTGCGATCCTGTGCGGCCATGGCCCTCAATCGCTGGTGCAAATGATGCAGGGGGCAGGTGGAGCGCTGTCACCATCGGTTTTCCGTTTGCTGGGCATCCGCAGCGTCGACCCGCAGGAACGCGCCTTCGTGCACGCCGCTGGCCTGGAGGTCTTTGACATGCGACATCTCGACGAGCACGGCATGCGTGCGGCCGTGCAGCAGGCCCTGATGGGATTGGACGACGACGATCACCTGCACGTCAGTTTGGATGTTGATTTTCTGGATCCGGACATCGCGCCCGGGGTCGGGACGCCCGTGCGTGGCGGCCCCACTTACCGCGAGGCCCAGCTGTGCATGGAAATGATTGCCGACTCGGGGCGCTTGGGCTCGCTGGACGTGGTCGAACTCAATCCCGCTCGTGATGTCCAGAACCGCACCGCCGTGTTGGTGGTCGACCTGGTCGAAAGCTTGTTCGGAAAATCCACCTTGATGCGGATGCGTCCGTGATTCAGGGCTAAACCACCTGGGGTGGCCTGTCGATAACCTGCCATGAACCCGCCCGGAAAAACCGCTCTTGTCCTCACTGGCGGCGGCGCTCGAGCTGCCTACCAGGTGGGGGTGCTGCAAGCTCTGATGATGATTCGTCAGGACTGCAACGAGCCACGCCGGCGTAGCCCCTTTCAAATCATCTGCGGCACCTCGGCCGGGGCCATCAACGGCTTGTCCCTGGCTTGTCGCAACGATCATTTTGAAGTGGCGGTGCGGGCCATGGTCGAGGTCTGGCGAGACTTCCGCTGCGAGCAGGTCTATGAGGCCGATTCGCTGGGAGTGATCCGCAGCGGGGCCAAATGGCTGACCTTGTTTTCGCTCGGGTGGGCTGTGGCGCGCTGGCGCAAGGCGCGCCCACGGTCGCTGCTCAACAACGACCCCTTGCGCGAACTGCTGCCGGGGCTGTTTCGTCTGGATCGCTTGCCCCGGCTGATGAAAGACGGGCACCTTGATGCCGTGGCCATTTCGGCGTCCAGCTACACCTCTGGCGAGCACGTGACCTTCTACGATAGCGCGCAGCCGATTGAACCGTGGTCGAGATCCCAGCGCATCAGCGTGCGCGACCAACTCAGCATCGATCACCTGATGGCGTCGTCGGCGATCCCCTTCGTCTTTCCGGCGGTGCCGCTGTCCGTTCAGGGGCAGCGACACTATTTTGGCGATGGCGCCATGCGGCAGGCGGCTCCGATGTCGCCCGCCATCCATCTCGGGGCGGATCGCATTTTGGTGATCGGGGCCGGGCGCTTGCAAGAGCCGCAGTCGGTTCGACAGGGGCCCGCCGATTACCCGACACTGGCCCAGATTGCCGGCCACGCCATGTCCAGCATCTTTCTGGATGCGCTGGCGGTCGACATCGAGCGCATGCAACGCGTCAACAAGACTCTGTCGCTGCTGCCGCCTGAGGTGCGCAGCCAGACCATTTTGCGCCCGGTGGATGTGCTGGTGATTGCTCCCAGCCAACGGATTGACGACATCGCCTCACGTCACCTGTGGGCCTTGCCCCCGGCGGTGCGGACCATGCTGGGTGCCCTGGGGGTACAAGGGCGAGGCAAGAAAGCCAGTGGCACGGCCCTGGCCAGCTATCTTTTGTTCGAGTCGTCTTTCACCCGAGAGCTCATCCACCTCGGTTTCACCGACGCGCTGGCCATGCGCGACGAGGTGATCCGGTTTTTTGGGTGGGGGCAAAATGCCCCAGGGCCAGATCAGGGTTTGACTGGATCATCGCCGCATGCTACAGTGGAGAGCTTAGCCATTTAAGTTGGCTGAGTTTTGCTGCGGGCTGCTTATCGTAAGGACGGTAGGGGCGAGCAGTGAATTCTTGAAAGGTCTCAACATGTACGCGGTCATAAAAACCGGCGGCAAACAATACAAAGTTGCTGCAGGCGAAAAAATTAAAGTAGAACAGATTGCTGCGGACGTTGGCCAAGAGATCGTGATCGACCAGGTTCTGGCAGTCGGCTCCGGCGCAGAATTGAAGGTTGGCACGCCTTTGGTGGCTGGCGCAACTGTCAAAGCAACTGTCTTGTCGCAAGGTCGTCACGACAAGGTTCGCATCTTCAAGATGCGCCGTCGTAAGCACTACCAAAAGCGTCAAGGTCACCGTCAGAACTACACCGAGCTGCAAATCAGCTCTGTGAACGTCTGATTGCGTCGAATCGTCTAACCTCTAGCCCCCAAGGAGTAGATCCATGGCACAGAAAAAAGGCGGCGGTTCCACGCGGAACGGCCGTGACTCTCAACCAAAGATGCTGGGTGTGAAGGCTTTCGGCGGCCAAGTGGTCTCCGCAGGTTCGATCATCGTTCGTCAACGTGGCACCCGTTTCCACGCTGGCTCTAACGTTGGCACCGGCCGCGATCACACTTTGTTCGCCCTGGTCGATGGCACCATTTCGTTCGCAGTCAAGGGTCCGCAAAACCGTAAGACTGTGATCGTGACTCCCGTCTAATCAGGCGCTTGTCACACACGAAGCCCCGGTTCGCCGGGGCTTTTGCATTTATGCTTTTGCCTCTTGCAGGCACACTCTTTTAGTCCCGCGACGGACGACACAAGGACAACAGCCCCATGAAATTTGTCGATGAAGCCACCATTGACGTGGCCGCTGGCAATGGCGGTAGCGGTTGCATCAGCTTCCGTCGCGAGAAATTCATTCCCTTCGGCGGCCCCAATGGGGGGGATGGCGGACGGGGCGGTCATGTCTACGTAGAGGCAGACCGCAACATCAACACCCTGATCGATTACCGCTATGCCCGCCGCCACGAGGCACGCAATGGTGAGCAAGGTCGTGGTTCCGACCAGTTCGGTGCGGCAGGCCCAGACATCGTCTTGCGCATGCCAGTGGGCACCATCATCCGCAACTTCGAAACCGGTGAAGTGATGATGGAGTTGCTTGAGCATGGCGAAAAGCGCCTGCTCGCCAAGGGCGGTGACGGCGGGTTTGGAAACCTGCACTTCAAGACCAGCACCAATCGCGCCCCCCGCAAGAAAACCCCCGGCTGGCCCGGCGAGGCCTACAAGCTCAAGCTGGAGCTGCGTGTGCTGGCCGACGTCGGGTTGCTGGGCATGCCCAATGCGGGCAAGTCCACCTTGATCGCGGCCATCTCGAACGCGCGGCCCAAGATCGCCGATTACCCCTTCACCACGCTGCACCCCAACCTCGGGGTGGTGCGCGTGGGGCCTGAAAAGAGCTTTGTCGTCGCTGACATTCCTGGTCTGATCGAGGGCGCGTCCGAAGGCGCAGGCCTGGGTCATCTGTTCTTGCGACACTTGCAGCGCACCCGCGTGCTGCTTCATGTGGTTGATCTGGCTCCCTTCGATGCGGGCGTCGATCCTGTGGCCCAAGCGAAAGCCATTGTCAATGAACTGAAGATCTACGACCAGGCTTTGTACGAAAAGCCCCGCTGGCTGGTGCTCAACAAGCTCGACATGATTCCGGCTGAAGAGCGCGTCGAAAAGGTGGTCAACTTCGTCAAGCGCTATGGCTGGAAAGGCCCGGTCTTCCAGATCTCGGCGCTCACCCGTGAGGGCTGTGAACACCTGGTCCAAGCCATCTATCAGCACGTGGCGTCGATGCAAGAGCACCATGTCGAGTCCGATGTGCGTTTTGACGCAGAGGGTGATTTGATCGAGCAGGCTGCGCCAACCGGCACCGACAACCTGTCGCATGCCGTGCCTGTCCGTCAGGATGAAGCCGCTGCCGTCGCCAAGAAGCCAGCAGCGAAAAAGGCTGCGGCCAAGAAGGTGACGTTGCCCAAAGCGGCTGTCAAAAAAGCACCGGCGAAGAAGGCGGCTGCCAAGAAGGTGGCTGCTAAAAAGGCTACCGCCCAAAAAACGGCCACCAAGCGCGCCAAAGATGAGGCGTTTGTGCCGGATGCCGACGATCCACGTTTCCGTTGAACCCACTCAGGCTGATCAGTCCATGAACGATGTGTTGAAGAACGCCCGCCGCATTGTTGTCAAGGTGGGATCCAGCCTGGTGACCAACGAAGGTCGCGGTGTCGACGCTGAAGCGATTGGCAACTGGTGCCGGCAGATGGCCGCCTTGGCGCAGGACGGGCGTGAGGTCATCATGGTGTCCAGCGGCGCGATTGCCGAGGGCATGAAGCGTTTGGGTTGGACCACCCGTCCCAAAGAGCTGCATGAATTGCAGGCTGCGGCCGCCGTCGGTCAGATGGGCGTGGCGCAGATGTATGAGACCAAGCTGCGAGAACATGGCATGGGCAGTGCCCAGGTCTTGTTGACGCACGCCGATCTGGCCGATCGTGAGCGCTATCTCAATGCTCGTTCCACCTTGCTGACTCTGTTGTCGCACAAGGTCGTGCCGGTCATCAACGAAAACGACACCGTTGTCACCGACGAAATCAAGTTCGGTGACAACGACACCCTGGGGGCGCTGGTGGCCAATCTGGTTGAGGCCGATGCCCTGGTCATCCTGACTGACCAGAAGGGCTTGTATAGCGCCGATCCGCGCAAAGACCCCAACGCCCGCTTCATCGACGTGTGCACGGCAGGTGATCCGGCTCTGGAGCAGATGGCCGGTGGCGCGGGTTCGCGCGTCGGCACGGGCGGCATGATCACCAAGGTGCTGGCTGCCAAGCGTGCAGCGGGTAGCGGGGCCTCCACCGTGATTGCTTGGGGGCGCGAAACCGATGTCCTGGTGCGATTGACGCAGGGCGAGCCCATCGGCTCTCTGTTCGTGGCGGCCACTGCCAAACTCACCGCCCGCAAACAGTGGATGGCCGATCACCTGCAATTGCGTGGTGCCGTCGTCATCGACGAGGGGGCCGAGATCAAACTGCGCGACGAAGGCAAAAGCCTCCTGCCCATCGGCATGGTCGATGTGGTGGGCGATTTCCACCGTGGTGACGTCATTGCCGTGCGCAACCAACTGGGGCAGGACATCGCTCGCGGTCTGGCCAATTACGCCAGCAGCGAGGCCCGCCTCATCATGCGCAGGGCCTCATCTGAAATCGAAGGCGCCCTCGGGTTTGCCAACGAGCCCGAGATGATTCATCGCGACAACTTGGTTCTGGCCTGATCTGTCGTCTATTGTCCCCTGGGGCGGTCTTTGTGCGAAAAATGACGCGCCTTGTTACGGTGGCACGGGCGTCTTGAAATATGCTGCGGCGGCACCGACCGCTTTCAGCCGGTGCGTCATTTGTCTGCAGTTCTAGGAGGCCCGATGTCGCGACAAAAACAAGCTCTGATTCAATCGCTCACCTTGGCCGCGATGGTCGCGGTTCCAGCTTGGGCTCAAGCCAAATCGATCATGTGCGTGTGGGATGTGGTGGGGAAAACGGGGGATGTCTACGCCGCTGCGACGGACTATGCCCTGGCCATGCAAAAGCAAGGCGTGGACTTTGACATCAAGACCTACGTGGACGAGCGTGTCGCTGTCGAAGACTTCCGCTCCGGTCAGTGCGATGGCGTGATCGCGACGGCGTTCCGCACCCGCCAGTTCAATGGCGTGGCGGGGGCCATCGACAGCATTGGCTCGACGACGATTGTCAAGAACGGCAAGATCGACATCAACGCGAGCTACGACGTGGTTCGCAAGGTGATCCAGATCTTTGCTGATCCCAAAGCCGACAAGCTGATGGTCGAGGGCAACTATGAGGTGGGTGGCATCTTCCCCTTGGGGGCGGCCTACCCCATCGTGCGGGATCGCAAGATCAACTCGGTTGAGGCCCTTTCAGGCAAAAAGATTGCTGCCTTTGATTACGACAAGGCCCAGAGTGTGATGATCCAGCGCATCGGTGCCCAGCCGGTGTCTGTGGATGTGACCAACATCGGGCCGAAGTTCAACAATGGCTTCGTCGACATGGTGACCTTGCCGGCTGTGGCCTACAAGCCTTTTGAGCTGTACAAGGGCATTGGCACCACCGGAGGCATTGGGCGCTTTCCCATCATGATCCCCACGGTGCAGGTCATCCTCAACCGCAGCAAGTTCCCTGAAGGCACGGGCGAGAAATCGCGCCAGTATTGGCTGAGCCAGTTTGATCGGGCCATGAAGATCATTCAGATCGCTGAAAAGGGCATTCCCGCATCTGCCTGGGACGACCTGCCTGCCGAGAGCATCCCAAAGTACGTGCTGATGCTGCGTGAAGCGCGAACTGACATCGCCAAGCAAGGGCTCTACAACAAGGTGGGCCTGAACATCATCAAGAAGGCACGCTGCAGCATCAACCCGGCTGATGCCGAGTGCGCGACCCGCAACGAGATCGAGTGATCAATAAAAAAGGAGCCAGTTGGCTCCTTTTTTGAGGCCGGCTCAAAGGCCGTCTTCGTTCACTGGCAGGGGCAGCACGATGCCGGCCTCGACGGCTTCGTGTTCCCGCCGCGATCCGCGCATGTTGCCGCGCAGGAACCGATTGGCGTGCCCTTGCGGCTTAGGTAAGAAGCGCGACAACTCGGTCAGCGCCATCTGGTAGACATCGCGTTTGAACTCGATGACGCTTTCCAGCGGCACCCAATACTCATGCCACCGCCAGGCATCGAACTCCGGGTGGTTGGTCGCGCGCAGGTTCATGTCGCAGTCTCGCCCAGTGAGCTGCAACAAAAACCAGATCTGCTTTTGACCCTTGTAATGGCCTCGCGCATCCTTGCGGATGAAATGCTGTGGGACTTCGTACCTGAGCCAGTCGCGCGTACGCGCCACGATGCGAACGTGGTCTGGCAACAAGCCGACTTCCTCGTGCAGCTCGCGAAACATCGCCTGCTCCGGCGACTCTCCGTACTTGATGCCGCCTTGCGGGAATTGCCAGGAATGGGTGCGGATTCGCTTGCCCCAAAAAACCTGGTTCCGGTGGTTGAGCAGGATGATGCCGACGTTCGGCCGAAAGCCTTCTCGGTCGAGCATAATCAACTCCAAATTTTTAACTGATTTCATTATTGCACCGCATGCTGCGCCCGCCTAGTGCATCCGGATCGGGCCCAACCCTAGCGGTGTATTTTTCACATCCATGAAAGCCACCCAGTTCTTCATCTCCACCCTCAAGGAAGCTCCCGCCGACGCTGAGATCGTCAGCCACAAGCTCATGATGCGTGCCGGCCTGATCAAACGGCTGGGCGCGGGCTTGTACAACTACATGCCCATGGGGCTGCGCACCATCCGCAAGGTGGAGAACATCATCCGCGACGAGCTGAACAAGGCCGGGGCGGTCGAGCTGACCATGCCCGTGGTTCAGCCAGCCGAGTTGTGGGTCGAAACCGGGCGCTTCGACAAGATGGGCGAGGAAATGCTGCGCTTCAAGGATCGCCACGGCCGCGATTTCGTGATTCAGCCCACCGCCGAAGAGGTCATCACCGACATCGCTCGCCAAGAATTGCGTAGCTACCGTCAACTGCCCAAGAACTTCTACCAGATCCAGACTAAGTTCCGCGACGAGCGACGCCCTCGCTTTGGTGTGATGCGCGGCCGCGAGTTCACCATGAAGGATGCGTATTCCTTCGACCGCGATGTAGAAAGCGCCGGCAAGACTTACGACGCCATGTACGCGGCCTACACGAAGATCTTCGAGCGTCTGGGCCTGCAATTCCGTGCCGTGGCCGCTGATACCGGTGCGATTGGGGGCGACCGTTCGCACGAGTTCCAGGTCATTGCCGACACCGGTGAAGATGCCATCGTGTACTGCCCCACGAGCGATTACGCCGCCAACATTGAGCTGGCCGAAGCGGTGGCCTTGATCGCCCAGCGCGGCGCTGCCACCCAGGCCTTGGAAAAAGTAGCCACGCCAGGCAAGAGCACCTGCCCGGATGTGGCCGACCTGCTGGGCCTGCCCCTGAGCCAAACGGTCAAGTCACTGGTGCTGGCCACCGACGAGACCAACGAACAAGGTGAAATCGTCAAGTCCACCATCTGGCTGCTGCTCGTGCGCGGTGACCATGACCTCAATGAAGTCAAAGCCGGCAAGATTCAATTGGCTGATGGTTCGGGCCTCAAAGCCGGCTTCCGGTTCGCAACCGAATCGGAAATCGTCACCCATTTCGGTACCAAGCCGGGCTACCTGGGCCCCATCGGTGCCAAGAATGTGAAGGTGGTTGCTGACCGGACGGTGGCCCACATGAGCGATTTCGTTTGTGGCGCCAATGAAGAGGGCTTCCACATCAAGGGTGTGAATTGGGGGCGCGATTTGCCAGAACCCGATCTGGTGGCCGACATCCGCAATGTGGTCGAGGGGGATCCCTCGCCCGATGGCAAGGGCGTGCTGGCCATTCAGCGCGGCATCGAGGTCGGACACGTGTTCTACCTGGGCACCAAATACTCCAAGGCCATGAATGCCACCTTCTTGGATGTGGATGGCAAGCCCAAGCATTTTGAAATGGGCTGCTATGGCATTGGCGTGACCCGTATTCTGGGCGCGGCGATCGAGCAGAAGCATGATGATCGCGGAATCATCTGGCCGGATGCGATTGCGCCGTTCTCGGTGGTGATTTGCCCGGTGGGCTATGACCGATCCGAGGCTGTGAAGGCGGCCGCAGATCAGTTGCACGCCGAGTTGCTAGCCAAGGGAGTCGATGTGATCCTGGATGATCGCGGTGAGCGTCCCGGAGCCATGTTCGCCGACTGGGAGCTGATCGGCGTGCCTCACCGCGTGGTGTTTGGCGACAAGGGCCTCAAAGAGGGCGTGGCCGAGTATCAAGGTCGGCAGGATGCCGAAGCGACCAAGCTACCCGTGGCCGAAGTCATGAATCACCTGGCAAAGGTGCTGCATCTCTCTTGACCGGGATTTTTTGCTTCGGTTAAGGTCAGTCGTATGAGCGCCCGCCGTTTGCCTTTGCTTTTTCTGGCTCGTCCTGTGACCGTTTTGGCCATGGTGGCGGGCGTGGTGTGCTCGCCCGCCTGGGCTGGCGCCCAGAAGGAAGAAGCCTTGGCGGACGCCGTGCGCACCGCCTTGTCGGCGGCGATCAGTCAATCGGCCCCGCCCTCGCTGGTGTTTCCAGATGAGGCACAGCGTCAGCAGTTCAATCTGTGGGCAGGTACAGCCGAGTCGCGCCTGCTCAAGAAAAGTCCGGTTGAACTGGTGCGGCGCGAGTTCTTGCAGACCGTGTGGTACGAGGCCAAACGCGCGGGGCTCGACCCCGGCTTGGTGATGGGGCTGATCGAGGTCGAAAGTGGTTTTCGCAAATACGCCATTTCATCGGTGGGAGCCCGGGGCTACATGCAGGTCATGCCGTTCTGGACGCGTCAGATCGGGGATGGCGACGCCAGCGCCTTGTTTCACCTGCAGACCAACCTGCGATTTGGCTGCGTGATTCTTCGGCACTATCTGGACATGGAGCGGGGCAATCTGTTCATGGCGCTGGGCCGTTACAACGGCAGCCGTGGCCGAGCCGAGTATCCGGACATGGTGACAGCCGCCTGGCGACGCTGGAAAGTGCCCGAGGCGCCTGTCCAGCTGGCGCAGTCGGAAGGCAACCTGAATCGCCGCTGAGCGCCGCTCAGAGCCCTGACCAAGCTTGGGGTTGTGCCGTGTCGATGCCGGCCAATGCCAACGCCCGCTCCACCGTATCGTGGACCAGTTCGTCGATCGATTGGGGGCGATGGTAGAACGCCGGTAGCGGAGGGAAGATGATGCCCCCCATTTCGGTCACCGACGTCATGTTGCGCAGGTGGGCCAGGTTGAAGGGGGTTTCTCGCACCATCAAGACCAGGCGCCGCCGCTCTTTGAGCGTGACGTCGGCCGCGCGGGTGAGCAGGTTGTCACCCATGGCATGCGCCACCGAAGCCAAGGTTTTCATCGAACACGGTGCGATCACCATGGCATCCGTCTGAAAGCTGCCGCTGGCAATGCAGGCCCCCACGTCATTGGGAGAATGAGCGTGGTCTGCCAGCTTTTCCAGCTGGCTGCGGTCCAGGCCCAATTCGTGATGCACATTGAGCACGCCCGCCGGGGTGACCACCACGTGCGTCTGTACACCCAACTGGCGGGCACGCTCAAGCATGCGAACGCCGTACACCGCGCCGCTGGCTCCGGTGATGCCGACGATCAGGCGGCGAGGGCGATCAGACATCCGTGATGAACCTTCAGGCAGTCAGTGCCGACTGCAGTTCGCCGGACTGATACATCTCCATCATGATGTCGGAACCACCGACGAATTCGCCCTTGATGTAGAGCTGCGGGATGGTAGGCCAGTTGGCATATTCCTTGATGCCTTGGCGGATGCCTTCGTCTTCCAGCACATTCACCGTCACCAGATCCGACACGCCGCAGGTTTTGAGGATTTGCACGGCACGGCCCGAAAAACCACATTGCGGAAACTGTGCGGTGCCCTTCATGAACAGCACCACACGGTTGTTTTTGACGAGGTCATCAATCTTTTTCTGTACGTCGCTCATAGCGTTTCGATCCTGAATTGGAATAGCCCGTTTATAGCAGGGTCGGCGATTTCCGACCTTGCCTGGGGCTAATAACAGGCGCCTCAGAACGAATAGCCGACAGAGAATTTGACCAGGGG
>JAGWLR010000168.1 GCA_028864885.1 Burkholderiales bacterium | reverse complement strand
TGTCCTCATCATCGATGACCATCCTTTGTTTCGGGAAGGCCTCAAAAGCCTGCTCCTGGGATTGGACCCGGACGCTCGAACGGAGCAAGCCTCTTCGGTGATCGAGGCACGGGCCCTGACCGGTGCCCCCTTTGATCTGGTGCTGATGGATCTGCACATGCCCGGCCAACACGGCATGGAAGCCCTGCTCGAAATCAAACAGTGTTTCGACGACGCCGCCGTCGTGGTGGTCTCTGGTGACGATGCGCCCCACACCATCCGGTCAGCAATTCACCATGGCGCGGCGGGCTATGTACCCAAAAGCACCGACTCGACGGTCACCACCCAGGCGCTCAAATTGATCCTGGCTCAGGGGGTCTATCTGCCACCGGAGGCGCTGGTCCAGGGCACCCCACCGGCCGTTCCGCCGCCACCCACGGCCGAGCGCTGGCGTGCCGAACTCAGCCCTCGGCAACTCGCGGTGCTGCGTTGCCTGTTGCAGGGCAAACCCAACAAGGTGATTGCGCGCGAAATTGGCATCGCAGAAGGCACGGTCAAGGCACACTTATGGGCGGTCTACCAATTGCTGGGGGTCAACAGCCGATCCCAGGCGATGTACCGCGCCCATGAGTTGCAGTTGTTTGGTGTCTTGAGCCCCCCGGAAGCACCACGCACACTCTCCTGAGTCCTGCTGGATTCAGGCTTCGAGTTGACGGGGGTGTGCCATGAACCCATCGACTTCTGCTGTCCTCGAATCCGAAGCCCCTCGACAACTGTCGGTGGAACGCCAGATCCTGGCCCTGCTGGCGCGCCAGGTCACCCAAGTGCCGTGGCCTGTGGGGGCGGCCGCCCTGGTGGTTTGCGTCATGGCCTGGCAGCGGGCACCCCATGCCGCCCTGTTGAGTTGGGCGGGATCCATCTGGCTCATTCAAGCGATACGTTGGCAAGTGCTGTCGCGCCTGCCCACCTCAAACCTGCCCCTTCCACAACGCATGAACGTAGCCGTGGTGCTAAGCGCCTTGAATGGCCTGTGCCATGCCTGTTCGGTCGCCTTCTTTCCTTACCTGATGGAAGGCCAGCGCGCGGTGCTGTCGCTGGTGCTGGCTGGCATCACGACGGGCGCGGTGGGCACCACGTCGGGCCACACACGCATTTTTCATGTGTTCGCCTTGCCTGTGATGCTGTCCTTATCGGCCGGCTGGGCGTTGACCCCCTTGCCGGAGCAAAGCCGCTTCATCGGCCTGTCGATGGCGGTGTTCCTGCTGGCCTACCAGGGCATTCTTACCTCACTGGCCAAGGGCACTTATCGCTCACTGCAACGCTCGATCACCATGCAGATCAAGCAATGGCGCCTCAATGAAGAGTTGCGTGCCGCCCTGGCTCAGGCCGAAGAAGCGAATGCGGCCAAGACACGCTTCCTGGCCTCGGCCAGCCATGATCTGCGCCAGCCTTTGCACACCCTGACTCTGTTTTGCGCCGCCTTGATGACGCATCGATTGGAGTCTGCCACGCGTGGGATTGTTTCGCACATGGACTCGGCCCTGCAGGTGTTGAGAACCCAACTCACGGCCTTGCTCGACATCTCCAAACTCGATGCGGGCATCGTCACGGTCAGCCGCAAAGCCTTCGATGTTGTGGACTTCACGCGACGCTTGCACGAGGAGTTCAGCACGGAGGCGCGTCAGAAAAATCTGCAGCTTGTCCTCGAAACCGGATCTCAGCAGATCGGCGATGTTTTTGTCGACACCGACCCGCTTCATTTGGAGAGAATTGTTCGCAACCTGATCGACAACGCCATCAAGTACTGCGATGCCGGAACCATCTGGATTCGCGTGCAGGCGCACGCCGATGAGGTGCAACTGTCGGTGAAGGACACGGGACGCGGTATCCCCGCCCACGAGATGGACAAGATCTACGAAGAGTTCTATCAGATCGACAACCCGGAGCGCGACCGCTCACGGGGATTGGGCCTGGGCCTGGCCATCGTCAAGCGTCTGACGCAACTCATCGACACCCCGATGTCCCTCGAGTCGGAGTTCGGGGTCGGCACCACCGTGACCTTGACCTTGCGTCGGACCAGCGCCCCGATCGAAGTCCCGATGCTGGAAGAAGACAGTGGCTTTGCGATGCCGATGTGTCACATGCTGGTACTCGATGACGAGATCGCCATCCTGCAGGCCATGCAGACGCTGCTGGAGTCCCAAGGCTGCCGGGTCACCTTGGCCAGCACCACGGACGAGGCCGTTCAAAAGGCTGCCATCGATCCGCCGGATGTGGTGCTGGCTGACTTCCGTTTGCGCGGACAGGAAAGCGGGATCAAAGCCATCCGCAAATTGCGCCAGCAGTTCCCCGACCTGCCGGCCCTGTTGATCAGCGGTGACACCGCAGAGGATCGCCTCAAAGAGGCCCACGAAGCCGGCCTGCGCTTGCTGCACAAGCCCGTGTCGGTGGACGTGCTGCTTGAGGCGATTGCGCAATCACTCGATCAGGAAACCTTGCGCTGAGCGCACCTTGGGCTGGCGCGCGTCGTCAACCCCCTCAGCCCTGAGCCAGGCGCTTGCTGCTGACCAGCCGCAACACCTCACCATATCCGGGCGGCGCCTGGACCAAGCCGCGCGCGCGCAGCATCTTGTGCATGGTCTTGAGCCGGTAG
>JAGWLR010000086.1 GCA_028864885.1 Burkholderiales bacterium | reverse complement strand
GGTGACCTGATGATCGGCTACACCCTGGCGATGTATGGCGGCTCCACCCGCAACATCAAGAACGCATCGCCGGGATCAGATGGCACCTGCGGCAATGCCAGCACCGGCGGCACGCAAACGGGCTGGAACATCAAGTTCGTCGACATCGCAGCGGGCGCTGGCGGGGGCTCGGAGTTGGCTGACTATGGCGCCTGGATCACCGGCAATGGCATCGATCAGGATCTGAAGACCACCACCGCGCGGGCGCTCTACAACCACAACTCCACCCGCTCGAAGTGGTTCTACATGTACGCCGGTGCCAAAGGCACTTTCTACTCTGCCATTCTGCCGGGCCAGGACGATGAAGCCGTTGCGTACCACTCGTCCGGCGGCGTTTCGGGTAGCTCAGGGCAAAGCCTATGCAACCCTGCCGACTGGTTCTGCAATGATCTCACTTTGGGTACTGCGGCAAACGAAGGCGGCTCAACCAAATGGTCCTATCACTCCGTGGCCTTCCGGGATGACAACGAAGCGTATAACCATTACACGAACGGTAACTGGCAAGGCGTGGTCAGCCTTGTTCGAACACATATGGTGAACAACGCGAAATGATTCGAAAAGGGACACGATCCGGGCGTGCAGTTTGGGCGGTAGGCATCGTTCTGTTTCTGGTTGTTCTGCTTATCTGGAAGGCTCGCGACGGCTCAGATTCGGCTGTGCAACCGCTGGCGGCCCAAGGCGCGACCCTATCCTCGTCTCCTTCTGCTCCGACTACGCCGGCCAGTGGCTTCGGCGATAAGGCTCGCCGCGCGCGACTGGAAAAGCTCGATTTGCTCAAGGCCCAACTGGCTCAAGCCCAGCAACGCCTGGACAGCTATCGCGCCTCGACACGGTATCCGTACAACTCTCGCCCCATGAGCGAGAACGTCGATCAGACTCGCCCGTTTGACCCCATCAGCGAAGACAAGGCCATGGGCACGCCGAGGGGCGAGCCGATCCCCGGACAACACCTGCGCACCACGCAAGACCGGGTCTTCGTGAGTGGCCCAGACAGTGTGTTGTTGACGGTGTCACTGGTAGACGACAACAAGCGCATCTTACCGCTGCGGGTGATTCGCGCCGTGGCCCACGAAACGCAAGGGGGCGCCAACATCGACGCCTATCCGCCTGTGGCGCTGCAATTTGAAGACCGCGGCGCCAACGGCGATGCCGTGGCGGGTGATGGCATACTGAGTGTTCGCTTTCAGCCCTCGACACAAGGCTTTGCCACGCTGTCTGGCACGATCCGCATTGAGGTGTATCTGCAAGGCGATGCGGGCCCGGGTCAAACCTTTTTTGACATCGTGTATTCACCCTTGGTGCCAGCCACCTGGGCGGGCGGCACGCGCGAGGCCGTGGAAGATGGCTCGTTGGCGTTTTATCTGAAAGCCAACGTGAAAGTGGCCGGGCGCTATGTGGTCAATGCGCGCGCTTACGACGCCAATGGCAAGCCCTTCGCCTTGTTGACGTTCAACGACGAGGTGGCAGCGGGGGCCAAGGAGTTCAAGCTCACCTTGTTTGGCAAGTTGATCCGCGATCTGCAGCCTGCCTTCCCGATCACACTGCGCGATGTCGAAGGCTTCCTGCTTTATGAAGACAAGTTCCCCGATCGAGCCATGATGCCGCGCTGGCCTGGCATCGCGCACACCAGCAGTCGCTACCCCTTGACGACGTTCTCAGATACCGAGTGGACAAGTGAGGAGCGCAGCCGCTACCTCAACGAATACTCGAAAGACGTGAACCAGGCCCAAGACAGCCTCAATGACGTTCAATCAGGTGCCAGCAGTAGCGGCCCTTGAAGGCTTCAGTAGTCGTACCACACAGACAGCAAACCACCTTGTTGCCGGGATTGCAGACCTTTCGCCGGTTCAATCAGATGAGCCCATTGCCACTGCGCATCCAGGTGCCAATGGGGATTGAACCGATGCGTGAGGGAAGCTGTCCAGGACCAGTCTGCCCACCCTGACCTCGCCTGCCCGAGATAGACCTCTTGGTAGGGATGATTGGCCCAGGTCGCACTCACCCCCAGGCCCAATAAGTCTGACCCGATGGGCAGACCGCTGGTCAGCCCCCATTCCGACTGAAAACCCTGGCGATGGAGTCCGCTGCCGACGGACTGGGCGCTTTGAAGCAGCAGGTACGAATTGGGCGCCCAGTTCGCAAAGGCTTGAAGCTGCAAACGATCCCCCACGGCTGGGGCGTGGATCGCGTCGGCTTGGGGGCGTCCGAACTGAGGCCAGATGCGAACACCGGCCAACCACTGAGGGGGGGTCGAAGCGGTCCACCCTACCCCGTTCTCAGTCGATGCGAACCAACCAGAGGGGCTATAAAAATCCACCCCAGGGATCAGCGTTTGCGACGTGTCGGCACTGCCACTGGCGTGCGGCAGGATCATCACTTGCCCGCCAACGGACAGGGTCTCATGCTGAGGCCTCGCCTCCATCAGGACCAGGCTACCCCAAGCCCAGCAAGTTGGCGCCTGACCACACAGAGCGGCCAAGGCGACCAGGGCTCGCTTCAGCTTCATTCGACAGGCCGCATGACGAGCACGGCGTTGCTGCCGCCGAAGGCAAAAGAATTCGACAAGGCCAAGCGCATGCCAACACCCTCGCGCCCCTGGCCAGCCACATGGTCCATGCCCGTACACGCGGAATCGATTTGATCAAGGTGTGCGGTCGGTGGTACTGCATCGCGATGCACAGCCAACGCGGTGATGAGCGCTTCGATGGCCCCAGCGGCGCCGAGCAAATGGCCGTGCATCGATTTGGTTGCGCTGATCAAGGTGTGTTGCGCATGCTCACCGAGCAACTGCTTCAGAGCATCGATTTCAGATGGATCGCCCTCGCGTGTCGCCGTCCCGTGCGCATTGACATAAGTGACAGACTCTGGCGTGGCTTGGGCATCAGCCAAAGCCTGCCTCAAAGCCCTGTACTGCCCCTCACTGTTGGGCATCGTCATGTGGCTGTGATCGCAGGTGCTAGCATAGCCGACGAGTTCGGCATAGATGCGCGCACCGCGTTGCTTGGCGCGATCCCAGTCTTCCAACAGCAGCGCTGCAGCGCCCTCACCCAGCACCAGCCCCTTGCGCTCGGCATGAAAGGGGCGACAGCTTGCGGCCACCGATTGCTCGCCAGGCAGTGCCAGCACCTGCAGCGACTCCCACGCCTTGACGGCACCGTACGGCATCGCGGACTCGGCGCCGCCAGCCAATGCGACCTCGCAATCACCGTATTGAATGCGGCGCATGGCTTCACCAATCGCAATGGCGGAGGAGGCACACGCCACCGAATACGTCACACACGCGCCACCGGCCCCAAACTGCAGCGCGATATGCGATGCCGCTGCATTGTTCATTCCCAGCACGACCGATAAAGGCGAGATGCGTGGGCGGCCGCGCACATACAAATCACGGTAGCTGCGTTCAGTCGTTTGCACACCGCCGCCACCTGTCCCCCAAAGGACCGCCACGTGCTCGCGTTGCTCCGGGGTCATGTCCTGCAAACCGGCGTCTTGCCACGCAGAACCGGCAGCCACCGCCGCCAACTGGCTGAAGCGATCCATCGTGGCGACGCGACTCTTACCCAGCACCGACACCAGATCGGCATCGCAGTAGGCCGCAGGAATGCGAGCCGTGTGAGGAGCCTCACCCACCTCTTGCCAAGCCACAGCCGATTCGCCTTTCATCCAGGCATCAAAAGCAGCGAGAGGGTCTTGTCCTTGTGACGACACCAGCCCCAGACCGGTGATGGCGACGCGCCGCTTCATGCTGCGTTCTTCAGTTGGCTCACATCGATCTTATCGAGGTCGATGTGCGGCATCACCAAGGCAACCAGATCGCCCACCGTTTTGGGTGGCGTGGCCGAATCGGCCATTTGAATGCCCAGGCGATCTTCGATCTCAAAGAGCAACTCGGCCAGCGTGAGCGAGTCGACCTGCAGATCCTGCAAGGAGGCGCCCAAGGTCATCTGCTCCATGGGGGCATCCACGTACTGCGCCAGGGCATTTCGGACCAAGGTCAAGGTCAGGTTTTCAATGTCAATCATTTCGCCACTCCTTTGCGGGGTTCAAAAAGACGGAGCACGTTGACGCGCTCAATCGGGGTCGGGTTGTTGCACGATTGCTCACCCGCGGACAAGAACTGCTTCATCTCGTTGAGAACGAGATCCTTTTCGCGATCGATGCTGATCATGTGGTAGCTGTCTTGCAGCAGCACCAATCGAATGCGTCGGGATTGCACGGCTTCAGCCACCTCGATGGAACTGCGCGGTGTCGAGCACTCGTCTTCCTTGGCATGGATCAGCAAAGTCGGGCAGTCAATGCGAGGCAAGCCACGTCGCGTCATCGCGATCAAATTGCGCGCCTGCAAAATGTCTCGCACACGCAAGGAAGCCGCCCCGGCGTCGGAATCGCCGCTGTCTCGCATTTGCTTGGCGATCCAGGCTCGCATGCGCTCGTCCTTGACGCCAAAAGGCTCGCGTTCACGGATGCGAATGCGTTGACTGATCGGCACATAGCGTGCCAATGGCAGCAGGGGGGTGTACCAGGGGTTGCCCCAGCCATCGTAGTGAAATGCAGTCGACAGGGCCATCACGCCACCCAGGTCTTGCGAGCACAACTCGGCCACTCGCAAAGACAGGATGGCGCCCAAGCACAGACCGCCAATCACGACCGATTCGCACTCTGTCTGAAACTGCTTGAGTTCGGCCACCGCCGCCCCCACCCAATCTTCAGCCGTGTGAGATTGGGTCATGAGGCCATGCGTATAGCCATCCATCACCGGAACCTTGACCGTGTACCCGGCTCGGCTCAGGCCGCGTGCCAAATACTGCAACTCAAGTGGCGAGCTGCTCAGCCCATGGAACAACAAGATGCCTCGCTGATCCCCTTTGTAATGAAGGGTCTGCGGTCTAGTCATCACACAACTCCTGGATCATTCATGCGTCCTCCGCATCAAAAACCAACAACAAGGTGGGCAGAAGCAACAAAGTGAATACCGTTGCAGACACGATGCCGCCCACAATGACCAAAGCAAACGGACGCTGGGTTTCAGAGCCAATCCCGTGGGACAACGCTGCGGGCAGCAGCCCCAAGCCCGCCATCAGGGCGGTCATGAGAATGGGCCTCAAGCGCTTGACTGCGCCCTGCAGCACGGCGTTCACCTGCGTCAGGCCGTTGTCTATTCCGGCCTGGACCTCTTCCACCAAAATCACTCCGTTTTGCACGCAGATGCCGGCCACGGCGATGAAGCCGACCGCCGCAGAGATCGACAAATGCATCCCTCCGAGTGCCAGCGCGGCAAAGCCTCCAATGAAGGTAAAGGGGATCATGGCCAGAACGAGGGTGGCCCGGGTCACAGACCGGAAAGCCCAGAACAGCAGCACGAATATGCTGGCCAGAGACAGTGGCACCACGATCGTCAAGCGCTTGAGGGCTCGCTGCTGGTTCTCGAACTGACCGCCCCATGACAGGTGGTAGCCCTCTGGCAGATGCACGGCGTCGGCCACCTTCTTTTGGGCCTCGGCGACAAAGCTCCCTTGATCCCGCCCTCTCAGATTGGCTTTGATGTGCACCATGCGCATGCCTGCTTCGCGGGAAATGCGGGTGGCCCCTTGCTTGACCTCGACATCCGCCACCTCGGACAAGGGAATGGCACCCCCATTGGGCAAGGCGATGGGCAGGCGGCCCACCGCGTCGATGGAGTCGCGATAGGGCAGATCAAAGCGCAAGGTGACGTCCAGGTTGCGCCGCTCGTCAAAGAAGGTATTGACCACGGTGCCGCCCATGGCCGCTTGCACCACCGCGTTGAAGTCAGCCAGCTTGATGCCGTATCGCGCCAGTCGATCACGATCCGGCGTGATCGCGACTTCGCTTTGCCCGTTGATTCGAATCATCTCGACATCGGCTGCCCCACGGATCCCATTGAGCACGTCAACGACTCGCTCCGCCTTCTGAGTCAGAACGTCCAGATCCGGCCCGAAGATCTTCACGGCCAACTCACCTTTTCCGCCGGACAACGCCTCTTCCACGTTGTCTTCAATGACCTGGCTGAAGTTGGGGTGCACGCCTGGAATCTTCTCCATGCGCTGATCGATGTCGTCGATCAAGTCTTCCTTGTTTGCGTAGCGCCAGTTTTTGTGATCTTTCAAATCAGCCAGGATCTCGATGCTGTTGGGGCCCTTGGGGTCGGTCCCGTCATCGGGACGGCCGATTTGACTCACCACCTTGGTCACTTCAGGAGTGGCCAGCAAGATGGCACGCAGTTGTCGCTCGACCATTTGACTGGCTTGCAGACTGCTGGAAGGCGGCAGGCTCAAGGTGATCCACAAATTGCCTTCATCCAATTTGGGCAGGAACTCGCTGCCCAGCCAGGGCACTGCAGCCAAAGCCAGCGCCAGAGCAATGACCGAGCCCGTGATCACTCGCCGCTGATGCTGACGACACCGTTCGAGCAAGCGTCCATAGCCCTGTTGCAGTGCCTCCATCCACGTGAGGTGCTTTTCGAGTAAGTTGCGCCGCCCCAGCAGGTAGGACAACATGGTGGGCACCCACGTCATCGTCAACAGCACGGCCCCTGCCAGCGCAAACGACAAGGTGAACGCCATGGGCGAGAAGATCTTGCCCTCGACTCGCTGGAAGGTGAAGATGGGCAAGAAGGCCAGGATGATGATGGCCTTGGAGAACACGATCGGGTGCCCCATGCTGGTGGCCACCTGCCGCAGCGCCAGCAATCGGTGCCCCACATCCGATTTGATGGCCTTGTCCATGGCTTCGGCCGTCAGGCGCACCATCAAGGCTTCAACCAGCACCACCGCCGAGTCGATGATGATCCCGAAATCGACGGCGCCCAGCGAGATCAGATTGGCCGACATGCCACGCACGTGCATCAGGGTGAACGCGGCCAGCAATGACAAAGGAATCACGCTGGCCACAATCAATGCAGCCACCCAGTTGCGCAAGAAGATGACCAGAATTGCCACCACCAGCACGGCCCCCGTGACCATGTTGTCGGTCACGGTGCTCACCGTGTGTTCGATCAGATCCCGGCGGTCATAGATGCGCTCGAGCGTGACGCCGGCCGGCAACCGGGGCCCCAGTTGGTTCATCGCCGCGGTCAAGCTGGACAAAACCTTGGCAGGATCCAGCCCGCGCGTCATGTCGACGATGCCCTCGACCACGTCGTCGCGGTGATCCAGCGCCACAATGCCCGAGCGATCGTGTACCCCCATCGCCACCTGCGCCAAGTCACCGACCGTGACCGGTTGACCGGCATGGACCTGAACCACTGTGCGACGGATGTCATCCAGATTGCGATACAAGCCCAGGGTTCTGACCACCAGAGACTCATCCCCGCGGTTGAGCAGCCCCCCGCCCGCGTTGCCACTGTTCTGCGCCACGGCGTCAGACAATTGCTGAAGGCTGATCCCATACTTGGTGAGCGCTTCGGGGTTGGCCCGAATCTGCACCTCTTTTTCGGCGCCCCCCATGGTCACCACATCGGCCACGCCTGACACACGTCGCAAGGCCGGCCTCACCACCGTGTCCTGAATGGCGCGCAGCTCTTCCAGAGGCATGGTGGCCGGGCCGCGCAAGGTGTAGCGATAGATTTCACCCACGGCCGTGCTCAAGGGCGCCAATTGAGGGGAGATCCCCGGAGGCAGGGTGACGTTCTGCAGCTTTTCCAGCACCTGCTGGCGCGCAAAGTAATCGTCGGTGTGGTCCTCGAACAAGAGGGTCACCACCGACAGGCCCGTCATCGAGATCGATCGCAATTGAGTCAAGTGCGGCACGCCGCTCATCTCAACCTCAATGGGCTTGGAGATGGTTCGCTCTACCTCTTCCGGTGCAGCCGAAGGCAATTGGGTGATGATCTGAACCTGAACATCTTGCACATCCGGGAATGCCTCGACCGGCAGGTTCTCGACGGCGTACACGCCCGCTAACAACAGGCCGGTGACGGCCAGCACCACAAAAACGCGTTGAGTCAGCGCGAAGCGAACGAGTTTGTCCAGCATCTCAACTGCCCGATCCCATTTCTGAATCGAGCAAGATCGCTCCTTTGGTGACAACTCGGGCTTGGGCCGAGAGCCCTTGGCTCAGATAGCTGATCTCGCGCCCACGGTAGGCAAATCGCACAGGGATCTTTTCCAGCAGGCCGGGCTCACGCTCGACGAACACATAGCTTTGAAGGCCAGATGTGACGATGGCGCTGTTCGGAACGACGACCGCTTCGCCCCCCTTTGCCAAGGGCGACAGCCGAACGAACACTTCGGGTCGGGCTTGCGCAGGGGGTGACGTCACATGGGCCCGAATCGGGATGCGGCGTGTATCAGGATCCAACACCACCCCCACGGCGCTGACCGTACCGGTGAGGCCTTGTAGCTGAGGCGTATCGCCGTCGATTCGAACACCTTGGCCGACATGGAAAGCGGCAACCTGATCCTCTGGCGCATCGGCAATCACATCGAGGTGCGAGGGATCGGTCACGATGAACAAGGGCACCGACAGATCTGGCTGAATGACCTGCCCCGGATTGAGATGGCGTTCGGCAACCACGCCGGTGATCGGTGATCTCAAAGCAAATCGGCCGTCTTTGCCGCTGCTATCGAGGCCGTGCAAGCGGGCCGTGGTGCGCGCCATTTCGGCCTCAGCCGTGTGTGCGTCGAGTTGTGCGGCCTCGAAATCGCGTTGTGCCAGCGCCCCTGCATCCAGCAGCTTCTGTGCGCGCGTCAAGGCCATGCGTTTCACATCCAGATCGGCTTGTGCCTTGCGGAGATCAGCCACCGCTGTGTCGTAGTCAGGCGCATCGATCCAAGCCAGCACCTCACCGGCTTTGACTGATTGCCCAGGTTCCACCAGGATCTGTGCGGTTCGGCCAGCCAAAGGCGAATAGACACGAGCCGTGTGGTCTTCGTTAAACGTCAGGCGCGCTGGCACAGCCTCCGTCAAAGGGGGGCGCTGCATGCTGACCGGCTGGATATCGAGGTAAGCCAGTTGCGGTGACCCTTCGCCGTAACGGATCTGATTCGGGGCCACCTTGATCGCCGGGGCGCTGCGCTCCGTCGCTTCAGCATGGGCCCAACGCCACGGCCCCCACTGAATCAACAAGAAGGTGCTCAGGGCGGTCATCCCGATGATTGTCAAATCTCTGCGCTTCATAGTCCAGACTCTTGTTCCTTCAACAACCCCAAAGCGGCCATGGCACGAGCCAGATCCGCGTGCGCACCCGCTGCATCGAGTTCAACAGCATGTAAGGTTCGGCGGGCATCGAGAACGTCCTGCAATGACAACGCGCCCTGCTCGCGTGCGTAGTCAGCCGATTGCGCCGCTTCACGCGCCTGCGGCAGCAAATCCCGCTCGATCCGCACCACCCGCTGAATGGCCGCGGCCATGCCCTGCCATTGCGTGGCACGCTCGGCCTGAGCCTGCTCTTTCAACCGATCCCGATCTGCCTCAGCGTTGGCCAAATCAATCTGGGCGCGTTGCACGGGGCCGTCCTGGCGGCTGTCCACCCCCAATGGAACAGACAGGCCCACTCCCCACCAGCGCTCGCCGGACGGTGGGACGTGTTCGAACTGCAGCCCCACCGTGACGTCGGCGCTGCGCTGAGCTTCAGCCAGCGACAAGGCCGCACGCGCTTGCTCGACCCGCTTTTGGGCGGCTTCAAGATCAGGTCGCGCAGCCAGCACGGGCAGTGAGCGCGTCAAAGGGGTCGCATCGGTGACCACGGGCCAAGGGTCGGCCACCGATAAATCATCCGCGCGGCGGCCGATCAAGCGCGCCAGGGCCGCCTGGGCCACGCGCACTTGCTGAAGCGCCACATCACGATCATTGTCCGCGCGTTGTGCCTCGACCTCCAGCCGGGTTGCATCCAGGCGCGACAGATCCCCCTGGGCCAGGCGCACCCTGGCAAGGTCACTGCTCGATTTGGCCAGGCTTTCGTTGTCGACGGCGATACGCCACTGCTGCTCGGCTGCCTTCAAATCCCAATAGGCCTGGCTGGCTTGAACCTGCTGCTCCCGCAACACTTCTCGAACGTCAAGCGCGGCAGCCTCTTCGGCTACCCGCGAGACGGCGGCGCGCCATTGGGCCTTCCCGCCTCGCTCAACCGTTTGTTCAACGCGAATCACCGTGTCGACCGGTCGAGCCCACAAGGATCCTCTCCCCAGATGACCCGGGTCGATCTGCTGCATGTTGACACTGAGAACGGGCGCCGGGGTGACTGCGGCGGTTCGGGCGTCGGCCACGGCCGCATCGTGCATGCGCTTAGCGGCCGAAACATCACGGTTGTTGACACGGACGAGTTGCAGCACCTCTTTCAAGGTCAAACCCGGGCGCGACAAGTCCTGTGCGTTCACGGCAGCACTTGCCAGACACCACAAAACAATCCAGACTTTCTTGTTCACGACAACACCCGTCGACATGGCACACTGATCGAGTGCCGCGAGTGTCGTGGGTAGTTCTTTCATCAACCTTTCTGGCTCGACATGCGTTTGTTATTGGTAGAAGACGATCAGCCTTTGGGCGAAAGCCTGTCAGCCAATCTCAGGCTCAGCGGTCATGTGGTCGACTGGTTCGACACCGGCGCCAAGGCCCATGCCGCCTGCGCAGTTGGGACCTTCGATGCCATCGTTCTGGATCTGAACCTGCCCGACTGCGATGGCTTGACCCTGCTGCGACGCTGGCGCAGTCAGGGGATGAAGACGCCCGTATTGATCTTGTCTGCGCGTGATGAATTGGCCGATCGCATTGAAGGCCTGGACATTGGCGCCGACGATTACCTGACCAAGCCCTTTGAATTGCAGGAGCTCGAGGCCCGATTGCGGGTGCTGGTGCGGCGCATGCAAGCGGGCATGATCAGCAACACCATCGAAGTCGGTCCGCTTCAATTGGATCTGGGGGCTCGACGCGCCACGCTAAATGGCGATCCGCTGGGCTTAACCGCCAAAGAGTTCGCCGCTTTGCAGGCTCTGGCCATCAAGGCGGGTCAACTCATCCACAAAAATCAATTGATTGCCAAGCTGACCGACCTGGATCAGGACATGAGCTCAAACGCCCTGGATATTCTGATCCACCGGTTGCGAAAGAAGCTCGAAGGGAGCGCCATTGAACTGCGAACGATGCGCGGGTTTGGCTATGTTTTGGAGTCTCGAGAATGACACAGACGAGCTTGCGGCGCGATCTGCTGGCCCGTCTGCTTACCTTGCTGGTGACGTTCTCCGCTCTGGCTTCGGCCGTGGCCTATCAACTCGGCATGCGCTTCAGCGATGATGCTTATGATCAATGGCTTCAGGATTCGGCGCGATCTGTCTCACAATTGATCCAGGTACGAGACGGTCGCATCCACGTAGACCTTCCACCCAGCGCCCTGAGGGCGATGATTTGGGATGCCTACGATCAGGTCTATTTCCGCATTGATGACAACGGCGAGATGCTGGCTGGACAGACCGATTTGAGGATCGGTCGCCGGCTATCGAATGAAGCGGTCTACTTCTTTGATCACTACGTCGATGGCCATCCGGTCCGGGCGGTTCAAATCAACCGCAGGGATCTGATTCCGGGCCACATCGTGACCATCACGATGGCCGAAACCTTGCACAAACGTCAGCGCCTCGCCAATCGGATGCTGAGCACCGTCTTCGTTCTGAGCGTGTTGCTGGGTTTGCTGACCATGCTGTTTGTACGCGATGCGGTGACGAAAGGGCTTCGTCCGCTCTTGAGTCTGGCAGATGCGGTGCGCAGCCGATCGGGAGACAACATTGCACGCTTGCCCGATGCGGGCATGGCCGAAGAGCTTCGCGTCTTCACGTCAGCCATCAATGACCTTCTTGATCGGCTGAACTTGGCTTTGCAGGCGCAACGTCGATTCGTCGCCGATGCCGCGCACCAGCTGCGTACCCCGTTAGCGGCTCTGAAAATGGAATTGGAACATGCGGTGCGCGAACCTGATCCGGATCAGCGTGCGGTGGCACTGGCAGAACTGCGCCGCGGCATCGCCCGGGTGGCTCGGCTGAGCAATCAGCTTTTGACGCTGGCCCGCGCCGAACCCGGGGCACTGGCCAGTGCGCAATTTCAAACGCTGGATGTGTTCGCCGTGGTGTACCAGGCTGCCCAGACGATGTTGTCTCGCGCCATGGATCAAGGTGCCGACCTGGGGTTTGTCAGCGAATCGCACGAGCCCCTTTGGATCCGCGGCGACGCCCTCCTGATCGAAGAGTTGGTTCGCAATTTGCTGGACAATGCCTTGAACTACGCGGGGCCGCAGGCGCGCATCGATGTGCAAGTCGAACGAGAAGGCCATCACGCGGTGATTTGCATTGAGGACAACGGGCCCGGCGTGTCCCCCGAGGAATTAGGTCATCTGGGAGAACGCTTTCGTCGCCTTCCAGGAAGCCCGGCTGGCGGATCAGGCCTGGGCCTGGCCATCGTGGCTGAAATCGTTCAGGCCCACGATGGTCAGTGGCACATCGAGAATGCGCACCCGCATGGCTTGCGCGTGTTGATCAAGTTGCCACTGATCCAGACCTGAGCGGCTGGCTGCCAGATGATGTTGCCTGGAGCTGCGACGTGGCCAGTAGCCAGTCGGACCAGTCCAGATAGGTGACCTCAGGCAGAGGCAATGGCTGCGACCTCGATGAAGACGACGAGGGATAAGACGCAACCCGATGCGCCACAGACAGGCGCGCACGCGATGATTGATTCCGGCTCACGGTCAGGAATTTCAAATGGGTTCTCCCTTGGCTTTTTGCCTTTTATGGGTGTGAAGTTTGCACGATTGACCGTGAATAGTGTGTGAAATTTACGTATAAACCCCTAAACGCAAGTTGCCTGATCACATTACAAAAAGTTTCACCAAATGGTGAAACGGTCACACTCTGACACCGAGGCTTGCATCTGCCCCCCCAACCTCTAGGGGTTCGACCATCAGTTAGGGATAGTCGCCTCATCCACCCCCCTCCTACCCTGCGCAGCTAATTGGCTCAAGGCGTGCGCTTCGATCGGACGTCAGCCCGATCAATGAGGAGAGGAACATGAGCGTTCGCCGAGGCATCAGCATCCTGGATCTGTTGCCCCAGACCACGGGGGTGGCCACCCAGATCCCGGATGGCATCGTCGAGCAGATCGGGGTGTTGACCGTGCTGGATCACCGCTGCACCACCAGCAGCGACTTCTTCCTGCACGAAGGCACTCTCCAATCGCTGGCAGACGCTCTGAACGTCAACACCTCGTCGTGGTTCCTGCGGATTCCGGGTTTGACTCACGGCCTGCCGTTCCGCCTGTCGGTGCAACGCACGCTGGCCACCACCAACACCACGCAGGAAGGCGGGCCCGGCAACTGGACCCTGGACATCGAGGTCTGGGATGTCGAGGTGCTGATCCCGGGTGTGCGCGGCGCCAAGAAGGCAGGCGGGACCGGCGTCACGCCCTTGACCCTGCAGCCGCTCACCGGAACAGCCGCTCAGCAGCAAGTGCATCTGGTGGCCCAAGCCGTGGTGCGCATCACTGGCGGCCCCGGCAACACGGCCACGCAAGTGCAGCTGGTCGATGCCCCCGACCCGATGGACCCGGCCGCGCTCACGGGTTCGGTGCTCCGGCTCACCGCCAAGCCTTCGAGCTTCTTGTTCGGCTCCAGTCAATACGGCATGACGCTGGACGATGTGGTGGTGGACCTGTCCAAGACCTACACCCCCGCCGACATCGAAGCCCGCGGCCACGACGAAGCCTGGGAGGGCGTGTCCTACAAGGAAGCCACCTTCTACTTTCCGCCAGACACGCCGCTGGTTCACAGCCTGTCGATCAGCACACGCGATGTGATCATCGGCAACCCCGGCGGGCTGCAAGGCGAGCTCGCTCTGGAGTTCGGGCAGGACTTCAACGATGTCTTCAACACCCGCTTGAGCATCAAGCAGCATCAGGACGATGGGACTGAGACGGCTGTGGCTGAGACCACGCCGCCCCCACGCGGA
>JAGWLR010000009.1 GCA_028864885.1 Burkholderiales bacterium | reverse complement strand
CAACGCCACGAGCAAGAAGCCGAGTGGACACGCATGTGGCAACAGGGATCTGGCGCATCAGGCCAATTCGAGCTCACCGCACGCCACAAAGATGGCTCCATCCGCACCGTCTTGCTTCACAGACTGATCGTCGGTGAGGAGATGCTGCTGGTGGTGATGGACATCACGGATCGCAAGCGCATTGAGGATGAACTGGCGCAATACCGCGACCATCTCGAATCCTTGGTCAGGCTGCGTACCGACGAGCTTGAAACCCAGGAGCGCTTCCTGCGCCACCTACTGCAGGCGCTTCCGGGCATGGTTGCGTATTGGGACAAGGACTTCCAATGTCGATTCTCGAACGCAGCTTATGTGGAATGGTTTGGCGCCCATCCCGACGAGATGACAGGCATGAGCATCCGACAATTGTTGGGTGACCAGCTGTATGCAGAAAACGAGCCTTACATCCTGCGTGCCCTTCGAGGCGAGCCTCAGCACTTCGAGCGCTCGAAAGTAAAGCCAAACGGCGAAGTTGGGCACATGCTGGCACACTACATTCCCGATATCGTGAACGGCGAGGTGGTGGGCTTCCTGGCCGTCGTCGACGATGTCACGCGGGTAAAAGAAAGCGAACTGGCTGCTGCAAGGGCCCTCGCCAAGGCGGAAGAAGCAAGCCGCGCCAAGGGCGAGTTTCTGGCCAACATGAGCCACGAGATCCGAACACCGCTCAATGGGGTTCTAGGCCTGGCGCAGATTGGGTATCGCGACAGCTTCAACCTCAAAAAGGTCCAGGAAACCTTCTCTCGGATCCTGGATTCTGGACGCCTGCTGCAAACCATCATCAACGACATCCTCGACTTCTCGAAGATCGAAGCAGGAAAGCTGGCAATCGAATCGCGCCCCTTCAGCCCAGCTGACTTGGTGGATGAAACGGTGGCGGGTGTATTGGCGTTGGCGGCGCCCAAAAGCATCTCGGTATATTCTGAAAAAATCGATCTGCCAGCTGCTGCGCTGGGTGACTCACTTCGCCTGTCTCAAATCCTGTACAACCTGCTGTCGAACGCAATCAAATTCACCGAACGAGGTGAGGTCAAACTGGTGGCCCAATGTCAAGGCGGTGAACTGATCCTGTCCGTTTCAGACACGGGGATCGGGATAGATTCGTCGGCATTGAATCGGCTGTTTAAACCCTTCGAACAAGCCGATACCAGCACCACCCGACAGTTTGGCGGGACAGGTCTGGGCTTGACCATCAGCCGCCGCTTGGCCGTCTTGATGGACGGCTCCCTCACAGTCGAATCCAAACCGAGCGAAGGCAGCACCTTCACCTTGCGCGTTCCCTTCAAGCCCACCAATGAGCCGGTTGCCGAACGCAAGGTTCATGGTGTCGTGGGCGCCAAACGCCTGACGGGTCTGCACATTTTGGTTGCCGAAGACAACCAGGTAAATCAAATGGTGATCGAAGAGATGCTGGAAGGCGAAGGGGCACACGTCGTCATGGCACAGAATGGTCAGCAGGCGGTCGAGCTCGCTCAATTGACCTCTGCACCTTTTGATGTGGTGCTGATGGACGTCCAGATGCCCCTAATGGACGGCCTCGTGGCCACGCGCAAGATCAAAGAAGTCCACCCAGAACTGCCCGTGATCGGTCAGACGGCGCACGCGCTCAAGGAAGAAATGGACAAGTGCCAGGCCGCTGGCATGGCTGCTACGGTCAACAAACCGATTGAACTGGATGACTTGGTGGCCATGATCATCAAGACCATCCATGCAGATTCAAAGAGACGCAATCAACCAGGGCGCCCCACTCACATCAAACCGCCGTCTGTGCCTGAAGCTCCCTTGATTGACGTGGCGGCCTTGAAGCAACGTTATGCGCGCAAGCCCGAGTTTGCCGAGCGCTTGATCGTTGCTTTCTTGAGGCATCACCTGAATGAGAGCAGCAAACTCAGATCGTGCGCGCTGGCGCAAGACTACGATGGCATTGAAGAGATCGCGCATCGGTTAAAGGGATCTACAGGCAACATCGGAGCCAGCGCAGTCATGAGGCATGCGCATGAGACGCAAGAGCTGGCTTATGCTAAACAAGCTCAGGCCCTGGATCACGCGAGGCAGCTTGCCGATATGCTCGACAAGGTCATCCTTGTACTCCAATCTGAAGGGTAGGAGAAGCGAAATTTCGCTCCAGGTTCGGCCTTGGTATCGAGCCACAGCTCGCAGCCGTGCCCACGCCCAGACCTCTTAGTGGTAAAAAAGGTTTGAAAGACGCTTTTCATAGCCCTCCATGGTGCTGAGTTTGGGTACAGCTGCCTGCATCGACGCTACTCAGGCACGGAGCCAGCGCTCCAGACTGCTCACCACCACTCGGCATTCCTGCTCGACCTGGTTGCACGCCGCACTCAAATCGGACCATGCTAACCGAGACCACTCCCGATCGACGTGCGCACAGTGACGAGCCAACTCCATCGCACCGACGGTCGCCGCCGATGACTTCAGCTTGTGCGCAACCATGTGAACACGGTAAGCATCTTCGGCGTGCCTTGCTCCGGCCAACTCCTCAAGCATCGCATCGCTGTCATCCAAAAAGCACGTCACGATCCGACGCTGAACCAACGCATCACCGCCCACCAGACGGCCCAACACCCGAATGTCGACGCCGGGAAACAAGCCAGGATCACGGTGGTCAGAATCAAGGCGACCTCCCCCCACTACTGAAGACATGCCTCGAATCCAACGCAACAGGGTGGCTTTCAGATCGCGCAACTCGACGGGCTTGGCGAGGTAGTCATCCATTCCGGCGTTGAGACAACGCTCGGCTTCGTCACGCAAGGCATTGGCGGTCAGCGCGATGATCGGCAGGTGCACCGAGGTTTGTGAAACCTCCGTCTGCCGGATAGCATTTGCCAATTGGTAGCCGTCCATCTCGGGCATGTGGCAATCGGTCAACAGCAAATCAAACCGCCGCTGCTGCAGCATGGCCAGGGCTTGACGGCCGTTATCGACCACGATGCAGTCGAGGCCCAGGCGTCGTAATTGCTGGCGCAGAACTTCTTGATTCACAGCGTTGTCTTCGGCCACCAGAATGCTGATCTGAGACATATTCACCGGTAAGGGTTCGATGGCCTGAGGCACTCTGGCTTGTGCTGGCTGCAGACCAACGCCCAAGCCCATCACCGTGCCAATGGCATCCAGCAAGGGCTGCCTGAGCAAAGGATCGACCGCCACCCCGACGAGATCATCCGGCCGTTGAACTCGCCGTAGCTGCCGCGGGTGCAACACCACGGTGCGCTGGCGCCAGGCTACCGGCGTCGCCCCTGACAGCATCCACTCGACATGCTCTGGCGCGCTCTCATCCAGCTCAATCAGTGCACAGCGGCCCGGACGGGCCATCCACCCATCCAGAGCCACGTGGCTGATAGGGTCCTGTAAATGGACGGTTGCGCCCTCCGCCCCCAGATAGGCGGCAACGATGCGACGCAGATCAGGGTCCTTCGCTGCAACCAGGCATTCAAGCCCGGTGAGTGCCCATGGCGGGTTGGCCACGGGCTTTGCTTCCGGCGCGGGATACAAAGGCAGGCGCACGATGAAGCTCGATCCCTGCCCGGCTTCACTTTCGACCGAGATGGTACCGCCCATCATCGACACCAATTGATGACAGATCGACAACCCTAGGCCAGTACCACCATAGCGTCGCGTGGTCGAACTTTCGCCCTGGGTGAAGGGGGTGAACAGCCGCGCGATGATTTCTTCGGTTATGCCCACCCCATTGTCTCGCACGCGAATCTCGAACATGTCTGGCGATTCAGGCGCCCGCTGACAATCAACCCAGATTCGGCCCATAGGCGAGTCAGAATGATCACCCGTGAACTTGAGTGCATTGCTGCACAAGTTCAGCAGAACTTGCCTCAGCCGTACTTCGTCGCCCATGATGAGGTCTGGCAAGGCCGTGTCGACATAGGTGTAGATGCGCAAATTGCGTTGGGTGGCGTTCACCGACAACGCTTCAGAGACGTTTTCTACCAGATCGCACAGGCGCACAGGATGATGTTCAAGCGTGAGCTTGCCAGCCTCGATTTTCGAGAAGTCGAGAATGTCGTTGAGGATGTTGAGCAATGACACCGCTGACTCGCGAGCAATGCACAACATGGAATGCTGATCAGGCGCGAGATCAGAATCACCCAGCAGCTCCAGCATGCCGATGACCCCATTCATGGGTGTGCGTATTTCATGGCTCATCGTCGCCAGAAAAATGCTCTTGGCTTCGTTGGCCGCCTCCGCGTCGTTTTTGGCCTGAATCAGGCTCAAATTGCTCGCCTCAAGCGCAGCTGTACGCTCTTGCACCTTGAGTTCAAGTTGCTGGTTCAAGGCAATGATTTCGTTTTGTGCTGCGGTCAGGGCTTTCACCTTGCCCAACAGCGAGGTGTTGACACGTTCGTAGTCACCGCGCGTGGTGGCGTATTCCCGCTCCAGGCGGGAAAAGGCGAGCTGTGCATTGTTCAGCGCATCCTGCAGGCTCAAACCAGCCATCGCCGCATCCAGAAACGGCGTCGAGATGACACGCAAGTGGGCATGCCAGGACAGCGGCGCTCGCAAGTGCCAGCATAACGGGCCCAGTTGTTCCAGACCAGGGGCTTGATCCGGCGTGATGATCAAGCCGACCAGTCGCGCGAACTGATCACGCATCACGCCGCGCACCGATTCGAGGTCGCCCACCAGAACAGCCACCGGCCCCGCCAGCATGTGCCGCTTCAGCACATCGACATGTTCAAAATCTGCCTCGGTGCCCGACAGGGTCGTCAGGTATTGGGCTTGCATTTGATCCCCTACGCACTCAAAAGCAGCACGACGTAGGTCATGTTGTGAAACAAGTTGCGCGTGTAGCGTCCATCAATTTTGAGCGGCCCGATTTCGCCAAACGAGGGGAACCCGGCAATCGCCACCCCCTCTCCCAAGCGCTCGGAAAGCGCCTGGGCTTCTCTCTGCACCTCGTGGCCAAGAACAGACTTGCGTGCGGCGCAACTGACAATGAGCGCGGCAATCGGCTGCGATGTGGTCGATCCGATGCGCTCAGCAATGGTGTGCACCTCGGCTATGAGGTCGCTGGCGCGCGCCAGGCAGACCTGCACCGTGCGACCGGCTTCGATGCCACCATACAAGCCGAGTGAGCGTTCAGCCCGAGAGAAGTCGGGCACGATCGAGCGCAAGCGTTTGATTTCAGGCTCGTCAGAGTCGATGATGGTCAGCGAGGTGATCCCCCGGTCTGACTGCAGTACCGGCTTGCCCGTTTCCTGCTCAATGAAATCCATCGCCGACTGGCCACCGATCCGAAACACGTTCGAGCCTTCCGCGGCTTCGACCACACCGCATTGCCCCACGGGCGTCAGGCTGTTGCCAATCGCAATCTCGAACCGCATGGGCCCCAACGCCGCCAGCATGAATGCTGCATCACGCCGAATGCCATCGCGGCAATAAAGGACGCAATCGTGCATGCGGTTGTCATCTGCTGCCAGCCCACCGATGACGGGGAAATCAGCGCCCGACAGGGCCGACTCGATTTCAGCAGCGTCGGTCTTGAAATCGGAAACGAAAAAGCACCACGCCGGTTTGTGCGGCGCACTTGCCGACTGCACTCGATCTAGCAGACGCCGCGTGGTGCCAGCGGGGTCAGCCTGAACCCCGGATTCCTGTTCCAGCAGCCATTGCACCTGGCCTTCGCTGCTGAGCCCCATGGCAACGACACCGTTGTCGTAGGCACCACTGGCATCGAAATAGCCGTCGCCGGTGTTGCCGATGACGATCAAATCGGGTTGCCCTATCGTATCGACGATGGCTTGAATCAGGTCGTCTGATTCCGCGTAATGAATGGCTGAAAACAGGAAGACGACTTCTGGCTCGATCGGTGCCAGCGCCCGACCCAGATCGACACCGGCTCTGACTGGATCAGCCGCACGAGACGAAACGGATATGACTCGCATGCGATGCTCCTTCTCAGGTGTCAATGCCAAACGATTTTTCGGAGCGGAGTTCAGGAGTTCTCTGTCCGAAATCCTGTCACATTCTTTTCAGAGGCGCAATTGCGTTTCCCATGAGTCGATTCCGCCACACCAAGGCTGTTCACCCATACCATGAAGGGAGGAAAGGGATCAAAAATGAAAATCGAGAAAGTAGCCTTGTCAGGTGACCGAGTGCGGTTGGAACCTTTGTCTGCCGCCCATTTGCCTGCACTGGCTGAGGCCATCCAGGATGGTGAGTTGTGGAAGATCCCTGTCACCTTTGTCCCCCATCCCAGCGATCTACCGAAGTTCTATGCTGATTCCGAAGCGGCTTTTGACGCCGGCAAAGAACTGGCTTTTGCCACGGTCGATCAGTCCGCCGGCCAGGTGGTGGGCAGCACCCGATTCCGCTGCATTGAAGCGGCTCACCGCCGCGTTGAAATCGGCTTCACGTTCTTGGCGGCTTCTTGGCAACGCACCCACATCAACACAGAAGCCAAGTACCTGATGCTGCAGCATGCCTTTCAGGTGTGGGGCTGCAACCGGGTTGAATTGTTGACCGACGAACGCAATGCCAAATCCAGAAGTGCGATTGCGCGCATCGGCGCCCGTGAAGAAGGCATCTTGCGCCACCACATGGTCATGCGGGATGGGTTCATTCGCAATTCGGTCGTCTACAGCATCACGTCGGCTGATTGGCCTAGGGTCCAGGCAAAGCTGGCATCGCGGCTGCAGGGCTAAAGCCCACAGTCATGGCGCGGGAAGCAAGCTGATGATGGCGGCCATCAGGGTGGCGAACTCATACGGCTTGGTGACAAACCCATCGGCGCCTGCTGCCAGCGCACTCTCTTTTGCGTACTGGGTGACATCGGCTGACACCACCAAAACCCGCAGGGCCTGGGTTTGCGGCGCGCTACGCAGAATCCGCAACAGATCGATCCCATTGCCATCGGGCAGGTGCAGATCCAACAACACCAGGGTCGGTTGGCAGCGCGTGATCAGTGCCAGGCCGTCAGCCAGGGTGGTGGCCACTTCCAACTGAAATCCTGCGTGCTCCGTCAACACGGCACGCACCAAGTCGATGTTGATGGGTTCGTCTTCGACGTAGACCAAGGTCCACCGCGAAGCGCCCGGCCCTGCGGCGATCCGCACTGGCTGGGCTGGGCTGAGATCGCTTGCTTCGGCGTGGCCTCCCTCCCATGCTGGCAAGGTGAGCGTGAACGTACTGCCCTGGCGCTCTGCGCTGATCACCTGCAGCGATCCCCCCATGAGTTCGGTCAAACGCTTGGTGATCACCAGACCGATGCCGGTGCCCTTGACCGACGATTGCTGTCGCCCCAAGCGGTTGAAGGGTTGATACAGCGATTCAAGTTGGGCTTCGTTCATCCCCAGCCCATCGTCCTGCACACGCAGCGCGATCTGCCCACCTCCCTGAGCCGCCACGCTGAGCTTGACCCTGCCACCGGGCCGGTTGTACTTGACGGCATTGCTGAGCAGGTTCAGCAAGATCTGACGTAATCGCATGGGATCGGCTTTCACATGGGACGCGCGGTCATCCAACTCAGTGAGCAAGGTCACCTGGGCCTGCTCAGCATCGGTAGAAACCAGCTCGACCACGTCGGCAACCGCAGCTCGAACGTCTACAGGCCCGGCCTCCATGTGTTCAGCCCCACTGTCGATCTTGGACAAATCGAGCAGATCACCAATCAGCGCGGTGAGATGCCGCCCGGCTCTGCCGATCTGAGAGACACGCGCGGCGCGTTGTGCGTCCTTCTGAACCGTGGGATCGAGTTCGAGCAGCTGGGCGAAGCCAATGATGGCGTTCAGCGGGGTTCGCAGTTCATGGCTGACCCGAGACAAGAACTCAGTCTTGGCCCGGCTGGCGGCTTCAGCGCGTTCACGCGCCAACTCTGCGGCTCTTTGCGCATCCTTTTCTCGCAGGAATGCATTCATCGTGTGCACCAGGGAGGTGATCTCATCCTCACGCTTCGACGCGGATCGATCCACAATACGCGCCCCAGACGCATCGGTACCGAGGTTGAGCAACTGATCTGAGATGTACTTCAAACGCGCAACCACTTTCAGGTGGATCAAAAAGGTGATGCCAAACACAATCGCAAGCACCTTGATCAATTCGATGGGCAGCAAATAGGCAGCACGCCTGAGGGTCTGTTCGTTCACTTGGTCAAACGATTCGCCGACGGTGAGTTCACCAAGTACCTCACGCCGATCAGGCGATCTCAATTCATAGACGGCGTTGTGAAGCGCACCGTTGGCATCGGCCTTGGTTTGATCGACTTGCAGCAAGCCATCCCGAGTCTTGACCTGCACCCGGGCAATCGAGCTTTCGTGCAGCAAGCTACTCACCAGCAGCTGCAATCCGGCGTCGTCGTACGCCCACACGGCCCGCCCGATTGATGGCAATGCGAGTTCAGTGGCGTGCACCGCCGCTTGGTGCACGGCCTTGCGCTGGCTTTCTTGCTCAGCCCACAACTCCACCAAGGCCAGCAGGGTGAACGCCACCAGCGCGAACACCGCGGCGCGCCACACAATGCTGGCTGCGAGGGGCGACTTCCAGCTGCGGGCAAACAGGGCTTTCATGATTCTTGCCTCATCGTGCTTGGCGCGCGGTTTCGATCTGGGCCATGGCCTGATCTTCCGAAATGCGTCCCAGGACAAACTGGCTGAAGGCGCTCAGCGCAGCTTCCGCCAGCACACGGCCGGCATCTCGATCAAAAAATTGGGACAAGCCCGCCGCCTGGCGCAAACAGGTGGCGCTTTGTTGGGTGAGCGGATCAGGGCTCAAGGGAGCCAATGAATTCGCAGGCAACTTGCCCGCGGTAGAGGCCAGCATGGCCTGTGCCTGGGCACTGGCGCTCCAGGCCAGGAAATCTCGTGCGGCCTGAGATGACTGGGCCCGCTTCGAGAGCACCAGGACATCAATGGGAGCCTCTTCGGCGCGCGGGATGGACGGGGACATCTGCGGAAAGGGAAAGAACCCCATGTCCGGACGCAAGGCAGTGGGCACACTTTCGATGAAGAAGTTGCCCATCAGCATGGTGGCGGCGCGGCCCCGCAGCAAATAGGGCAAGGCGTCGCGCCACGTCATTTGCAGGGCATCTGGGTCATACCAATGCCGGTCTCGAATGCCTCGCCACTGGGTGAACACCCGCCGAACCCGCTCGTCGTTGAAGGGCACTGTTCCAGCTGTCAGGGCTTGGTGAAATGGCAAGCCATTCAAGCGCAAATTCAGATAATCGAACCACGCGGCCAAGGTCCATCGATCCAGGCCCCCACTGGCTGTGGGCGCCATGCCCACCGATTGAGCTTGCTGTGCGAGGGCGACTAATTCACGCCAAGTTCGGGGCGTGTTCCAGCGGTGTCGCTCGAAAACCGATTTGCGATAGAAAAACCCCCAAGGATAGTAGTTCAGGGGAATGGCATAAGGCCGCCCGCGCCAGCTCACGGCGGCTCGCAAGGCAGAGCCAAAGGCCTGGTCCAGATGATGTTGCGCCCAGAAGTCATCCAGGGGGGCAATCAAGCCCTGCTCGACCAACTCGATCAAGCGCTGGCCCGCAAACCAATAGTAGACATCGGCCGGGGCTTGAGATGAAGCCAGGTGCGTGCCAATGTCAGCCTTGTATCGCTCAGGGGGGTAAGCCTTTGCCTCGACGCGAGGCCCCGCTGCTCGCTGGTTGTATTGCGCAACCCACTCATCCAGCTGGCGCCGCTCGGACAGCGAATGAGGCATCACAGCCAGGTCCACGTTGCCCGCACTTGGCAAGCGATTTGCCCAGGTCCATTGGCCTGCTGCCCAGTACGCCCCGCCGCCAATCAACACACGACGCTTCATTGGTTTTTTGCCAGGTCAAACACTCAGTGTCTGAAATCCTCGGTTTGAATGTCTTCGCGCCATTCTGCCCTTCCCGGCCTTCACCCGGGACGGACGACGACAGGTGTTTTCACTCTTGTTGAACCTCCCCATTTCACAACGGCGCCTCGAAGCTCACCCTTCGAGCAAGCTGCACAGCATTGCGATCCAAACTGCCATCGCCCCCGTAGCCCATGGTAATCCCACCACGGAAAAAGGGGCACAAGTGCCCCTTTCTAGAACCCTGGGATGCGTAGCATCCCTCAGCAGGGTGATCAGTAGCGACGACCGCCGCCGAAACCACCGCGATTGCCGCCGCCACCAAAGCCGCCTGGACGCTCTTCGCGTGGGCGGGCTTCGTTGACCACCAGGGCACGGCCGTCAAACGACTGACCGTTCATGCCGCGGATGGCGCCTTGGGCGTCGTCACGCGAGCCCATCTCGACAAAGGCGAAGCCCTTGGAGCGGCCGGTGTCACGGTCGACCATCACCTTGGCGGAGACGACCTCGCCGAAACGGGCAAAGTGTTGTTGCAGATCGTCGTCGCGCATTGAATAAGGCAGATTGCCGACGTAAAGCTTGTTGTCCATGATGGACCCTTTCAGAACATGCCGCGGAGAGTCGAAGGCCTGCCGCGGCGACAGGCCGAATGAGAAGGTCAGAAGCGGCGACGCGGCATGGCCGGTGCGCCACCCGAGCGAGGCTCCAGGTGCCGGAAGGTGATGCGCCCTTTGCTCAGGTCATAGGGCGACAGCTCCAAAGACACCTTGTCCCCCGCGAGGATGCGGATGTGATGCTTGCGCATCTTGCCGCCGGTATAGGCGATCAGCGTGTGGCCGTTTTCAAGGGTCACGCGGAAGCGGGAATCAGGCAGCACTTCGGCAACCTGTCCACGCATTTCAATCAGTTCTTCTTTTGCCATGGATGACTGGCCTGTCAAGCAGGCAAAGCGGGTTGATCAAGGTAAGACAGGCCTTGCTTGAGCGCGTAATGCGCAGCAGCCTGCGAGGTGGGAAACAAGGGAATGAAGCGAAAAACCCGGTCATGGGTGTTCGAGCCGTTGCCGCTGCGAATGGACAGCGAGGCTGCAAAATGACCGGACTCGGTTTGACGAGTGATCGGCGACAGCACAAAACGACCGACAGTCTGGGTATGGTGTGAGGAATGAATCAAAGAAAGAAACAGGCCGCTGATGAAAGCGAAGCCGATGAGATCAGGCTCAGGCGATGGCCGACAAATCGGCTTGGCCACTCGGCCCAATGAGTGAGAGAGAAGATTCGTATCCCGACCGCAGGAGCTCCAGGAAGGAGCCAATCAGGATGATGGAACCAGACGATGCTTGCCTGGAGTGCAACAACCCAGGCAAACAGTGCGTGGGCCAGCTACGAAGTTGCGACGCGGGGTGCGCGCAGATCGAAAAGTGCTGCGGAGGTAAGCGAAACTGCAGCAGTTGGTCTCCACTATAACAGCGAAAGAATTTTTGTGCTGAGTTTTTGTGTTGCGGATCTGTCGGCCTCTGGCTTTCAAGCTGGATAGAGCTTTTCAACCGCCTGCAGTAGCACTGTGGGCTGGAAAGGCTTGATGATCCAGCCTCGAACCCCTAGAGCACGACCTTTCTCTTTGATAGAGGGATGGCCCTCGGTCGTGAGCATCAAAATCGGCGTGAACTTGTATTGAACTGTCGACTTGACGTGTTCAACAAAAGTCAGCCCATCCATACGAGGCATGTTGATGTCGCAAATGATCAGCCCGATGCGACGGCCATCAAGCTTCCCACAGGCATCAAGCCCATCTGCGGCTTGAACCACCTCGTATCCCGCCTTTTCAAGCGAGGCAGTCACAACTTGGCGAAAGCTCGCGGAATCGTCTACGACCAAAACCGTTTTTTGTTGCAAGTTCGTCTCCGCTTTGGCGATGAGCTTTCAGTCTAAATTGTTTGAATCAGGCGTGAAACTGAATGAAAGAGGGATGAACGGAGTAGGCGTGCCTCTTTCCACAAGATGTGAAAGCCAATGGGTAGGCCCCTTCCATCGCCCCGCTGGATGCCCTCACTCTTCGAGCAAGCTGCGCAGCATCCAGGCTGTTTTTTCGTGAACATCGATGCGCTGGGTCAGCACATCGGCGGTGGGTTGGTCGTTAGCCTCATCCACGATGGGGAACAACTTGCGTGCCGTGCGTGCCGTGGCTTCTTGGGCGGCAACCAGATGGCGCACCATGTCGTTGGCTTTGGGCACGCCATCGATCTCTTTGATCGAAGCCAGCTTCACAAACTCTTTGTAGGTGCCTGGGGCAGGAAAGCCCAAGGCTCGGATGCGCTCGGCGATGATGTCCAGTGCGTTCCATTGCTCGGTGTACTGGGCCATGAACATGGCATGCAGGCTGTTGAACTGCGGCCCCGTCACGTTCCAGTGAAAGTTGTGGGTCATCAGATACAAGGTGTAGCTGTCAGCCAGCAGGGCTGACAGGCCGGCCGCGATCTTCTTGCGCTGCGCTTCGGAAATCCCAATGTCCATGGCGATGGGTTTGGCTTTCTTTTCCTTCATCGTGTTTTCCTATGGTGGTGATTGAATTTTCCAGCCCGCCAAGCGCCCTTTCGTCATCGCCAGACAGGGTGTGCAGATCTATAGTAGCCCAACCGGATGCCCCACAACAGTGTCTGGAGAAGTCAACGCGATGCAGTGGAAGTCGCAAGACCTCTTCTTCAAGCAACAAAGCAAGAACAGGAGCGAAACATGGACAGCAAGCAAACTCATGCCTCAGGCCAATGCCCGGTGGCACATGGCAGCCCGACATCCGCTGGGGCGGCGCACCAGGAGTGGTGGCCGAAGGCCTTGAACCTGGACATCCTGCATCAGCACGACACCAAGACCAACCCAATGGGTACGGGCTTCAATTACCGCGCAGAGGTGAAGAAGCTGGATGTGAACGGGCTCAAGCAAGACCTCAAGGCTTTGATGACCCAAAGCCAGGACTGGTGGCCCGCTGACTGGGGCCACTATGGTGGCTTGATGATCCGCATGGCTTGGCACTCGGCTGGCACCTATCGCATCGCCGATGGACGCGGTGGTGCAGGCACCGGCAATCAGCGCTTTGCCCCGCTCAACTCCTGGCCCGACAACGCGAACCTTGACAAGGCGCGCCGCCTGTTGTGGCCGATCAAAAAGAAGTACGGCAACAAGCTGAGCTGGGCGGATCTGATCATCCTGGCTGGCAACATGGCTTATGAATCGATGGGGCTGAAGACCTTCGGATTTGCCTTCGGTCGAGAAGACATCTGGCACCCCGAGAAGGACATCTACTGGGGATCCGAAAAGGAATGGCTGGCCCCCACCGGCAGTGCCGGCAGCCGCTACTCGGGCGAGCGCGATCTGGAGAACCCGCTGGCCGCCGTGATGATGGGCCTGATTTACGTGAACCCCGAAGGCGTGGATGGCAAACCCGACCCGCTCAAGACGGCCAGAGATGTGCGGGTGACCTTTGCCCGCATGGCCATGAACGACGAAGAAACGGTGGCCTTGACCGCAGGCGGACACACGGTTGGCAAGGCTCATGGCAATGGCCATGCCGCCAAACTGGGCCCTGCACCCGAAGGCGCCGATGTGGAAGAACAAGGCCTGGGCTGGATGAACCACAGCAGCCGCGGCATCGGTCGCGACGCCGTCACCAGTGGCATCGAAGGCGCCTGGACCACCCACCCCACCCAGTGGGACAACGGCTACTTCCACCTGCTGCTGAACTACGAATGGGAACTCAAAAAGAGCCCGGCGGGGGCCTGGCAATGGGAACCTGTCGGCATCCGGGAAGAAGACAAGCCAGTGGATGTAGAAGATCCGTCCGTGCGCCACAACCCCATCATGACCGACGCCGACATGGCCATGAAGATGGACCCCGAGTACCGCAAGATCTCGGAACGTTTCCACAAGGACCCAGCCTACTTCTCTGACGTGTTTGCGCGCGCCTGGTTCAAGCTGACCCACCGTGACATGGGGCCCAAGACACGCTACATCGGCCCCGACGTGCCAGGTGAAGACCTGATCTGGCAAGACCCTGTGCCCGCTGGCCGTCGCGACTATGACGTCGCTGGCGTCAAAGCCAAGATCGCGGCTGCCGGGCTGAGCATTGGCGAGCGAGTGGCCACGGCTTGGGACAGTGCCCGTACCTTCCGCGGATCTGACAAACGCGGCGGTGCCAACGGGGCGCGCATTCGCCTGGCGCCACAAAAAGATTGGGAAGGCAATGAACCCACCCGATTGGCCAAGGTGCTGGCTGTCTACGACAAGATCGCCGCCGAAACGGGCGCCAGCGTGGCCGATGTGATCGTGCTGGCAGGCAATCTAGCCATCGAACAAGCGGCCAAGGCAGCCGGCCTCAACATCACGGTGCCCTTCTCTCCTGGTCGGGGTGATGCCACCCAGGCCATGACCGATATCGAATCCTTCGATGTACTGGAGCCAGTGGCCGATGGCTTCCGCAACTGGTTGAAGAAAGACTATGTGGTCAGCGCCGAAGAACTGTTGCTCGACCGCGCCCAGCTGATGCGCTTGAGCGCCTGCGAGATGACCGCGCTGATCGGTGGCATGCGAGTGCTGGGCACCAACCACGGCGGCACGTCACACGGCGTGCTCACAGATCGCGTTGGCGCGTTGACGAACGACTTTTTCGTCAACCTCACCGACATGGCCTACACTTGGAAGCCGACCGGACGCAATGTGTATGAGATCCAGGATCGCAAGAGCGGCGCCGTGAAATGGACCGCGACCCGAGTGGACCTGGTGTTCGGCTCGAATTCAGTGCTGCGCGCCTATGCCGAGGTTTATGCCCAAGACGACAACCGCGAGAAGTTCGTGTCGGACTTCGTGGCGGCGTGGACCAAGGTGATGAACGCGGATCGCTTTGATCTGGAGTCAGCCGCCTCCTGACAGCTTGGCATCCAGGTCGATGCGGATTTCAGACAGCACCTCCAGCTCGGTGTCGTGCAGCTTGTCTGCGCGATGCCAGGCCGCCAAGGTGCGGTCACGCCGCTGAAGTAGCTGGTGCAATTCTGGCTGACACAATTGCACCAGTGACTCCATCACCGCATCGACCTCGGTGTATCCGGTATCCAGGCTCATGGTGCGGAGCAGATCCAGTGTCAAGGGCGCGTTCAGCATCGCATCGCCCGTCACCCAACTGTTGACTGTGAACAAGGTGATGGGCACCCCCTTGGCATCCAGACCGATCGCCAACAGGTGTCGGGTATCGGCATTGGCATGCACCTGACCGCACAGTGACTCAAATGCACGCTGATCGCGGGATCGCAAGCGTCGGGCCCACAGCGGCCGTCGAGCAAAGATGTGGAGGTGACCGTGTTCGGCCGCCCCAGCCCGATCCAGCGGATCATGCGAATGGTAGAACCATTGAAACCCACTCGCACTCATCGCATCATCTGGCGGATAGTGTGCCCACTGGCGGGGGGGCTGCCCCTTGAGGATGCCCTCCAGCAGGTGCGCCCCACGCTGCGCCAGATCGGTGTACACCGCTAACAGACGCAGCCCGGGCAGCATCAGTTCTTGGGTGCGCACTTCGGAGCGCACTTAGGCGCGCACTTCGGGGCACATTTGGGCGCGCATTTTGCGGCCTTGCGCAGGTGGCGCTTTTTGGCGTGGCACTTCGGACCACATTTGGCGCCACACTTGGCCCCACATTTCGCCATCGCACGGGGTGAGCACTTGGTCGCCGAACCCGCCTCTTGGGCGGCCACAGGCAAAGCCAGCGTGGCGGCGGTCAAGGCGGCCAGCGAAGCCAGCTTCAAAGAAGTTTTCATGTCGATTTTCCTAGTCAGGGTTGAACAGAGAGAACGGTCTCTCGCCGACTAAGAGGGGCCAAGTCGACATTTGGGTTCGCACCACCGAAAATAATTTGAGCAAATGGCGAATCCAAACAGCATGGTCGCCCCTCTTAGTTGTCAGACCATGCTTCTGGAGATCCAACATGAATCGCTTGACCCCAGGCAGACGCCTCGCGCCTCTGCAACTCAAAAACCTGCAAGGCGCATCGGTGGTCTTGCCCGACCCCTCTGTTGCATTCATCCATTTGCAGTTCCGCCGCTTTGCTGGCTGCCCGATCTGCAACCTGCATCTGCGGCAGATGGTGGAGCGGGTGGGTGAGCTCCGCGCCGCCGGCATCAAAGAGGTTGTGTTCTTCCACTCCAGCGCCGAAGCGATGCGGCCTTATCAAGGCGATCTGCCGTTCGATTGCATCGCTGATCCGGGCAAGGTGTACTACAAGCGCTTCGGCATCGAATCGTCGTGGTGGGGCATGCTCCACCCCAAAAACCTGCCGGCAGTGCTGAAGGGCATGACAGGGCCCTTTCCCACCCATCTGTCGGCCGGAGGTGAGGCAGGCCACGCCGGCATGCCTGCCGATTTTTTGATCGACCGCATGGGTGTCGTTCAGGCCTGCCACTATGGCTCTTACGCCGATGACCAATGGTCCGTCGATCACTTGCTGGACTTGGCTGAACAAGCTCACTTGGCAGATGGGCTGGATGACGCGCCACAGTGGGTGTCGAGAGCAACGCGATGACCCCTCACAGGAGAACACCATGATCCGCCCCCGATTCGGTGCCCCTCTTGCTGCAGCTGTGCTGGCTTTCTGCACGGTTGCTGCCCTGGCCGCACCACCCCAGCCTTTCACGGCGGATGCCTTCAATCAACTGGCCCATGCAGGCAAGCCCATCGTGGTCGATGTGGCTGCCTCGTGGTGCACGACCTGCATGGCACAAAAGCCCATCATCGACCAACTGTCCAGGCAGCCTGCCTATCGTGATGTGGCGGTGCTGGTGGTGAATTTCGACGACAAGGATCTGCTGCGGCAACTCAAGGTGTCGGTGCAAAGCACCTTGATTGCCTTCAAGGGGGGACGCGAAGTGGCCCGATCCATAGGCGACACCAGTGTGTCAGGCATCAACAGGATCTTTGAAAAGGCGGCCCAATGATGGAACCCGGTTGGGGCTCTTACGGATTTGGCCTGCTGGCTGGATTGCTGTCGACTTTGTCGCCGTGCGTCCTGCCCATCTTGCCGATCCTGTTGGGGTCTGCCACGGCGGCCCATCCCAAGGCCCCGTGGGCGATGCCGGCAACACCTTGATTTCAAAGCTGAGCCTCGATGGCCTGGAAGGGCAGTTCATCATCGGCCTGGCATTGGGTGTGGTGTGGAGCCCCTGCGTCGGCCCCACCCTCGGGGGCGCCATCGTGTTGGCCAGTCAAGGCTCGCATCTGCCCCAGGTGGCCCTGCTGATGGGGGTGTTTGGCTTCGGAGCAGCACTACCTGTTATTGGGCTGGCAACGGTATCCCGATCGGCAGCGCAACACATGCGTGGCCAGCTGCTTCAGGCCGGCAAGTTCGGCAAGATCGTGATGGGTGGCCTGATGGTAGGCGTGGCCATCCTGATCCTGACGGGATGGGACAGGTCAGTGGAAGCCTGGCTGGTCACCCACTCACCACATTGGCTGACCTCGCTGACCACACGCTTTTGAGTGAACCTCGCTGATTTTTTTGCCTTGCTGCGAACCGTTTCCGGCCCCCGCCCCCTCTTAGCTGGTGAGGATCGGATCCCCCTTTTGGGGATCTACCCACATCAAAGGAGATGGACATGTTTTACGTGAAAAATGTACCGAACTGGGAACGCGCCTTGCGACTGATCATGGGAATGATGGCTCTGGCCTTTGCGGTGTTGAACTGGCACACCTCGGGCCTGGCGGTGACAGCCGGTGTGGTGGGTGCGATGATGGCCATGACCGGCCTGATTGGCTTTTGCCCGATGTGTGCCATGGTCGGCCGCAAACTCGACAAAGGACATTGACATGGTCGCCGAGACCGACTCCACACACCTGATCCTGGCTGCGCAAACGGGTGACCCGGCAGCCATTTCTCGGTTGCTGGCGGTGTGTCAGGCCGATGCCCGCCGCTACGCGCGGCGACACTGCCACGCCAGTGATGTGGACGACGCGGTTCAGGAATCGCTGTTGACGGTCTCGCGCAAAGTCACAGGCCTGAAGGCGGCCGCCGCGTTTTCATCCTGGTTGTTTGTGGTGATCAAACGCGAGTGCCGCCGCCTTGAGCGCATCATGTTCAAGCACGAGCCGCTGGAAGACGAACTCATTGAACAGCAACTGGCTGCCCGCAGCGACGACGCTTTGCGTGTGGATCTGGCCAATGCGCTCGAATCCCTGCCCGCGCACTACCTGGAAGTGATCTTGCTGCGAGACTTCGAGGAGCTGACGATTGCCGAAATTGCCGAACGGCTGGGTGAGCAACCCGGCGCCATCAAGAGCCGATTGCACCGGGCGCGCGAACTGGTCCGTGAATACCTGATCGCACCTGCCTGACCTCACTCAGGTCGAGTCGACCCTTTGCGGCGGAACTCATCGACCTCCCCCAACCGCAGCCCCTCAGGGACATGCCGGTGCTTGGCATAACCCACACGCTGCGACTTGTAGATGCCCGCGTGCCCAGAAAACAGGTAGCTGACAACGCACGCGATGCCGGCATGAACCCCAATGGGGGCCCCGAACAATTCAATCGCCATCAGGGTGCAAGCCAGCGGCGTGTTGGCTGCACCCGCAAACACCCCCACGAACCCGAGCGCAGCCATGAAGGCAAAGGGCTGATGCAAAAGGGGCGCAAGGGCGTTGCCCAGGGTGGCACCGATGTAGAACAAAGGCGTCACCTCGCCCCCCTTGAACCCACTGGCCAGCGAGAACGCGGTCAACACAGCCTTGACCAAAAACTCCCAAGGCGCTGCCGGCTGTTGAAAGGCTTCGACAATCGCCGGAATCCCCAGACCAGCATAGCGCCACGCATCCAGCCCCCAGATCACCCCAGCGAAGATCGCGCCCCCCACCAAAGACCGCCAAGGCGCATACGCCATCCACTGTTTCGCCTTGCTTGTCAGCGCATGCGTGGTGTTGGCAAAGGCCATGCCCATCACACCGAACGCGATGCCCCCCAAAACGGCCGCCGCCAAGCTCCATGCACTCAATGCAGGGATGAAGTTCACGGCGTAATGTGTGTGATGCGCCCCCCACAGGGCACACACTTGATCGGCCACCAACGCAGCGAGGAAGCAAGGAAACAACGCGTCGTAGCGCATGCGACCCAAGGCCAGCACTTCCAAGCCAAAAATGGCACCAGCCAGCGGGGTGCCAAACACCGAGGCAAAGCCCGCACTGATCCCCGCCATCAGCAAAATGCGGCGGTCTTCCTGCCGCATCCGGAACACATGCGTGAGCTGATCAGCCAGGGCCCCGCCCATTTGCACCGCTGTTCCCTCGCGCCCCACCGATGCCCCAAACAAATGCGACAACACGGTGCTGACCAGGATCAGCGGCGCCATGCGCGCCGGGATCACCTTTTTAGGATCGTGAATCTCATCGATCAGCAAATTGTTCCCGGCTTCAACTGACTGCCCCAGCTTCAGGTACACCCAGCTCACAACAAAGCCACCCATTGGCAAGAGCCAGATCAGCCAGCGATGAGACTCGCGCGTTTGCGTGGCCCACTCAAGGGCCAACAGAAACCAGGCCGATGCGGTGCCCGAAAAGGCCGCCACCAAAGCAGCCAGCAGCGCCCATTTGGTGGCGTAACGCAACAAGTAGATTTGTTCGGGAAATCGAAACTGCTTCATGGGTCAACGGTCAAAGGTTGCGCCGCATTGCCAACAGAAGCAGCAAGCATGCCATCCCCCTCAGGATGGACAAGATTAGCAGAGATCACGCTGAGGCTTGAGCTGAAGACCCAACCAGGCCACGAGCGCAAAACCCGCTCCTGCCCAAAAAGTGGCTTGCGGTCCATGCGTTTGCCACAGCCAACCCGCACAGGTACTGGCTACCAGCATTGCGATGCCGCTGACCAGATTGAACACGCCATAGGCCGTTCCACGCAGTTCAGGTTGCGCGGTGTCGGCCACCATGGTGGCCATCAATCCCTGTGTCATGCCCATGTGAATGCCCCACAGCAAAATACCCGTCAGCAAGAGGCCGATGTGGGTGGCGTGAGCCAACACCAGATCGGCCACCACCAGAACCACCACGCCCCAGCCCAGCAATTTGCGATGCTTCACCCGGTCAGACAGCCAACCGAAGGGATACGCAGAAGCGGCATAGACGACATTCATCGCCACCATCATCAAGGGCACCATGGCCACGGGCACACCTAGTTGCTCGGCACGCAAGACCAGAAAGGCTTCGCTGAAGCGGGCCAGCGTGAACAGCCCACCGAGGCCCACGACCCACCAGTAGGAGCGACTCAGCCGCTTCAGGCTGGCCCATTGAATAGGGCTTCTCACCGGTTGAACAGGCGCATGCCCTGGCTCTTTCACCCCCCACACCAGCACCATCACCGCCAGAGCCCCGGGGATGATGGCCACCCAGAACACCGAGCGAAAGTCATCGGCCCAAAGCAGCATCAAGCCGGTACCCAGCAGGGGCCCCAGGAAGGCCCCGACGGTGTCCATTGACTGCCGCAAGCCAAAAGCCTGCCCACGGATCTCGGGTGGAGCGATGTCAGCCACCAAGGCATCACGCGGCGCACCACGTATGCCCTTGCCCACCCGGTCCAGCAAACGCGCGGTCACCACCAGGGTCACACCCGGCGCCAGAGCAAAAAGGGGCTTGCTTAACGCCCCCAGCGAATATCCCAGCACAGCCAAAGCCTTGCGCTTTCCCAGGTAATCGCTGAGCATGCCCGAGAACACTTTGACGATCAGCGCCGTGGACTCGGCCACGCCTTCCAGAATCCCCACGGCCAGGGTCGACATGCCCAAGGTGCCCACCAAAAACATGGGCAGCAGGCTGTGAATCATCTCGGACGAGATGTCCATGAACAGACTGACGAAGCCCAGCGCCCAGATGGCTGTCGGCATTCTGGTTTTGGTAGCGCTGGGCAACATGAATAAATCGTCGGTCAGTGGGCGTTCGATGCCGCGTGCTGTCTGAACAGCAGCATGCATCCGAGCATGAAGCCTAACAGCGCCACAGAAGCTGAGTAGCGGCTCAACGCCAATCCACCTTGGCTGAGCGGCTTATCGAGGAAATCTCCTACCACAGCACCCAATGGCCGAGTCAGGATGAACGCCCCCCAAAACAAGAATGTGCGCGAAACCGTTGATCGAAAGTAGGCCACCGCAATGATCAATAGCATCGATCCGAACAGCAGCGCTGCCCCGCTGTAGCCCAATCCAGCTGTGTCTGCCGTCCAATCACCAAGCGCTGTGCCCAGGGTTTGAGAAAACATGATGGTGAGCCAATAAAACATTTCAGCTCTGGGTGAACTGACGCTCGCCACAGACACCGATCCCATTGTTCGATACCAGATGGCAAGTGAACCGAGCAGCAAAACCAACAGCAAACTCGATCCCCCGGCGTATCCAATGCCCAAGGACCTGTCAGCAAAGTCAGCGAGAGTGGTGCCAACAGTGGTGGTCGCGACGATGGTGACCCAATACAACAACGGGTGAAAACGCTTTGCATGAACTTGGGCCATCACAGCCGCCAAGAACAAGACAGCGAAGATTCCCGTGCTCAGCAAATAGCCTAGATTCATCGACATTGAAACGGCATCCCCCCCAGTTTCCCCCAAAGTGGTGGCGGCAATCTTGATGAGCCAAAAACCCAAAGTCACTTCCGGAACTTTGGCCAGCGGCTGGTCATGATCATGCGACATCGGAATCTCCTGTCTGGATACGGATTGGTTGAGTCAGGTTTTGTTCACGGGCAGCCCAAAAGTCCTGATCGCCACCCCGCCCGATTTTCACATGGCATCGTTCAAGCCGATCAATGAACCCATCACCGCCATACCCCTCGCAAAGCCCAAACCCAAAGCTTCCGTGAATAAATCACCCGCAGCCGTGCCCAGGGCAAACGTGCACAAAATGGTTGCTCTGTGCGTATCATTGTGACCGTACCCTTGAATACGCTGTCAGGTTCACACGTACAAGGAGATCCATCTCGATGAAGCGACCCAGACAATGGCTGCTCTTGTTGGCAGCCGGCTTGTGGCTCAGCGCCTGTTCAACCCAGCCCCCAACAGGGATCACGCCTGTGACAGGCTTCGACGTGCAGCGTTACGGGGGCAAATGGTATGAACTGGCGCGACTGGATAACCGCTTCGAAAAAGGATTGACAGACGTCAGCGCAACCTACACGCCTCAACCGAATGGCAGCGTCAAGGTGTTGAACCGAGGATATTCCCCTCAAGAGGCTCGATGGCAGGAAGCTGAGGGAAAGGCTCTGTTCAACGGTGACCCCAAGATCGCTTCACTGAAGGTGTCTTTTTTCGGCCCTTTTTACGGCGGATACCATGTCATTGCCCTTGACCCTCAATATCAGTGGGCGATGGTGGCAGGCAGTGATCACTCTTATCTTTGGATACTGGCTCGCCAAAAACACCTGCCAGAACACGTGACAACCCGGCTGCGGCAGCAGGCTCATCAATTGGGTTTCGACACCTCCAAGTTGATTTGGGTATCCCAGTCTCGCCCGGACAACGAATCACCCCAGGCCCCAGTGAAATAAGGCCTGAGTTGAAAGCAAAACCGCTGGCTATTTCCGAAATTCACAAGGCCATGCCGTGACAACATGTCAGCAAAGCCCTACAGAAAAAGCAAGCCGTGCGCAACAATCAGCCAATCACTAATAAGCTTTACTCTTTTCCCCCAGATCGCACCCTGATGTCAGTGACGGACGACAAGGGCAGAATCACTTATTGCAACCCGGCCTTCATTGAGGCGAGTGGATTCATCGAAAGCGAATTGCTGGGACAACCGCACAACGTAGTTCGTCACCCGGACATGCCGGAAGAAGCCTTCCGAGACATGTGGGCCACACTCAAGTCTGGCCGCCCCTGGCGCGGCCTCGTCAAAAACCGCCGTAAGAATGGCGACCACTACTGGGTTGAAGCCAACGCCATGCCCTTATTTGACGACCAACGGATCGTCGGATATGTATCACTCAGAACCAGCGTGACCGCTGAAGCCATCCAGCAAGCCGAATCGACTTACGCCCGCCTACGTGATGACGCCAAACAAGGCAGTGGCACTTGGTCTCTGAGCCAGGGGCACCTGATCCGCACGGGAAAACTAGGCACACTCTTGCGAAGATTGAAGCCTCGGATCGAAACCGTGGCGTTTGGTGCGATCTTCTCCGGAATGTATGCCGCTGCCTACTTGGGACATGCTTTTCCCATGGCCGCCCTGCCTGCCGCCGGGGCGATGGCGCTGGCCATCAGCGTGCTTTTTGCCAAGAAAATCTGCTCGCCCCTGCGTGATTTATTGAAAAAAAGCTACCTTCTGGCGGCCGGTGACCTCACAGCCAGAATCGACCGCAGTGGATACGGGTTGATCGGCGAGTTGCAACATGGGTTGTCGCAAATTTCACTGAGTGTGAAGACGGTCGTCGCCGACACGCGGCACGAGATCAAAAATCTCAAGGGATCCATCGGTGAAATAGCTGCAGGCAATCAAGATTTGTCTGGTCGCACCGAAAACCAGGCCAGCAGTCTGGAAGAAACGGCTGCCTCGATGGAGCAAATCACCGGCACGGTCAAACAGACTCACGACGCATCTGCCAGAGGAGCGAAAACTGCACAGCAGATGGTTCAAATTGCTCAGGCCAGTCAGAATGCCGTGTCCAGAGTTGCAGATGCAATGACTTCGATCGATGCGTCGGCACAAAAGATGCGCGAAATCATCCACGTCATTGAAGGTGTTGCGTTTCAGACCAACATCCTGGCTTTGAACGCCGCAGTGGAAGCAGCGCGAGCCGGTGAAGCGGGACGTGGATTTGCGGTGGTAGCGACCGAGGTGCGCACGCTCGCCCAACGCACCACCAATGCAGCGCGTGAAATCAAACAACTGATTGAAGAATCGACCGAACGCGTGGCCGCCGGGGGTAGAGAAACCGAAGAAGCGTCAACCCAGATGCGCCAATCCGTTGAAGCGGTGCTTCAGGTCACCAGCTTGCTCGATGAAATCGCCACTGCCGCGGGGGAACAGCAGTCTGGAGTGGCCCAGATTGCTGATGCCATGACCCACCTCGATTCAATCACCCAACAAAATGCTGCGATGGTCGAACAACTTGCGGCATCGGCTGGCACCCTGCGAGATCAGGTGGATCACGTCAGCTATACCATGCGGTTGTTGCGACTGTCGAAATCTGATGCGTCCCTTGCACAGGCAGATGTCTCCGCGCTGAAACAACTTGCAAAAAGCCCGTCCCAGGCGTTTGACGCGAACAGCCAGTTTGACTTTTCCCAAGCAATCGCGGCCCACTCGCAATGGAAGATCAAGCTGCGTAACGCAGCAGAAAACAGTGAGCCATTGGATGTGGCCACAATCTCGAGAGACGATTGCTGCCCCTTGGGCAAATGGATTCACGGCGAAGGCAAACGTTGGGGACATGTCCCGTCGTTCACCGCCTTACAAAGTCGACACAAGACGTTCCACCTCAATGTCGGCAAGGTGGCTGAAGTAAGCAACGCGGGCAATTCGAGGCAAGCCTTGCAGATGCTCGAGGGGGGCACCCCTTTTGCCGAATCGACACAAAGCGTGATCATGGCGATTCGTGAGCTGATGAGTGACATGAAGCAGGCCCCCGCTTACCACTGAATTGACAACGGTCAATTGGCGCAATCTAGCCGGGGATAGCAAGGCGTAATCTGCAGACTTTCGATGAGTCTGATACCTTTGCACCTCCCCCGCTGACAGGAGTGCACCTTGACCGAATTGATAGATCGCTTGAAGTCTTTGTCACCCGATCAGCTTCGGGGTATGTGCCGCGGGATAGAGAAGGAGAGCTTAAGGGTTCAGCCTAATGGGTCTTTGGCCATGACCCCCCATCCGGTTACATTGGGGTCGGCATTGACGCACCCACATGTCACGACAGACTTCAGCGAGTCTCAGCTTGAGTTGGTAACGGGAGCCCACTCCCAAGTCGAATCTTGCATCCATGAGCTGACTCAAATCCATCAGTTTGTGTATCGCGCGATAGGTGATGAATGGCTGTGGGCCAGCAGCATGCCTTGTTCTTTGCCTGCTGAGGAAGTCATCCCCATTGGTCAATATGGTCGATCCAATGTGGGCCAAGCAAAGAGCATCTATCGCAAGGGGCTGGCCCATCGGTATGGGCGCCGCATGCAGACCATCTCGGGGATCCACTACAACTGGTCGATGCCTGGCTTGAGTGATGCGGATTACTTTGGACTGATCCGGAACTTTCGTCGTCAATCGTTCTTGTTGCTGATGCTGTTTGGTGCCTCTCCTGCACTCGCCTCTGACTTCGTCAGCAGCCCTCAGCATGGATTGATTCCGTTTGATGAACACACCTTGCATCTACCGCATGCGACCTCGCTACGCATGGGCCGGCTCGGGTATCAAAGTGATGCTCAAAGCACACTGGCAGTGAGCTACAACAGCCTCAATGGCTATGCTGAGTCACTGCAGCAGGCTCTCACCCAACCCTATCCACCCTACGATGCGATTGGCCTGCAGGATGAATACGGTAGGTACAAGCAACTTTCGACGTCTTTGCTGCAAATAGAAAACGAGTTCTACAGCACCATTCGCCCCAAGCGAGTAATCCGGACAGGGGAACGCCCATTGCACGCTTTGCGTGAGCGTGGGGTTGAGTACGTCGAAGTACGCTGCATGGATCTGAATCCGTTCATGCCAATCGGCATCGACGCTGATACGGTCCGTTTCTTGGACGTGTTTCTGCTGCACTGCCTGATGAGCCCGAGCCCCCTCGACACGCCACAAGAAATTGCCGAATGGGGGCGAAACCAGCTAGCCGTGGCCGCAAGGGGCCGTGCACCTGGCCTCGAGTTGGAGCGACAAGGCCAGTTCGTCAGCTTGAAAGACTGGGCATTGCAGATCCTGAATGAGTGTCTGCAGATTGCGCAAGCCCTCGACAACCATCAGGGCCTTGCCCTGTATTGCAATTCAGTCACCCGAGCCCTTGAGAGGATGCATGATTTCAGTATGCTCCCATCGGCGAGGGTGCTTTCACAGATGAGTGAGATATCAAAAGCCGGACATCATGGGCATACCGACTTCACCATGAGGCGCTCGATCGCCAACCGACAGGCCTTGTCTGCTATCGACTGGCCAGCCGAGATCCAGAATCGATTTGAGCAAGAAGCACTGGCGTCAATGCAAGCTCAACTCGACATTGAATCTGGCGACCCCCGTCCTTTTGAATCGTTTCGCAAGGACTACCTGTCTGCCGAGCACCTCGTGCCAGCCCACTCAAGCGCTGGAGGATGATTCTCCTGCGTCGAGCACCACTCGATCACGTCCCAAGGACTTAGCTCGATACAAAGCCACATCAGCGCGCGCCAGCCAACTGTTGAGTGACAGTTCGTTGTGATCAAACTGAGCTACGCCAATGCTCACGCTGAACCGCAAAGGGTAGCCGTCAACCTGCAAATGACCGCTAGAAACCGCCTGACGAATTCGCTCTGCCAATGCCAATGCGTGCTCTGCATTGATGTTAGGCAGAAGCACCACGAACTCTTCACCACCTAAGCGCGCAAGCAGATCCACCTTGCGAATCTGCTGAAGCACGGTCTGAGCGAAACTCACCAGCACGGCATCCCCAGTCACATGGCCATGGGTGTCGTTGATGACCTTGAAATGGTCCAGGTCCATCATCAGCATGGAGAGCTCCGTGCGATAGCGAATGGCACGCTGCATTTCAGCTTCTGCAGCCTCAGTAAATGCACGTCGACTGGCTACGCCAGTCAGCGCATCGGTTCGAGCAGCTTGCTCTGCTGCCTCTTTTTGGTCCCGCAACTCCTGGGTCGCTTGCCTGATCTGGTGCTGCAGGTTCTCCTGGGTAACAGCAATCTGACCGATCATCGCATTGATCCCTACGGCTAGCGGCCTCAGCACCCCGATCCGACCCTCATCCACACGAGCCGACAGGTTCCCATGGCCGACCATTTCAACGACTCGATTGATCCGAGCGATTTGCGTTGTCACGACCGCAGCCAAGAGCGAGGCCAACACGCCCGTTAAAACCAACCCGCCAGCAGCAGTCAGCAGAGACCAAACCAACAACTCACGCCGCTGCTGATCCAAGGTCTGCAGGGACATTTCCAGCACGACATACCCTAGCAAGTGTGGCACTGCACCTGCCTGTGACTCGGAGGCTGCCTCACCGGCATAAGGATCATCCAAGCCCACCGAGGTTGGATAAATGGGCTGAGCCACGACCATATGCTGCAACAACTGCACATGCAACTCACCGTCCATCTGTGGTACCTGCGCTGTCAGCTGACCTGCTCGCGCTCTGGTGCGGCCCTGCGCGTCGTAAATGATCACGCCTTGGAGTTGGGCATCGCTGTGCATCGCTGCCTGCGCCAGCCGAACCAATCCTTCTCGGTCTCCCGCGAACAACATGAACTCAGCGGCGCTACTCAGCTGGCGAGCCGAGGCAACACCCCGATCCTTGAGCACGCTTACCACGCGATCCCCATACTGAGTCGCAAAGCCAATCACCAGCAAGGCAATGACCAACATGGCCGGCAAGGCTGTGGCAAACCACAGGCGCGCCCGGATCCCTTGTAATTTCAGCATCACCGGCTGCCCTCCTTGCGCCGAATGGCCTCAGTCACCTCCGCGACCTTTGGCACAGCTAGTCCCAACGATTGACACACTTGCTCGTTGACGGCAATCGTGAATGTCTTAGCCAACTGGAAAGGCACGCCAGTCGCCAAACTCGGCTGAGCTTTCAACATACCAGCTACCTGTTGCCCTACCTGTGCAGGGCTGGCATACAGGCCCAGGGTGGCGCCCGCCTTGACCAAGCCTGGGGAGTAAGCCACCACAGGGATTCGTTGGCGATACGCCGTGATCAAGACATTCTGCATCGCCGATGTGTCTATCCCCACCCCGTCGGGTAAGACCAGCAAGATGTCGCTCTCGGCCAGAACACCTCGCAGATTGTCATAGACAAGGTCTGGGCGGGAAACCTTTCGCGCGATCAGTTTGAGTCCTCGATCACTGGCCGCCTTTTTGAGGTTCGTCTCCAGATCCGCCGAGTCTGCTCCGAGCATCACCCCGACTCTGTTGAGCCCCGGAAAAGACTGTCGAATCAATTCCAGGTAGCGCTCGACAGGCTGATCCAGATACACCGCGGAGACGGACGATGGTGGATGCTTCCAGATGGCAGCAAAGCCGTCTCGTGGAATCAGGGCGGCCAACACGCGGGCGCTCGCCCAGTCAGCCCCGCCACTGACGCGCTGCATGACTGCTCGCAACGCCGCACTACCCAAGGTGATGATCAACTCAGGAGCCCCCCCCGTCGGCAGATCCTTGGCAGTCAGAAATAGCATGTCCAGACTGTCGGCTACCGTGCCCCATTCTGCTTGTAGCGTTCCAGCTGCCTCGGTGTAGGCCCAGGAGTTATCGGACAAGACCACCCAAATCTGCCCGCTTGCAGCCATGACTTTGCCTGCCCCTGTGGCCAAGGCAAGGCCCCATGTGCGGGAAAGTACACACCGCCGATTGATCAGATCAGAGCTCCATTCTCAGGTTCAAGAAGGCTCGACGACCCCATTCAAATCCTTCGCGCGGAAGGAAGAACGGTCTGGCACCCTCAATCGATTGCACAGTGACAGATGCCTCGGCCTTGTTCGAGCCCAACCGGAAAGGATAAGCCAGACGCACGTCGGTTCGATGCGACGCAGCCAGCCAATCGCGCTCATCGCGCCAAGTCATGCTACCCATGCGTTGATGGATGACGCTGAGTTGCCACACACCGGGGAGCTTCTGGAACCAGGCGATGGTGGTGGCGTATTTCGGTGGTTGCCGTTCTTTGCGTGCATTCAAGGCCGGGTCGTCCCATTGCAAATGGGTGAAGCCCTGATTCAGCCAGATTTCACTGGATTCGGCAGGCTTCCAACGGACCTGGGATTCGATGCCGGTCAGGTCCAGTCCGGGCTTGTTGATGTAGTCGGTGACGTCGGGGCCCGTTCCGGGCAGAGGCGAACTGCGCGTGTAGGTGTCGGTCCCGATGATCGACGCCATACGTTCATGAAAGGCGCGCACATCCACTGTTACCCTGCTTTGAATGAAACGGCCTTGATAGCCGACCTCTTCTGAGTGGAGCTTTTCAGGCTCGGCATCGCCCCGCGCTGCTGTCGTTTGCCCCAACAGCGTCCCCCCCAGGTAATAGCGGATGTCACCGTAGTACTCGAACAAACTTGGCGGACGGGTTGAATCGGTGATGCCAGCGCGGAAGGTGTGCTCAGGAGTGACCAGCCAGTTAACCATCAAACGCGGCGACACGTAAGTGCCTGTCAGGCTTTGCTGCCCCACAAACAAACCGGCATTGAACAACCATTTTGGAGTGGCTCGCCACTCGAGCGTTCCAAACGCTCGCTCCTCGTGAAACGAAACCCAGTCTGACCTGGCATACACGGCTTGTGAAAAGGCTCGTTCGTCCTTGTAGCCCAACCCGACCACCGTTCGGATATCGGCCGACAGGCTCATCTTGCGCTGCACTTCGAGGTTGAGCCGTCGCCCCACTGCACCAAAATCTTCCAGAATGGCGGGAAGAGGTGGATAGGGCGTTTGATCCTGCTTCCTGTCTTCCATGTAGTTGGCCGACACCTGAACCTCATCGGTGTTGGACACCTGACGCTTCCACTGCGCATTGAAAAAACTGTCACGGGTGTAGATGGTGTGCAAGGGATTGCCGTCCGACCCTGGGAACCCTTCTCCTGCCGATAGATAGCTCACCCCAGCGGACAGCATCATGTCGTCTTGCCAATTAGGCTTGAAATCGGCCCGCCCGTGAAGTTGGCTCAACTTCATGTCATCGTAGGCATTGAGGTAGCCGGTATCGCGCTGCTCACCCGCCGACAAGCGGAAGCTGGCTTTTTCATTGCCCACCCCAAATCGAACCATGCGATCGGCGATGCCGTTGTCACCCTGGGTGACCGACACCTCGCTGCCCAAGGTATCCGCACTGTGCCGCGTGATGATGTTGATGACGCCAAACATGGCGTTGGCACCATAGGCCGCCGCGTTCGAGCCACGCAGCACTTCGATTCGCTCGATGTCATCGAGCAGCACATCCATCATCCCCCGGTGGGTGTCCCCCAGATAGCTCGATGCATAGACCGACCGGCCATCGATCAAGACCAGATTGCGGGTGCCATAGTCATCCAGCGGAATGTGATAAGCCGCCACCGGGTTGGCTCCATTCCATCCACCCGAGAGATAGCCAGGAACCAAACGCAGCACTTCGGCCACGGTACGGGCACCCGACAAACGGATGGTGTTGCGGTCAATGACCGTGATGGACCCAGGTGCTTCGTTCAGCGGTTGATCCAGCCGGCTGGCGGTCAACACCACAGGCACATTGGCAAAGTAATCTTCTTCTGACACCACGCGACCCGTATCCTGGCCATGAGCCACAGCAGCGTAAGCCAGCAACATGCAAGCGCCCCATCCGTTGCGCGCGATCTGAGTACAGGACATCACAATACAATCCATGAAACGCTTTTCGACTTGGCATTATGAAGGGCGCGCCCCACCGAGGGCAGCATGCCAGGCAACAAGCAACACGAAGGGTTCCCCCGACATGCAAAAAAATCGCCTCGAAGCGTTCAGTGATGGCGTGTTGGCCATCATCATCACGATCATGGTTCTGGAGATGAAGGTGCCGCATGGGGCAGACCTCGGCGCTCTTCAACCCTTGCTACCGGTTTTTCTGAGCTATGTGCTGAGCTTCGTCTACGTCGGCATTTATTGGAACAACCACCATCATTTGCTGCACGCCACCCGGCATGTGAGTGGCGGTGTCCTGTGGGCCAACCTGCATTTGCTGTTCTGGCTGTCTCTTTTTCCGTTTGTCACGGGTTGGATGGGAGAAAACCACTTTGCCCCGCTGCCCAGCGCGATCTATGGCTTCGTCCTCTTCATGGCGGCCCTTGCCTATTACGCCTTGCAGACCTGCATTGTCGCGGCTGATGGCCCGGATGCACCGCTTCGCAAAGCCCTGGGGTCAGATTGGAAGGGCAAGATTTCACCCACCCTGTACCTGGCCGGCATCGGGGCGTCGTTCTGGCTCCCATGGCTGGCTCAATGTCTGTACGTCGGCGTGGCCTTGATGTGGCTGGTTCCCGATACCCGCATCGAACGCTCGCTGAAGCATGCTGAGCCGATGTGATGGTCACTCATCATCCAAGGCGTGGGCCGTGTGTTGTCGCTTGTAATCGTGAGATTCCTTGCGTACGAACCAAATCACCACCACCACCGCCAGCATGGCCCCGAGGGTGATCTCGACTTTCAAGAAAAACTCCGCTGACCACAGCCCCAGCCACAACTGCGCCAAAGCCAACAACACACCGGCCACGAAGATGGCCATGCTGGCATACAACAGCCTGCGCATGCTCAACCCTCCTTCTTGCGAACCACCACCGCAGTGCCATAGCAAAGCACTTCGGTGACCCCTCGCATGACCTCAGTCGCGTCATACCGCATCCCCACAATCGCGTTGGCCTTGTTTCCTTCGGCCTGGCTGCACATGATCTTGTAGGCATCCTTGCGCGCCTTCTCGCACATATTGGTGTAGATCGTGATATTGCCGCCCACCAGGGTCTGCAGTCCCCCAAAGAAGTTGCCCACGATCGAACGCGAGCGCACCACGATGCCGCGGACCACACCGACGTTCTCAACGATTTCGTAACCCGACAACTCCAACGCTGTCGTCACCATCTTTGCGTCCATGGTTTCTCCTTTTGTCTTAGGCGACATCGTAATCGGCCCTGTCAGCAATGTCTTTGAAATGGCCCTATCCTCGCCGGTTTACGGATGCGAATGGATTGACGCACATGTTGATGGAGCAATTGCGGGAGCTGTTCGGGCAGTCTCTGTTTGTGCGTTTCTGGATCTCGCGGTTGGCCGGGATCACCGCCAATCAGATGCTGATGGTCGCTTTGGGTTGGCACATGTACGACCTGACCGGCCGCGCATGGGATCTCGGCATGGTGGGCTTGTTTCAGTTCGTGCCCGCGCTGGTGATGACCCTGCCCGCCGGGCATCTGGCCGACCGGCTGAACCGCGCTCGCATTTTTTCAGTCTGCATGTTTGCTCAAGGCGCGGTGGCGGGCGTACTGTGGTGGGCCACGCTGGCGCACCACACCTCACGCGATCTGATCCTTGGCTTATCGGTCATCTTGGGCTTGGCCCGTGCGTTTCAAATGCCGGCCCAGCAGGCTCTGGTCCCCTTGCTCGTGCCCAAGAACCTGCTTCAGCGCGCCATTGCCATCAGCGCCAGCGGCATGGAGGTGGCAGTAATCTGCGGCCCCGCGCTAGGCGGCCTGATCTACACCACGGGTGCAGCGCACGTCTACCTGAGTTGCGCCATCCTGTTGCTGATGGCTTTTGGCTTGGCTTCAACGATCCGCTATGACTTCACACCGACACATCAGGCCAGCTCATGGACCGACGTCTTTGCCGGCCTGAGCTTCATGTGGCAGCGCAAGGTGTTGCTGGGCGCGACCACCCTGGATTTGTTTGCCGTGTTGCTGGGAGGGGCCACAGCCTTGCTGCCCATCTACGCGCGCGACATCTTGCATACCGGCCCCATCGGGCTGGGCTTGCTGCGAGCCGCACCAGCGGTGGGGGCCTTGACAATGTCACTGGTGTTGACCCGCTGGCCGCTGGAGCGAAGGGTCGGCCCGATCCTGCTGTCCGCCGTCGCCGTGTTCGGGTTGGCAACCCTGGTGTTTGGGGTATCGACCTCGTTCTGGCTTTCGATGGTGGCACTGGCCATCACCGGTGCCGCTGACAACGTGAGTGTCGTCACCCGCCTGACCCTCACTCAACTCGAAACGCCCGATGCAATGCGCGGGCGGGTGGCGGCAGTCAACTCGATTTTCATCGGCGCTTCGAATCAGCTGGGGGAATTTGAATCTGGCGTCACCGCAGCAGCGTTCGGGGCCGTGCGATCCGTGGTGTTAGGCGGGGTCAGCTCGATGTTGATCGCCGGCCTGTGGCCGCGCCTGTTTCCCGATCTGGCCACCCGAGATCGGATGTCATCCTCTGACTCGACTCCCCCTATCTGACCGGTGCAACGCAGACAAAAAAAAGCCCCGGTTGCTTACCAGGGCTCAGAATTCCGTGACCGGAAGGAGTACGGTTCTACTTTACATTCGGACTTGAGCCGAGTGGGAAGCAAAACCGTGAATCGATCACGCCAAGGCCATCATTTGAACTGATAGCCGATCGCGAAGCCCACCGAGAGGGGGTCAAGTTTCATCTTGATCGACTGACCGGTTGGTGACAAGTGGGCCGTGTTGCTGATGAAGGTCTTCATGACCGACGCATCCACAAACCAACCCTCTTTGACTTTGACGTTGAAGCCGACCTGGGTGGACAAAGCCAGCTTCTTGCGCGCACCCAGCGAAATTTGGGTGGGCGAGCCGCCAGGGTTGGTGGCCGCCGTCAGGGCGCCAGAGCCTTCCAAACCATAGAAGTAGGTCAGTGTGGCACCGACACCAAAGTAGGGTCGAACAGCCTTGTTTACCGAGTTGAAGCGGTATTGCGCCAGTAAGGTAGGCGATACCTGCTTGACTTGCCCGATGTGGCCGATGCCCGCAAAAGCACCATCACCGACGATCTCGTGTTTGAAAGGCAGCCCAAAGTAGGCCTCGACCGAGCAGTGCTCGGTGTAGAAGTAGGTCAAAGACCCAGTCAATTCGGTATCGGGCTTGATGTTCAAGGTGGCGCCCGGCGAGCTTGGCGCAGACAAGCCATCGCTGGTGACCTGAGGTGAAATCTGCGTGGCGCCAAACTTAAGCAGCCACGCGCCGGCCGATTGGGCCTGCGCGACACCTGCGGCGCTCAGCAGGATTACAGCCAGACAAAAGTGTTTGGGGATGCGCTTCATATTGTCCTTATCCGTATTTGAGTACCAGTTTGGAATCACAGCCAGCCGCGAGCGACGAGCTTGACCGACACCAACTGCGCGAACAGCTTATATCCGTAGGGCGTGGGGTGCACACCATCAGCAAACAGGTAATGGGATGTGTCGCCAGCGATCAGGGTGCTGTTGGTGCACAAAAGCGAGGTGGCAACCAAGTTCCTGTCGCAGGCTTGCGTAGTGACGTTGGTCAACCCATATTGGGCCGGATCAGAATGCTCTTCTTGGCTCGCCGTGTAGGCATCGACAATCATCACACCATCCGTATTGGCGAGACCTTGCGTGAGAACTGTATTGAAGGTTCGGACCAGTAAACTCGCAAGTCCAGCAGCATCAGGACCTTGACTGACAAGGTAAGGCGTCACCGAAATGTCTGGTACCGTCATGACCGCAATGCGCTTGGCACCTTTAGCAACCATTTGCGTTTTGATGTAACCCACCAAGTCGGTCGCGGCCTGCGTCATCGCCGTAACTGCTTCACCAGAAGCAACCTCCTGCGCAGCAGTTTGAGTGTAGCCACTTCCGATCAACGCCGTCACGCGAGGAGTGAAAGCAGCCAAACTCATGAACACGTCATTCGCTCCAGCCAATACCATCACCAGTTCATTACCGCTGAATGTGCCAACTTTCCTCAAGTGCCGTTGAATCTGATCTACAACAGGCTCAGTGAGTTGCCCAAGACATCCGCCCTGGTTATTCGAGTCACTCAAATCACAACCTGTTAATGCGTTACCCGGGCCAATAGAATCAGTGACACGAGCGCCGCCTTGCGCATAGTTGTAGCACTCCAGATGCTCTGTAATGGGAGAGGCATAGTAGGCCGCCGGGTTTCCTGAGGCAGTACCAGTTGTAGGCGGAGTCAAACCGGTAACAGCCGCACAGGGCGCAGCCAAGGCCAACTGCGCCGCGACCAACTCAGTCCAGTTTTTACCGGCAGGCCCGTTGATGTTGTATTTTCCACCGCCGGACAGGCCCACCCCATAAGCACTAGCGGTACCAGCCCCACCACCATAGGTACCCACATCACTCAGGCTGTCACCAAACACCACCATCTGGCTGTATTGAATCGCTGGTGCCTGATTGCCATCACCACCACCACCGCACGCTGCAAGCGTCGCCAAGACGATGGCAGAAACTGCCAAACGAATCCGTTTCATTCGATCTCCTCAGTAGCAAGGGCACATTGCTAAAACTAGATGAAAGAGGATCGTAGAGGACGCGTTTCGTTCCCCTCGTCCGGACACACCCTAATATCCGTGAATAACGCAGCGTAATGGGCCCAATTCGCAGAAAGAGTGCTGAAAGCACCCTGTGTGAGCATGCAGCCTTCCGTCAAATGCCATCGCCACAGAACATGAACGTTGTTTTTCACAAATCGAAATATCACGCCCTCACAGCATCAGGGATTTATCTGAGCTTGCTTGTGCTGCTGACCGCCTGTGCACAAACGGGCCCGCAATCCGCTTCCGCCAAACCTGTGCTGTATCCCAACGAAGCCTTCACCAAGATGGGCGCAACCGTGGCGCAAGAAAAGGTCGAGGCCTGCCAGATGAAGGCTCAGGAAGCGGGCCTGGCGCCCATGCTCGACAACAACGCGGTGGCGCGATCAGCAGGCGAAGGCGCCGCTGTGGGGGGCGCGGTGGGCGCCATTGGTGGCCTGCTGCATGGCGGGATTGGCAAAGCCGCAAACAATGCGGCCCGGGGCGCCGTGATCGGTGGCACCGCCGGTGCGGTTCACGGCGCCTTCCGCGGCGATAAACCCAATCCGACCTACCGCAATTTTGTGGGCCGTTGCGCCAAGGAAAGCGGCCTGGAGATCATCGGCTGGAACTGATGACTCAAGCCTCGCTCCGCACAATGGACGACAGCAGAACCAGATAGCGCCGTGAAAAGGCCTCGGCGTCGAATTCTTGCGAGGTGCACACGGCGTTGATTTCCTTGCAGGCATCAGCCTGCAAGGACAGGCAGGCACCGGCATTGTCTGCACGATGGTTTTGCAGTTCCTCGAAAGTGATGAGGGCAATCAAGGCGCAACCGGAAGCCGACACGGTGGCCACCAGCCAGGCGTGTGACTGCAAGATGAAGAGCACCGTGATCAGCCCCATGGTCACCAGCGAAGCAACCAAGGTCACCACCCGTGCAAAATGGGCGCGTCGTTCGATGTCGCTGGCTTGCCGATGCGCCTGCATCAGCAGAGTGGTCAGCAAAGCAAGCGCTTCAACTTGCCCGATCGGACGAGCTTGAGATTCGGTCTGGTTCATGATGGGCTGGGTACACGCATTCGCCCCCGAGCCTAGCGGCGCAACATTTCTTCAACCTTTCGTTGAGATGAAGATGGCATCGACCCCCACGATCCCCGGGCTTCGCCTGATCCGCCGAGCAGGGCGGATGATCCGCGTTCGCCCCCGCCTCGCCGTGTCTGCCGCAGTGGGATGTGCTGTGGCATGGGGGCTATCGAGCACCTGGCCGGCCCGCACCGTGACGGTGCTCATCACCGGCTGGAATGCCGGGGCCTGGCTGTACTTGATCCTGGCCGCCCAGATGATGAGCGCGTCCGATCACACCGACCTGTCGAGGCGGGCTCGCCAGCAAGACGAAGGCGCCGGCATGATCCTGATGCTGGTCGTCCTGGCGGCATTCACCAGCCTGGGGGCCATCGTGGCAGAACTGGCGGTGGCCAAAGGCCTGCACGGTTGGAACGAGCTGACGCACATTGGGCTGGCCGCGTTGACGATCCTGTCGTCCTGGGCCTTCACCCAAGTGATGTTCGCCTTGCACTACGCGCACGATTTTTATGCCGCGAAAGAGCGAACCGGCCAGGGTGGCCTGGATTTCCCAGGTACCGAGCATCCTGGTTACATCGACTTCCTGTACTTTGCCGCCGTCATCGGCACCTCAGGCCAGACCGCAGATGTGTCGGTCACCACCACCCACATGCGCAAAGTTTCGCTGGTTCACTGCGTCCTGGCTTTTTTGTTCAACACCACCTTGATCGCCCTGCTGATCAATGTGGCCTCAGGCTTGATCGGATGATCGGTGCAATGAAAGCGGCGGCAACCACCACAAAGACACGCCCACCAGCACCATCAAACCAACCACCATCCATTGGCTGGCATGCACGGCATCGATCAACCCATGACGCGCGGCGTCGATCAGATCGGCCGCCACCTGCTGCCCCGGTTTGACCAGCATTTGCGGATCCTGTAGCGGCGGGCTGACCATGGCCGCATAGCGGTGAGTGATCAACACGCCCGTGATGGCCGTGCCCAGCATGCTGCCGATCATCCGCATGGACTGCAGGGTGGCTGTGGCAATACCCAGCTGGGCGCGCTCGGCACTGGCCTGGGTGAACAGGGTCAGATTCGGGAGCATCAGGCCAATGCCGATGCCGCCCAGCGCCATGGTGGCCATGATGACCGGGTGAGCGGTGCGCGCATCCTGCTGCGTCAAGGCAAACACCGCCCCACCAAACAAGGCCACCCCGGCATACAGCATCCCGTTGGGGTGCTTCAAGCGGGTCACGATGCGCCCGTTGGCAATGCTGCCCACCGTGATCGAGACGGCAAACGGGGTGATCAACAAGCCCGCATCTTTCGGCGACAGGCCCAGCCCCCCCTGGTACAGAAGTGGGGCGTAGTACATGATCGAAAACATGCCGAACCCCATCGCCAAAGACAAGGCAAACAAACGACGCAGCTTGGGATCCTTCAACATGCTAGTTGGCAGGATCGGGCTGCTGGTGCGGGGTTCCCACCACGACAAGGCCAGGGCCGAAAACAGGCACGCCGCACCCAAAGCGAGTAGCCACGACAAAGGCTTGTGCAAAGGCCACCACTCCACCAGCAATTGCAAAGACCCGAGACAGCAGCCGATCAGCAAGGCCCCCACCCAATCCAGCGGCGAGGGGGGGGCATCCGAATGTCGGATGGTGGGCAGGTAACGGTAGACAAACAGCCAACTCAAACAGCCCACGGGCAGGTTGACAAAGAACACCCAGCGCCACCCCAGGTATTGCGTGAGGTAGCCCCCCAGGGTGGGCCCGATGGCGTTGGCGATGCCGAAGCTGGTGCTGAACAAGACTTGCCACTTCAGGCGTGCATGCGCATCCGGAAACAAATCGGGAATGCAGGCAAACGTGGTGGCCACCAGGATGCCGCCCCCCACCCCCTGCAAGGCACGGGCCGCCACCAGCTCGATCATGTTTTGCGCCCAACCGCACGACATCGAAGCCAGGGTGAACAACAAGATGCCCGACAGCACAAAGGGCTTGCGCCCGTGTTCATCGCCCAGCTTGCCAAAAATGGGCACGGTGATGACCGAGGTGAGAAGGTAGGCGGTACCCACCCAGGCGTAGAGCTCGAACCCCTTGAGCTCGGACACCACATTGGGCAAGGCGGTGCCGATCACAGTCTGATCCAGGGCCACCAACATCAACACGAAACACAGACCCAGCATGGCCAGCAGGGTCTGGCGAAAGTCGCGCTCTGCCATCACAGCGACATTGCCGGCCGGCCCCCCATGGCAGCGCGCCAACGCAACAGATGGGGATGCAGTGCTTCATCCGGTTTGACCTTGATCACCCGCGCAAAATCAACTGCCACCACCGCCGTGATGTCGGCCACGCTGAAACGATCGCCCGCCACAAAAGCATGCTCGGCCAGACGCGCGTTGAGATCAGCAAAAAACTGCTGAACGCGGCGAACCCCACGCTGAGCCAACTCGGGGATCTGACCATAGTCCACTGGCCCTGGCAAGGCGCGATTGGCCATCGCCGGGCTGCCGTTTCTCAGGGCTTCGGCAATGGCCAGCAGCCCTTCAAACTCAACCCGCCAGTTCCAGCTCGCGATCTCGGCCTTTTCAGCCGGGGTCGTGCCCAGCAAAGGCGGTTCGGGGTAACGAGCCTCCAGGTACGCGGTGATGGCCGCGTTGTCGGTGAGCAGCAACCCCTCGTCGGTGCGCAAGGCCGGCACGGTGCATTGAGGATTCACCTGGCGATAGGCCTCGCTGAATTGTTCTCCTTGGCGCAGGTCGACTTGAATCGTCTCATGAGGCACTCCCTTCTCAGCCAGCAGGATGCGGGCACGACGGGGGCTGGGTGCAGTGGCGCAGTCATACAGCGTGATCATGGGCATCCTCACAGTCCTTGCAGTTTGTCTTGGGTGCGCAAGGCGAAGTCGCTGGCATCATGCCGTTCCAGTAACTGCGAGGCGGGATCACCCCAGGCACGGTTGACGATGCGCCCGCGCTTCACAGCGGGACGTTGCGCGATTTCATCGGCCCAGCGGATCACATGGGTGTATTCGTGCACCTGCAAAAACTCGCCCGCCTCATACAACTGGCCTTTGACCATGGCCCCATACCAGGGCCACACGGCCATGTCTGCAATGGTGTAGGCATCCCCCGCTAGATAACGGTTCTCGGCCAGATGACGGTTGAGCACATCGAGTTGCCGTTTGGCTTCCATGGCGTAGCGGTCGATGGCGTATTCGATTTTGGTGGGCGCATAAGCATAGAAGTGCCCGAACCCGCCGCCGAGGAATGGCCCGCTGCCCACCTGCCAGAACAACCACGACAGGCACTCGGCACGCGGCCCCGGTTCGGCGGGCAAGAAGGCGCCAAATTTTTCGGCCAGATGCAGCAAGATCGCGCCCGACTCGAACACGCGAATGGGTTGGGGTCCGCTGCGATCGAGCAAGGCCGGAATCTTTGAATTCGGGTTCACGGCAACGAAGCCGCTGCTGAACTGTGCCCCTTCGTTGATCGGGATGATCCAGGCGTCGTACTCGGCATCCCGGTGCCCCAGTTCAAGCAATTCCTCGAACATCACCGTCACCTTGACCCCATTGGGGGTGGCCAGCGAGTACAGCTGAAAGGGGTGCTGCCCCACGGGCAGATCCTTGTCATGCGTCGGCCCGGCAATAGGGCGATTGATGTTGGCAAACTTGCCGCCGTTGTCTCGGTTCCAGACCCAGACGGCTGGGGGCATGTAGGCAGGTGCGTCGCTCATGTTCGGGTCTCCTCGATCAGGCTGATCAGTGTAAGAGAGGCCCCAACCCAACTGATCGTGCAGGGCTTTTCGAGATCACGTAGGATGACTTGCTCACGCGTTTTGAACCGCGCTTTGAAGGATGCATCGATGCAATACCGACCACTCGGATCGACCGGCCTGCAAGTCAGCACCATCGCGCTGGGCACCATGACCTGGGGCGAGCAAAACACCGAACAGGAAGCGCACGCCCAACTGGATCTGGCACTGGATCAGGGCATCAACCTGATCGACACCGCCGAGATGTATCCCGTGCCTCCGCGCCCGCAAACCCAAGGGCTGACCGAGCAATACATCGGGTCATGGCTGAAAAAATCCGGGCGCCGCAACGACATCGTGCTGGCCACCAAGGCCACCGGCCCGGCCCGTCAGGCGGCGCGCCCCTCACATGTTCGCGACGGCCGATTGAATTTCACGCGGGCCAACTTGTTCGAAGCCATCGAACTGAGCCTGAAGCGGCTGCAGACCGATCATGTGGACCTGTACCAGCTTCACTGGCCCGATCGATCCACCAACATGTTCGGCCAGCTCGGTTACCGACATGTCGCCCAGGAGGACACCACCCCGATCGAGGAAACGCTCGAAGCACTGCAGGCGCTGATCCAGTCGGGCAAGGTGCGCCATGTGGCGATCTCGAACGAAACCCCATGGGGCATGAGCCGATTCCTGCATCTGGCTGAAACACGGCGGCTGCCGCGCATCGTCAGCATCCAGAATCCCTACAGCTTGTTGAACCGCACCTTTGAAATCGGCCTGGCCGAAATGTCGATTCGCGAGCAGGTGGGGCTGCTGGCCTATTCGCCGCTGGCGTTCGGGATGCTCAGCGGCAAGTACCTGGCTGGAGCCAAACCGGCTGGGGCTCGCCTGTCCTTGTTCGAGCGATTCAACCGCTACAGCAGCGACAACGCCGAACGCGCCACTTACGAATACGTTCGCCTGTTCAGGCAACACGGGATCGATCCGGCACAAGGCGCCCTGGCTTATGTCAACAGCCGCGAGTTCGTGACGTCGACGATCGTGGGTGCCACGAGCCTGGATCAATTGCAAAGCAACATCGACAGCGTGAACCTCACGCTCTCATCTGAGGTGCTGGATGGCATTGAGCGCATTCACGCCCAATACCCCAATCCCTCTCCTTGACGATCAGTTCGACTGATTCGCCTTGCTACGCTCAGCACGCTTTTCTGCTGCCGACTTCACCGCGTCTTTGCAAATTTGCTCGACATCGGCCTTGCAAGCACCTTGCATCGGTCCTTGATGCTGAGGACGCGCTATGGACGACACAGGCCACGCCATCACGGCCACCAACAACACCGACAGGGACAACTTGTTGATGGTCTTCCATCCTTTCAAAGTGAAACGGTGTGGGCTGATTGCGCGCGGCCTTATAACATGTAAATCCTTCACAAACCTTTTGTCTCGACCAAAATCTTCAACGAATTAACCTGAGTCAAGCGCCAGTTGCGCCACGGCTGTGCACCCCTTGACCCACGCCAGGGCAATGACGAGACTTCATTGAAACGAATGCATTTTCACTGAGGGCCACCGGCCCATCGAGGAAAACATGTCAGCCCTTGCTTCTCCCTTCAAACCCCGTGGCCTGCGCCAATGGGCCATGGCGAGCCTGATCGCCGCCACCACCCTGATTGCCACGTCGGCCCATGCCCTCCCCCTATTCAACCGCCAAACTGGCCAGAACTGCGTGGCGTGCCACGCTGGCGGGCAGTTTCCTGAGTTGACTCCCTACGGTCGCTTGTTCAAATTGACTGGCTACACCATTGGCCAGCGGACCGCCCTGCCCTTGTCAGCGATGGTGGTTGAGAGCATGTCGAGCGTGGCAAATACGTTCAAGAGCGACAATCCAAGTGTCGACTTTGCGCGCAATGACATGGCCATCTTGGCAACCGGGAGCCTCTTTGCTGGCGGCAAGATCACCAACAATTTAGGCGCTTTTGTACAGGTCACGCGCGATCCGTTCGCCACGGTAAACAGTACTGGCGGCTACCAGGGCAAAACCAAGATGGATAACGCAGACATTCGGTACGCGGACCGAGTGGTCGACGGTACAAACGATTTCATCTGGGGCGTGAGCCTCAACAACAATCCATCGGTCTCGGATCCTTGGAACACTGCAGCGGCCTGGATGCAATATGTGCCGGTTCCCAGCCCCACCAGCAGTTCTTTCATTGACGGCACAGCCCCCTACCCGAGCTTCGGTGCAGGCGCCAACATCGCTGGGCTCACTGCCTATGGATTCTTGAACCAATCTTGGTACGGAGAGGCTGGCCTGTACAAGTCGGCCACCGGCGCGCTGCACGTCATGGCGGCTGGCCTGGGGGCAGCTGATCTGACGCGGCTGAAAGGGGCGGCCCCTTATTGGCGCTTGGCCTGGAACAAGCAGTGGGATGCCTACAGCTTGATGCTGGGCGCTGCCGGTATGCACTCGAAAGTCTATGTCAACCCACTGGACATGTCCGACCCTAACAACACAGATCGCTGGCATGACCTGACGTTGGACGCTCAGTTGCAATACCTGCTGGATCCGCACGCTTTCACCGCACAACTGGCGATTCACCGTCAACGGCATGGCTACCCACCATCTGCAGCAAACCAGCCCTCTCCATTTGTCGATGCATCCGGACAGCCGCTGGCCAACTCCAACAGCTCTGACACCATCACTCAGATTCGCGCGAAGTTGAGCTATGTGTACCAGGCTCGCTACGGCACCAGCCTGTCCTTGTTCACCCAAAATGGCACAACCAACACCGCAAACCAGACTTCGGGATTTGATCCAACCAGCATGACCATCACCAGCGACCCGAATGCGGGTGCGCCATCGACTCGGGTCGGCGGCAACCTCAGCGGCAATCCGGGTGTCACAGGGCAAACGCTGGAGGTGTTCATGATGCCGATTCAATACATCCGAATCGGTGCGCAATATACCAACTACAGTCGCTACAACGGTGCGTCACACAACTACGATGGATTTGGCCGCAACGCCAGCGACAACAACTCCATCTTTGTGTACCTCTGGGGCGCTTACTGAAGGAGATGGTCATGAACACGAACCTCAAGCAAACAGGCCAATCGATGCGCCACCTTGCCTCCGTCTTGGCCCCAATCCTGTTGTTGGGCTCCCTGGCAGCTTGCTCTAACCTGGATCGCTCGCGAGACCTGGCCAACCCGGACGTGTCCGGTCGCACCTTGGCCCAGCAGGTCTGCAGCAACTGCCACGGCGTGACGGGGGCGTCCGTGTCACCCAATTTTCCGCAGTTGGCGGGGCAACAGGCCGGCTACCTTGAAGCTCAACTGAAAGGCTTTCGAAGCCATCAACGTCATGACCCGGCTGGCTTTCAATATATGTGGGGACTCAGCCGCAGTTTGACGGATCGGCAGATCACCGAATTGGCCAGCTACTACGCGGGTCAAACACCGATGCCTCATCCGGCCGAGGGCACGCAGGCAGACATTCAGGCGGGGCAGAAGATCTTCCAGTCGGGCGCAGCTGATCATCAGGTGGCGGCCTGCTTCGCGTGCCATGGCGATCACGGCCAGGGCAACGGCACGATACCGCGCCTGGCCGGACAGCATGCGGATTACGTCATCAAGCAATTGAAGGTGTTCCAACGCGGTGACGAGCGGCCGGAAGGGGCCATCATGACCACCGTGAGTCACAATTTATCGGATGGCGACATTCGGCATGTGGCAGCGTATGTGGCCAGCCTTCAAAACTGAGGGGGCCGTAAAGTAGTGTTAAAGGGCGTGCAAACGCCCTTTTTCTTTCCCTTTCCATGCGTTGATGGTTCGGGTGGGCGTGCAATGGCCTGTGCCTATCAGGAGCCCAACCATGACGACCATTTCTTCTGCCGCGTCCGCATACGCCAGGCCAATTAGCACGAGCCTTCAGGATTACAGCAACATCCAGCTCGACCGATCCCCAGATCAAGACGCTGACAGCCAGGCGAGTGGTTTGCCTAGCGCGCACCGTCACCACAGGGGCGGCCACCGACACGCAGGCTCAAATCACGCTGCAAGAATTCCTGACCAAACTGCAGTCGAACCTGGGCTACGGCGCCACAGGCAGCACGGCTAGCGGGTCGATCTTGAGCGCGACCGCCTGACCCCCGGATCGGGCGATGATCTTTACATTCCAGCAATTTACATTCCGACAAACGGATCTCACAATCCCGTCGCCTTTTGTTCAGGACGTGTGTTGTGAATCCTTCTTTCAAGCCGGCAGCGGTATCGTCGGTCAACAGTCAACAGCCGATGGGCGTGCGTCTGGAGTTGCTGTCCGCAGCTTCGGTGCTGGCCACGCAAAGTCGTCTGAGGGGCTGGCTGGATGACCTCGGCCTGATTTCATTGGTTGAGTTGGGCCATACCCAAGAAGACGGGTCTTATGCGCTGTATCTGCATCTGGCAGATGTCTTGGCCATGGCACCTGAGCATGACACCCTCGGGCTTTCCGAGCGGCTCGAACTCGACTCAGGCCTGAGCGAATCCGATCTCACACGGGAAATCTTGCTGTGCATGTTGGCGGCGCCCCAGCCCTACGTGTTCCCCAGCATGGATGAATTGCAGGCGCATGTTCGGATGCGCGTGTACATCGTTCAAGCAGCACGCCGAACCGCTCTGGCCTTCGACACCGAATCAGCCGAGCGGCCCGCGGCCCACTGGGTCGAAATACCCTCGCAAGGATTCGTCATTCGACCCGGCGCCGACCTCATCGAAGCCCTGATCGCTGCGACGCAACCCACCCCCGAGGCGGAACGCTACGCCTTTTCTTGTTACCGGGCCACTGAATACGTGATCCTGCTTGGATTGGCGCAGGAGTTGAAGCACTCCCATCCTGAGATGCTGGGGCAACTGCAAGCAGTCAGCGAAGTCGACTTCATCCGTTCACGCCGCTTTCATGATGCTTTCCTGCAAGAGCATGGCAGCGAAGCACAACCCTTGCCGCCTCGCTTTTACGTGCCAGGCGACCGCGTCTGGTTCAAGAACCCGGATGAGCGCTCCTCCGACATCCCTGGCTTTGAAGGCTCTTGGGTGATCTATCTGGGCGGGGGGTTATTTTGCAACTTCTGGGAGCCTGAGCGCCCCTACACCCTGCATGGCAAATGCCTGGAAGTCTTTCACTGGCGGCATGGTGTCGAGCAAGATGAGCAGGGCACGCTGTTCATGAACGAAGCCAAGGTGGCTGAGCACGTGGCCGCATCGCGGTCGCAACCGGGTCAGGCAGAGGCCATCGTGGCGCGCATGATGCGCATGCGTGATCCCAGCGGCGTCTATCAGGACGGCGGCTGCATCGACTCCACGCGCGAACACCCTCGCTGGGTCTGCCCGCCGACCTGCCAGATCAATCTGGTTTGACAGGCGGCACAAAGCGCGCAAAGAAATCGACCATGCCTTGCTCGCTCATGGTTCTGGCGTTGGCCAGTTCTCCGGCCTGGGTGGCGTAAAGCACTTTGCCCTCGGCTGACAGCAGCACGGCTGCCGGAATGCCTTGTCGGATGGGGTTGCCATACCGAGCAACCAGATCCAGGTGGCGATCGAAGTTGCCCACGTCGACCTTGACCACTTCGAAATGCTGCCTGAAGAAGGCCGCATTGGCCCCTTGCGTCATCGCCGCATCGAGTGCCCGGCAATCGGGGCACCAATTGGCCCCGAATACGATGAGGACAGGGTGGTGCTGGGACGCCGCCCGCGTGAGGGCCGCATCGACTTCAGCCTTCGAATCAGCCGACTCGTTGTAGGGCCAGGCGCGTGCCTGAGCCCCACTCATGCACGCCGATGCCCCCATGACCAGGGCCAGGGCCAGGGCCACGGCCCCAGGCGCCAACCACTTCTTGCTCCTCATCGTTCGCTCCCTCAAAAGGCCATGCGCACACCCGCCGAAGCGGTGTACTTGGGCGTCAATTGCACGCCGTGCACGTTCTGATACAAGGGCACCTGCACATACAGATACGCCGAGGATCGCTCGGTCAGCGGCAGGTTGACGCCCGGGCTCACATAAAGCAGGGTGCCCCCGGTGCTGATCGTGTCGGCGTTTTCACCTGAGTCACGCAGCGCATATCGCAAGTTCACCTGCAGTTGCGGCTGCACCGCAGCCCAGGCGGTATAGCGCAGGCCCGCATTGGCATTCAAGCCGTTGCCGGGGCGGTAGCCGGCCGTCGAATGAACCGCGGTTTGCCACAAGCCTTGCACCATGTAGTGCCAATCTGGGGTCAGACTGTCAACATAAGAGGCGCCCAGGATCACGTCGATGGTGCCGGTGCCGGGTTGCAAGCCACGGTCGATGTCCACCGCGTCAGGCGAACCAGGATCGGTCGACATGCCTTTGCGGGTGTAACTGCCAGTGGGCAGTTTGATACCCCCTTGCACGCTGAGCTTGCCAGCGGAGGTCAGCCCTTGGTAACTGGCCATCCACTTCACATCCCCCAAACTGGCCGTTCTGGATTGGTACTGGCCGCCATCCGGGCCCGCCGTGAGGCCGTCTGAAGCCGTGCCCAACGTGGCATGGTTGCGCACAATGTAAGGCAGCTGCGCCGAGAAGACCCAGTCCGGGTTGGGGCTGTAGTCCAGGGTGGCCGTGAAGTAGTTGTTGCGGGTGAAGGTCTCGACCTCCTGGCTCTTGCCATCGCGAACAATCTGGCTGGCTGCGACCGCGCTGATGCGGTGACGCCCGGCACGAAGGTCGTTCTGGTTCAGATAGTCATAGCGCAGATCCAATCTGAACCCGCCGGATTCGGTGTGCCCCACGCCTTGCCATTCTTGGGCCAGACTGCAGCCGCACGCTGCGCAAGCCTGCGCTTCAGAGGCGAAAGTGAACGAGGCGAAAGCGAGGACGAACCCCACCCAGGCAGGCATCTGCCGTTTGAATGATTGCATGTTGAATTCGTTGATAAAGACAAACCGGATCGGCCACCGCAGGCTCATCCCTGTCGGCGGCAGCTTCGATGGCCATCCATCCCGGATGGCTCAGGTCATCAACGAATTCGGTGGGGCACGGGCTTGAAGCGGCTGCCAGGCAAACAAGCCGCGAGGCGCTGACAGAAACAGCACCGGCACCATCCTGGCGCCCAGCAGCATCGGCAGGACCAGGCCTGCGTGGATCAGGGGTGACCCCAAGGCCAACAGCGAGCACTGAAGACAGTGCTTGAAGCAATGCCCCAGGTCATGTGGCGAATCGGGGGCCGAAGACGAACCCGGGTGCGCGGCCGAGCACACCTCGGTCAGGAAATCAGGCCTGGCATCCCCGCCGGCATGCCCTCCGGTCACCCACCATGAGGCCACCATCATCGCCAAGGCGACAAGAGCGAGATGGATTCGACGGGTGATCCCTGCGGCTTGCATGGCCCTTATTTTAATTGCCCGGAGATCCGACGGACTCTGTCCGCCATTTCTACGTGTGATGTCCTGATTTCCAGCCGCTTGGTTCATGCGGCTACGCGATGTCGCTGCTTGCCTCCCATAAACTGACAACAAAGATCATCAGATTTGACCATCACCAATACACGCTGAGACAAACCCATGCAAAAGCACACCGCCATCATCATTGGCAGCGGTTTCGGAGGTCAGGCAGCCGCCGTCAACCTGGGCCGAATCGGCATCGAGGACTTTCTGATTCTTGAGCGCCGCTCGTGGATGGGCGGAACCTGGAGTCAGAACAGTTACCCCGGCGCGGCGGTGGATGTGCAATCGCCCCTGTATTCGCTTTCGTTTGAGCCCTACCCCTGGAGCCAGATGTTTGCCGAGCAGCACGAACTGGTGGAATACACCAACCACGTGTTGGCCAAGCACGGCCTGCGTGACAAGACCCGGCTCAACGCCAACGTCAACCGGGTCGAGTGGGACGAGACGCAACAGGTATGGCAAGTCTTCACTGATCGCGGCGAAACCTATCAGGCGCAGTTTCTGATCAATGCCTCCGGCCCCTTGAGCACGCCGGTGATTCCGAATTTCAAAGGTCGCGACAGCTTCAAGGGCCGCAGCTTTCACACCAACGCCTGGGACCACAACTACGATCATCGAGGCAAGCGGGTGGCCGTGATCGGCAGCGGCGCCAGTGCCGCTCAGGTGATCCCTGCCATTGCCCCCGACGTGGCACACCTGGATGTGTTTCAACGCACCCCACATTGGGTCTTGCCTCGACCGGATCACGTCTTCTCGAAGTTCGAGCGCAGCTTGCTGAAGAATCGCTTCGTCTACAAGCTGTTGCGCACCGCGATCTACTGGGCGCTGGAATCGCGCGTGGTGGGCTTCAAATACTCGAAGACCATGCTGAGATGGGCAGCTCAACGCCCCGCGCTGAAGCACATCGAGCGCCAGATTCAAGACCCCGAACTGCGCAAAGCGGTCACGCCTGACTACACGATCGGGTGCAAGCGGGTGATCCTGTCAAGCACCTTGTATCCCGCGTTCACCCGCCCTAACGTGACCTTGCATACGCGTGACGACGGCATTGCCGAAATCAATGAGCGCGGCATCCTGACCACGAAGGGGCAACAGATCGACCTGGATCTGATCGTCTACTCCACAGGCTACGATGCCACCGATGGGGTGATCTCGTATCCGGTGATCGGCAAGGGTGGACGGTCGGTTCAGGATGTCTGGAAAGAATACCCGCGCGCCTACCTCGGCACCACCCTGCCGGGCTTCCCGAATCTGTTTGTGGTGACAGGGCCCAACACCGGCATCGGTCACACCTCGGCCATCTTCGTGATCGAATCGCAGATGGAATACATTCGTCGGGCCATTCAGGCCGTGTTGAAGCGCAAAGCGCGCAGCATCGAAGTGAAACCACAGGCCGAGGAAGACTACACCCGCATGATCCACCGAGAAATGAAGCCCACCGTCTGGGCCTCGGGCGGATGCCACAGCTGGTATCAAAGCAAGAGCGGCCATGTGATCGCCATGTTCCCCGGCTTCAGCTTTTCATTCCGGCGCATGGCCCGCGCCTTCAAGGCCGCTGATCACGCCATCCACTGATCCCGTTGTCCGAAGGACTCTCTCTGGCGCTACAGTAAGGGCCCGCATGGAGTCCTGTTAATGAAGTTACTGTTTACCCGCCTGTGGCTGCTAGAACGGCTCAAGCCCGGCGAGCAGCAGCGCACGCTGTGGGCCGCGGCCCTGATCGGCTTTCTGGGCGCGCTGGCCACGGTGGGTTTTCGCGAACTGATCAGCGCCGCAGAGATCCTGCTATATGGGCAACACGGCAGCCTGGTCAAAGCCGCGCAAAGCCTGCCGTATTGGGCCCGCATTGTCGTGCCCTGCGTGGGGGGGGCATTAGCTGGATTGCTGCTGTCGGCAGGTCGGCGGCAACAGGGCGAAGGCTTGGCCAGCGATTACATGGAAGCGATTTCGCTCAAGGATCGTTCTTTGGGGATCGGGCACTCGCTGATTCGGGCCGCCTCATCCTGGTTGTCGGTGGTCAGCGGCAGTTCGATCGGACGAGAAGGCGCCATGGTGCAACTGGCCGCCGTCACCGGCACCTGGTTCGGCAACTGGCGCCAATTGTCGCCCCCGCGCAAGCGCCTGATGGTGGCCTGCGGCGCCGCTGCCGGGATCACGGCCGCGTACAACGCCCCCATCGCGGGCGCCCTGTTCATCGCCGAAATCGTGCTGCGATCGATTGCCATCGAAACCCTGGGGCCGCTGATCGTGTCCTCGGTGATCTCCAACCTGACGATCCATGCCCTGTTTGATTACGGCCCGGTGTATGCGATGCCCGAGTTCCGCATGTTGCATCTACCGGAAATCGGCCTTCACGGTGCTTTGGGGCTGATCATGGGCGTGGCTGCGCCACTCTTTCTGCAGGTGTTGGATCAAACCAAAAAGGCCTTTGCGCGCCTGGCCCTGCCTTTGCCCGCCAAGTTGGCGCTTGGCGGTGCCCTGGTGGGGCTCATCTCGGTCTGGCGGCCCGAGGTCTGGGGCAATGGCTACAGCGTGGTCAACGAAATCCTGGCCGATCAATGGCCCGTGGGTCTGCTGGCCATCGTGTTGTTGAGCAAGGTGGTGGCCACCGCGTTGACCACCGGGTCGGGGGCCGTAGGCGGGGTCTTCACACCGACGCTGTTCGTGGGGGCGGCCCTGGGTTCGATCTTCGGCACTGGCTGCCACCTGATCTGGCCCGATATTGCACCTGCTCCGGTGTATGCCGCCACCGGCATGGCAGCCATGCTGGCCGCGACCACCTTCGCCCCCTTGATGGCGATCCTGATGATTTTCGAGATGACCGGCAACTACCAGATCATGTTGCCGCTGATGATCGCCTCGGTGCTGGCCTACAGCCTGGCACGCCTGCGGCGTGATCGCTCGGTGTACAGCGGCTCGCTGGGCGAGGCGGGCAAATCGTTTCCTGGCATGCAGGTCAAGGACATCCGACGTGATGACCCGCCGACCCTGCCGTACACCGCCCGCGTCGGCGAGTTCGAGCACAGCTTTGTTCACCGTCGCTGGCAGCACATCTATGTGGTGGATGAACAGGGGCGGTTCCTGGGCGCGGTGTCGCTGCATGACATCGGCCCCGCCCTGCGCGCAGGGCAGCTCCCAGCTGATCAGGTGCTGCCCGCCGAATGGATCAAGCGCGATTACCCGCGCGTCACCCCCGAGATGAGCCTGGCCCAAGCGCTAGAAAGTTTCAGCCGCCACCCCGGGGAGCGCTTGCCGGTCGTCGGCGCGACCGGGGCCCTGATGGGCTACATCACCAAGAACGAACTGGTTTTGCTGCTTCAGGAAAGCTTTGCAACGCCCTGATTGTCTGGCTCAGAACTTGATCTGGATTAATCGACTTCTGAACGACATGATCCGGTCATGCGCTCGTCAAATGAAGCCCCTACGGTGTCGACACTTTCAGCCGGAGGCCCTGATGCAAGTGCGCGCAGAATTCCTGGATCACTACCCCAAGTTGACTCGACTCATTGTTCGTGTCGAGGCCATGCAGTTGCATGCCGCCGCTGGTGAATCCTGCGCGCAAGCCTGGCTGATTCAGTGGCTGAACACGCCGTTTGACGAACTGGACGGACGCAAGCCGGCCCATTTTCTGGACTACCCGGACTACGACCTCATCTTGGTTGGCTTGCTGGTGCAGTTGCGCTCGCGCCATGCTTGGCAAACCGAACCCACGGCGCTGTCATGACAGGCCGTACTTTTTGATTTTGGGCCAACAATGGCTTTGAGGAAGACGTCACCCTCCTGCTGCCTTTGTATGTTTCTCAGGGGGTGCCCCATTGGGTGGTGCAGTGATGCGCGGATAGGAGTCGTCACGGTTCTCGATTAGAGTCGGTCACGTGTTCACTTGCTCGCGCGGCGCTTCTTCATGCTCGACCTCAATTGGATGCTCCTGGCCCTCAGCGGTGTGGTGCTGGCGTCTTATCTGTTTGACCTGATCGCGCACGTGGTGCGACTGCCCAGCGTGGTCATGCTGATCGCCTCTGGGATTGGCATTCGCCTGGCCATGGATCTGGCCGGCTGGCGCATTGACATGGTGGATGTTTTGCTTCCCGTGCTCGGCACCTTGGGCCTGGTGCTCATCGTGCTCGATGGCGCGCTCGAACTGCGTCTGACTCGACAGGCCAGGGGCCTGATGGCCCGAGCCTCCTTGTCTGCCATCCTGGGAATCGGGGTCACCGGCTACATCCTCGCGGCCGCCTTGCATCACTTCATGCAAATGGACTGGCTCCGCGCCTGGGTTGCCGCCACACCATTCGCCGTCATCAGCAGTGCCGTGGCGATTCCCGCCGCATTCGCCCTGGCGAGCCGTGACCGCGAGCATGTGGTCTATGAGAGCGCGCTGTCAGACATCTTCGGCGTCTTGTTGTTTTACGCCCTGCTCGATGCCGAACAAGGAGTATCTGCCGTCGTGCTCAACATCGTCAGCGGAGTGGGGTTGTCGTCACTGATTGGTGCTTTGCTCGGCTTGTTGATGGTCGGCTTGATTGGTCGAATCGAAGCCCACGTTCGCTTTGTGCCCATGATCTTTGGCCTGGTGGCGGCTTATGCTGGCAGCAAGTTGTGGCACCTGGCGCCATTGGTCACGGTGTTAGCCGTGGGGCTGATTCTCAACAACATCGATCAGGTCCGGCATCTTCCAAAGTTGCGCACGCTGATCCCTGACCGCCTGGACCAAGACGTCTCGGCCTTCAAGCACCTAACAGCCGAGTTGACGTTTGTGGTGCGGACGTTTTTCTTCGTGCTGTTGGGCTACTCAACGTCGATCAAGGAGTTGGCCTTGCCTGCCGCGTGGTCCACGGCGAGCTTCATCCTGGTCGTGGCCTTCCTGTGCCGGGTTGTGTTGCTCAAGGCCTTGATGCCAGGCTCCAGCACGCGCCCCTTGCTGTGGTTTGCACCGCGAGGGCTGATCACGGTGTTGCTGGTCATCAGCACGCCAAACGATCTGCGCATTGCTGGGTTTCCGGATGGCGCCCTGATGCTGACCGTCCTCGGGTCCATCGTCATCATGAGTTTGGGTACCATCATGGACCGATCATCGTCTCACGACACCGAGCAGTCGGCCGACGACGTCACACGCCAAGATTGATCGGTCGGAGCAGATCGCATCAAGCTGCGGCCAACTCCGCTTTGACTTCGCGCATCATCAGGTCCTCAAACGTGTAGAAACCACGGGGGGCTTCGGCCAACCTCTTGATGGCAAAGATCGCACCGGTGCCAAAGGCTTCCCGTCGAATCGACTCATGCGTGAGCCGGACCGTCTGGTGAGGAAAGCCAAAGATCACTTCGTGGTGGCCCACAATGCCGCCCAGACGCAATGAGGTGATGCGCTCATCTTCCACGTCCAGCGTGTCGGCAATTTTGCGTGCCGTGCCCGAGATCTCAGGCTTTTCCTTGAAGTGCTGCTCCAGGATTTCGACGTCGGCAAACGGGGCCAGCCGCCTCAGAATGCGCGCCGCCATGATCAAAAAATTGATCCCCAGCGTGATATTGGGCGAACTCATCACCTTGGCCGATGCCCCCAATGACCTCAGGTACGCCAGCGTTCGCTCGTCGTACGACGAAATCGCCGACACCAGGATCAAGCCACGTCGACGGACCTCGTCGCCGTATTGCCAAACCGAGTCAGCATTGGAAAAATCAATGATCGCGTCGACAGGGTGCTGATCCAGCAGATCCCTCCAACTCAGTCGATCCAAACCCAGCACCGGTGCCCCCGTCCAGGACTCGGTCGCTTCGTCGGGCACGGAATGCCGTCGTGCCACCCATGCCAGTTGTACCTGGGGATCTTGCGCCAACACATGGGCAACGGCGCGCCCCGCTTTGCCAAAGCCGATCAATCCGACTCGAATCACCTGGTTCTTGATATGCATGTTCCTTTCTGGGAAGTCCCTTTTGGGACGTCTCTTGGGCAGAAGCTGATATGCTCCGATTATACATTTGCACAAATGCATTTACAAACCAGCAACAAAACATCCGCATCGACTGAGCGATCCCCATGAACATTGATCCCATCGACTATGTGAGTCGGCACCTCCAAACGCTAGACGGCGGGCTCAAGAGCGGCCTGCGCATTCTTCTCATCATCCTGGTCGCCTGGTGGGCCATCATCATCGTTCAGCGCGCGATCAAAGCCTTGCGCATCCGAATAGCGGGCCGCTTTGGTGATCACGAATCACAGCAGCGGGCTGAAACGCTGGGGCGAGTTTTTCGATACATGGCGGCGGTCGCCATTTCCCTGATCGCCGGCATGCTGATTCTGTCCGAACTGGGCATCTCAGTTGCGCCGATCCTGGGCGCTGCAGGCGTGGCCGGACTGGCCGTGGGCTTTGGTGCCCAAGCCCTGGTGAAAGATTACTTCACCGGCTTTTTCCTGTTGATTGAAAACCAGATCCGCCAGGGCGATGTGGTTCAACTGGGTGACCACTCTGGCCTGGTCGAAGAGGTCACGCTGCGCTATGTTCGCCTGCGTGACTACGATGGCGCCGTGCACTTCGTGCCCAACGGCACCATCACCAGCGTGGTGAACATGAGCCGCGGCTTCGCATTTGCTGTTACCGACATCAGCGTGGCCTATGACGAAGACCTCGAAGCTGTGATGCGGGTGATGAAGGACACCGCCAGCCAACTGCGTGCCGATCCGCAATACAGCAACAGGATTCTCGATGACTACGAATTGGCTGGGGTCGAACGATGGGACGACTCTGCCATCATCATTCGGGGGCGCTTCAAGGTCGCGCCCCTGCAGCAATGGGAGGTCCGCCGTGCCTATCTGCTGCTGCTCAAGAAGAGGTTCGATGCCGAGGGCATCGAAATCCCCTTCCCGCAGATGGTGGTTCATCCCCCCGCATCGACTCTGGCAGCGTGATCTGCCAGGCGCGAGGGGGCTCGACTCAAAGGCCGTGCTCCGTCAGCCACTCACGCGCCAGTTTCCAAGCATAGGTCGCGGCCGTCTTGTCATACGTCGGACGATAGTCGGCATTGAAGCCATGGCTCACATTCGGGAACACGACAATCTCGGAGCCACTGCCGGACTTGACCAGTTCGCCTTGCATGGTGGCAATCACATCCGGCTTGATGTAGGGATCATTGCCCGCGTACAGTCCCAGAACCGGCACCTTGATTTCGGCGCCAAAGTCCACCGGGTCGCGTGGCTTGATGGGCGACTTCATGCCGTCCAGCAAGCCGTAATAGGCCACCGCAGCCTTGAGCTTGGGGTTGTGCAGCGAGTAGACCCAGGCCGTGCGTCCGCCCCAGCAGTAGCCCACCAGGCCGACGTGCTCCACATCCGCGTGACCACTGGCCTTGGCAAAGGCCAACGCGGCATCCAGATCGGAACAGACCTGCGCGTCGGGCACCTTGGACACCACTTCCGACAAGATCGCACCGATGTCGGTCATCTTGGACACATCACCCTGACGGGCAAACATTTCGGGGGCGATGGCGTAATAGCCCAGCTTGGCGAAACGTCGGCACATGTCCTTGATGTGCTCATGCACACCAAAGATTTCCTGCACCACCAGGATCACCGGATGACGCCCACCTTTCGCGGGGCGGGCTACGTAAGCGGGGATCTTCCCGTCTTGAGTGGGCACCTGAACCTCCGCCACGTCCAACCCTTTGGTGTCGGTGTGGATGGCCTGCGCAAGCACCGGGTTCGAGGCCACAGCAAAACCGGTGGCCAGAGAAGTCATCACAAAGCCGCGTCGAGACACCCCCGTGGCGGTGGCGCTGTCGAGCCCTTGAGGAGGCGCGTTGAAATCAATCGGCTTGAGGCCGTAGTCCATCACTTTCATCGTCGTGTTCTCCAGGTAGTCAGTCGATTCGACACAAAAAGCCTGACATCATAGAAAGCACGGCGACAGCCCCACAGCCGACAAGGTCATCTCAACAAGGTCATCCCTCAGGCCAGCAGGTAATGAACGGGGCGCGGGGGGTCGGGCAATTCGCGATCACCCAGCATCTCCAGCAAGCCGAAGGGCAACATCATGCAGTAGACATACACCGTGCGATGCAAGATGACCGAGTAGGTGAACGGCAAGGGTGTGGAGGCGATTCGCTCGCAGCCCCCGAAGGCATCGTTCAAGCCCGCCAAGGATCGATCGAGCTCCGCGGCCAGAATCGGAGGCATGTCTGACTCTGTTCGGTCGCGGCGCAATTGCTCCGCCAATGCCATCAGGATGCGCAAGGCTGGCGTGCGTCGTCCTCGCAGGTCTTGCAAAACTTCAGCTGGCAGCAAACGCTGTAGATCGGCGTCAGGCGAGCTGTTGCGCAGCTGATGGCGAACGGCGTGTACAAATGCGGCTACACCCAGCACAAAACGCCTGGTATCACCTGGGGCGAATGCAATGTACTGACGAGTGGCATTGCGGCTGTCGGTCAGCAACTTGCCCCACAGCTTGCGAGCTTCCCAATAGCGGTCATAACTGGCGCTGTTGCGAAAGCCCAGGAAGATCGCCAGGGCCACCCCAACCAGGGAAAAAGGTACGGCAGTCAGCGTAATCTTGTAGCTCAGCAACTCGCCGTGAAAGTGCACCACCAGCACCGACAGGACGAGGATGACGCCGAGCTGAGGCAGGATCTTGTTGAGGATCGAGCCGTGCCAGATGAACAACAAACGCCACCAATTGGGACGAGGCCGGACAATCACACGAAATCCTCAGCAAAGACAGGCCTCAAAAGGCTAGCACATCCAGGCCATTCCCCGAGGCGCTGACGCGCGCAATCAGGTCGGTCAACACCGGGCCCACTCGCCGCAACTCCTCCAGGTGAGCCGCCGACAGACTGGCCAGCACGTCTTCTGCCCGACGGGTCAAGGTCAGCATCACCTTGCGGGCGTCTTGCTCGCTGGCCTCACGCAGCACCAGGCCCGCACTCACCAAACGATCCACCAACTCAACGGCACTGTGATGTCGCAACAGCATGCGTTGCGACAGGCCGCTGATGCTCATGCCACCCCGAGCCTGAGCGCCCTTGATGGCCAGCAACGATTGATGTTGCTGCGGCGTCAATCCGGCTTCCTTGGCCGCGTGTTGACTGAAGGCCTGGAATTGTCGCAAGGCATATCGAAAGTCAGCCAGACGCTCGTAATCGGATTGCGCTAACGCGGAAGCCGACTCTGGCGTGGCGGGAACTCGGGGCGTTTTCTTGGGCATGGACATGAGGGCGAAGAACCCGCCAAAGGTACACCCGATTTTCCTCAACCGACTTGACCTCTGACAAATACATCGCAACACGATATACTTTTCAGATGCATTCCAGTCCTCCCCCGCCCGCCCACAGTGGCCCCATCCC
>JAGWLR010000167.1 GCA_028864885.1 Burkholderiales bacterium | reverse complement strand
CTGGTCACCAAATTGGGCAACAAGATGACGGGCAAGGTGAATGAAGGCCATTACTCGCGCACCTGGATGCTGCGCGAGGTGGAGGCCAGCCTGGCGCGGCTGCAAACGGATTGCGTGGACATTCTCTACCTGCACCGCGACTTCAATGGCAGTGACCTCGAAGAACCCTTGCGCGCGTTGGAAGCCCTGCTTCGGGATGGCAAGATCAGGTACTGGGGGGTGTCCAATTTCCGGGGTTGGCGCATTGCCGAGATGGTGCGCATCGCTGGCGAACTGGGCATGCCCGGCCCGGTGGTGTGCCAGCCTTATTACAACCTGCTGAACCGCATGCCTGAGGTGGAGGTGCTGCCCGCCTGCACCCACTATGGCATTGGCGTGGTGCCTTACAGCCCGGTGGCGCGTGGCGTGCTGACCGGCAAATACCTGCCGGGGCAGCCTCCAGCACAAGGCAGTCGCGCCGCCCGTGGCGACAAACGCATCACCGAAACCGAGTTTCGTGAAGAGTCCCTGGTGATTGCACAAACGCTCAAAACCCATGTCGAGGCCAAAGGGGCTACCTTGGCCCAGTTCGCCACGGCCTGGGTGCTGGCCAACCGCGCAGTCAGCTCGGTGATTGCCGGGCCACGCACGCTGAAGCAATGGCAAGACTACGCCCCCGCGCTAGGCTACACCGTGACAGCGGAAGACGAAGCCCTGGTGGATTCGCTTGTGCATCCAGGGCATCCGTCCACGCCCGGCTATACCGACCCGGCGTATCCGCTCAATGGGCGGATCGTCTCACCAGACCGCTTGCCATGAAAACCAAGTTATCCGGCCTGGCCTCCCTCGGCGGGCTGGTTTATTCCACCGAAAGCGGACGCATGTGCCCGGAGTGCCGCCAGCCGGTGGCGCAATGCGTGTGCAAGGCAGCATCCCCGCCACCTGCCGGGGATGGCATCGTGCGGGTGTCCCGTGAGACCAAGGGGCGCGGCGGCAAGGCGGTCACGCTGGTCAAAGGGGTGCCGCTGAGCCTGGACGGCCTCAATGCACTGGGCAAGCAGCTCAAATCGGCTTGCGGCAGCGGCGGTACGGTCAAAGACGGCGTGATTGAAGTGCAGGGCGACCATTGCGACAAGGTGGTCACCGCACTGAAGGCACAGGGCTTCACCGTGAAGCGCGCAGGGGGCTAGTGTACTGTTGGCGGTTTCAAGTCCCAAGTGCAACAGTTGGTCAATGAATTGGAGTTGAGGGCTGCTGAGCCATGGCCAGCAGGTGGGCGAAGACAGCCAATGGGGTATTGAAGCCGTGGGTAGCACGTGGTCGGTTGTTCAGACTGTCGGCAATGGCATCCAGGTCATCCTGGGTGTGCACGCTCAGGTCAGTGCCCTTGGGCAGGTATTGGCGCAGCAACCCGTTGGTGTTCTCACAGGTTCCTCGTTGCCAGGGGCTGTGCGGGTCGCAGAAGTAGACCTTGACCCCCGTGTTGATCGCCAACTGCTGGTGGCGGCTCATCTCCTTGCCCTGGTCATAGGTAAAGCTCTGGCGCATGGGCGCAGCAATCGCATTCAGTTTGGCAGTAAAGCCCGCCAGGGCCGATGCCGCAGTGGCGTCCTCCATTCTGGTCAGCAGCACCAGGCGGCTCGAGCGCTCCACCAGCACACCCACCGAGGACTTGTTGCCCGCGCCCTTGATGAAGTCACCCTCCCAGTGGCCAGGCATCACACGGTCTGCCACCTCGGGCGGGCGCACATGGATGCTCACCATCTCGGGTATCCGGCCACGCCGGTCTTGTCCTCGCGTACGTGGCAGCCGCGTGCCGTGCCCATGGCGCAGGCAGGCGATGAGCTGGCGGCGCAACTCCCCGCGGGGTTGGGCGTAGATCGCCGTGTAGATAGTCTCGTGGGACACGTGGCGGGCCGCCTCGTTGGGAAAGATGCGCTTGAGGGTAGCTGCAATCTGTTGGGGTGACCAGCGCCAGTCCAGCAGTGTCAGCACCAGCGCCCATGCCACGCCGTCAACATCGAGCTTGGGAGCGGGCCGTGCTGCGCTCCTGCGGATCTCACACGACTGCTGGGCGCGGTGCGAGCCGTAAGCCATGCCAACGGATGTATTGCGTGCCAACTCTCGCCCGATGGTCGAAGGTGCGCGATGCAGTGTGCGGGCCATGGCCCGCACACTGCATCCCTGTTGCTTCATGCTTGCGATGGTCATGCGGTCTTCGGGTTGAAGTTGTTCGTAATGGGTTTGGTCTTGCATGAACGTACCTTACTCTCTGGGGTGTTGCTCTTCAGATTTGAGGCCGCCAAGGTTAAAAAGTCGGCAAGTGCGCAGGGCAGCGATGTTTGTTGGAACCGGGGTCAAAAATGCGCCAATGCGCAGCCCTTGGAGCTGTTTGAGGGGCTTATCGCTCCTGCTTCTCGCCTCATGGGCGCACCTGTGCCATCAGTCTTTGACGACCCAGGTAAATATTGGCCAGCGCCAATGCCGTGAACGCCCTTGTCGCGTTCTTTTGCAGTCCACGGTAACGCACCTTGCCAAATCCCCACAGGCGCTTGACGACACCAAAGACGTGCTCCACACGTGAGCGGATTTTTGACTTGTTGCGGTTCTTGCTTGGCGGTTTCAAGTCCCAAGTGCAACAGTTGGTCAATGAATTGGAGTTGAGGGCTGCTGAGCCATGGCCAGCAGGTGGGCGAAGACAGCCAATGGGGTATTGAA
>JAGWLR010000085.1 GCA_028864885.1 Burkholderiales bacterium | reverse complement strand
AGTTCAGCGCGAGTGAGCCGATCCAGTGCGCCGCGGGTGACACACATCACAATGTCAGTGGCATCCCAACCCGCTACAAAGGCGTTGATGGCGTCTTCTCGGGGCAACACAAACACCCGTGGCACAGGCTGTCCGCTGGCGATGGCCATTTCATCGACCACGTTGATCAAACGCCGCTCCAGCCCGTCATCTGGGTCGATGATTTCGCGTCCACCCATCCAGTGGGCAATGCGAGGGCCTCCGCCTTCGCGTAGCCGTTGCGTTTCGACCCAGGCCCCGCCCAACACGAACAGCACGACAACCGCGGTGTTTGTTTCAAAGAACAGGGCCGGGTACCCGATCGACAAAGGCATGATCAGTTTGTAGACCAAGGCCAGCAACAGGTTCACGCTGAGGGCCAACGCGACGAGCAAAATGGCAAACCAAATGAACAGGCGCACGGTTTGTGCCTGGGCCTGTTCTTGATGCTGCCGAAATCTCATGTGCTCAATGAAGTATCAGTCAGAAGCTGACTTTGATCGGTGCCCGTTCGGCCTCGGTTTGGGTTGACTGCAGCATCGCGCCAGTTTTGAAGCCAAACAAACCCGCGACGATGTTGGCGGGAAACTGATGGGCCGCATTGTTGTAGTCGAGCGTGACGTCATTGAACAGTTGCCGCGAGAACGCGACATTGTTTTCGGTGTGCGTCAATTCCTCGCTCAAATCGCGCATCGTTTGATCTGCTTTCAGCTCAGGATAGGCTTCCATCACGGCTTTGAACTGGCTCATGGCATTGGCCAGTACGCCTTCGGCCAGGCTCAGGCTTTGGATGGGGCCGGCTTGATTGGGGCGGCTTTTCACGAGATCGGCGGCTGCCATCACTTGCGCCCGTGCCGCCGTGACTCGCTCCAGCGTTTCGCGCTCGTGTTCCAGGTATTTGCGAGCCACCTCGACCAAATTCGGAATCAGATCATGCCGACGCTTGAGTTGCACATCGATCTGGGCAAAGGCGTTGGGGATTTCGTTGCGCAGACGGACCAGTCTGTTGTAGGCGCCCACGGCCCAGAAAAACAGCAAAGCCAGAATCGATGTCAGCACGATTTGCGTGGTGGTCATGCAGCCTCCTTGTTCGCATGAGTGGCGTGGAAAGTTTTCAATGAGTCAGCGCTGTGCCAGCCATTGGGCATGGCCTTCGGCACGCAACTGGCAGGCCGGACAGGTGCCGCATCCGTAACCCCAGGGATGGCGGTGGGTCCGGTCCCCCAGGTAGCAGGTGTGGGTGTGTTCAACGATCAGTTCGTTGAGGGCCTGGCCACCCAGGGCTTCGGTCAGTGCCCAGGTCTGAGACTTGGTCAACCACATCAAAGGGGTCTCGACTGTCATCGGCGTGTCCAGACCCAGGCTCATGGCCACCTGCAGGGCCTTGAGTGTGTTGTCTCGGCAGTCTGGATAGCCGGAGTAATCCGTTTCACACATGCCACCTACCAGCACACTCAACCCACGGCGATAAGCCACCGAGGCCGCAAAGTTCAGAAACAGCAGGTTGCGCCCAGGCACAAACGTGTTGGGCAAACCGTTGGACTGCATCTCAATGGCGCGAGACTCGGTCAGGGCGGTGTCCGAGATTTGGCCCAACAGGCGCAAATCGAGCAGATGATCTTGCCCGAGCTTGGTGCCCCATTGAGGGAAGGTCTGGACCAGAGCCTGGCGGATCGGTTCGCGGCAACTCAACTCAACCTGATGCCTCTGGCCGTAGTCAAACCCGATGGTTTCGACATGCGCAAATCGCTGCAAGGCCCAGGCCAGGCAGGCGGTCGAGTCCTGCCCACCCGAAAACACCACCAAGGCAGATCGGGGATCGATGGCAGTAGGCGGAACCTGAGGGGGGGGCGATGACGCGATCATGATGTGCAGCAAAGAAACCGGAAAATAACCTGACTGAGCCTCCGCATTTGATCACGGGGTGGCTTGATGGCAGAAGCTGGGCGACAATAGAGGGTTTTCGAGAGCCCAACCTGCATTGTGCAGGTTCTTCAGGAATCGTCATGGCTGCTTTCAACCAAGAGACCGTTACTTACGTTCACCACTGGAACGACACGCTGTTCAGTTTCAAGACCACGCGCGATTCGACTTTGCGTTTCAGCAGCGGTCATTTCGTGATGATCGGCCTGGAGGTCGATGGCAAGCCTTTGATGCGCGCTTACTCCATCGCCAGTGCCAACTACGAAGAACACCTCGAATTTTTGAGCATCAAGGTGCCCAACGGGCCATTGACATCGCGCTTGCAACACCTGAAGGTGGGCGACAAAGTCCTGGTCAGCCGCAAGGCGGTCGGTACCCTGGTGGTAGACGACCTCAAACCCGCAATGAACTTGTACCTGTTTGGTACCGGCACCGGGTTGGCGCCGTTCATGAGCATCATCCAGGATCCCTACACTTACGAAAAATTCGAAAAGGTGGTGCTGGTTCATGGCGTGCGCACCGTCAGCGAATTGGCCTATCACGACTACATCTCGCATGAGCTGCCTGACCATGAACTGCTGGGCGAACTGATCCGCGATAAGCTGCTCTATTACCCCCTGGTCACCCGCGAGGCCTTCCGCAACCAGGGCCGCCTGACCGATCTGATCGAAAACGGCAAGATGGCTGCTGATCTGGGCATGGCGCCCCTGAATCCTCACACCGATCGCGCCATGATGTGCGGCAGCCCCGCCATGTTGGCTGATCTGTGCAAGATCCTGGATGCCCGAGGCTTCCAGATTTCGCCCTCGCAAGGCGTGCCTGGCGATTACGTGATCGAACGCGCCTTCGTCGAGAAGTGATCGCGCGCTGAGGGGGGCCTTCGAGGGCTCGCTCCTGATAGGCCTCGGCTGCCATGATGGGCGTCGAGGCCTTCGTGTTTTTGTGTGGTACGGTTTGCGCTCACAACAACTTCCTGGACGAGACAAACCATGACCTCTTTGCGCGCTCGAAACCATTCGGGTCGTATCCATTGGCTGGCTTCCTGGGGCACCCCGATTGTGGCCGTAGTGGCTTACCTGTCGTTCTGGCCAACGGGCGTGAATCCAGTGGCCTGGCAGGCGCCGCAGGATGTTGGTTACGTTGGCGCATTTGCTCCCAATCAAAAGTTGTCGGAGCTCAAACAGGTGCCTTTGGCGGCGGGGCAAGAAGGGCCCGAGCACATCGCGGCCTACCAAGGCGCGGTGTACACCGGCTTGTCCAATGGCGATGTCGTGAAGATGAGCCTGGATGGGCAGCATCAAGCCGTGGTGATCAATACGGGCGGGCGCCCGCTGGGCATTGATTTTGATGCACAGGGTCGCATGCTGGTGGCCGATGCCTACAAGGGATTGCTACGTGTGTCGGGGCAGGGCGCCCAGGCCACCATCCAGCCTATCCTGACCCAAGTGCAAGATCCGATTCCCAATGATCCGATTCGGTATGCCGATGCCGTGAAAGTGGCGCCAGACGGCACCATCTGGGTCACTGATGCCAGCCGCCGATTCAGTGCCAAGCAACTCGGCAGCACCTTTGAGGCCAGTGTGCTCGACATCCTCGAACACAGCTGCACGGGCCGGGTGATTGCGGTGGATCCCAACACCCTGCAAAGTCGCGTGGCCTTGGCTGGCTTGTGCTTTCCCAATGGCATGGCTTTCTCGCCCGATGGCAAGACCATGTACCTGTCAGAAACCGGCACCTATCGCATCTTGAAGCTGGATTTGCCCAAGCTTTCCGTGGCGCAGAGCAACCAGGGGGCGGTGGGCGTGCCGACGATGGAAAACGCTTTGGCACAAGGTGCGGCCACCGTGTTGATCGACAACCTGCCCGGCTACCCGGATAACCTCATGCGCAGCGATGCTGGCCGCATTTGGGTGGGCTTGACCAAACCGCGCAGCCACCTCATCGACAAGCTGTCCGGCAAGCCGTTTGTGCGTTCGATGGTGTTGCGCCTGCCCCGCTTCCTGTGGCCGGTGCCCAAGGCCTATGGTCATGTGATTGCGTTCGATGACCAAGGCAAGATCGTTGACGACCTGCAGGACCCAACCGGTGCCTATCCTGAAACCACGGCTGCCACCGAGGTGGATGGCAAGCTGTTCATCCAGAGCTTGCACGCGCATGCAATTGGCTGGATGCCTTATCAGGGGCCGTCATCCCCCCACTAAATGCCAGGCGTCCCACGCCGTTTTCAGAATCAAGGCGCCCACCACCAGCAAAAACACCCCTCGCACGAATCGGGTGCCATGCTTGAGGGCCAGGTGGGCGCCCACACTGCTGCCAGCCACATTCGCCACGGCCATGGGCAAGGACAAGGCCCACACCACGTGTCCGTGCGGCACGAACCAGGCCAGCGAGGCAAGATTGGTCGCCAGATTCAGGCGTTTGGCCGCGGCGCTGGCGTGCAGAAAATCCCAGCCCAGCACACGCACCAACGCGAACACGAAAAAACTGCCCGTTCCAGGCCCAAACAAGCCGTCGTAAAAGCCGATCAGTCCCCCGAGCAGTGAGGCGAGTGCGGCTTCTTGTGTGGCTGATCGGTGTGGCGCATGGGTGTGCCCCATGTCCTTCTTCCACAGGGTGTAGGCCCATACGGCGGCAAGCACCACCGGCAGGGCCATCCGAAAGCGCTGGGCTGGAACCTGGGTGGCCAGCCAGGAGCCGGTTGCGGCGCCCGTCATGGCTGTGGCCATCGCCACCCACAAGCGCGCTGAGGGCAGCTTGACACGCTTGGCGTATTGCCAAGCCGCCCAACCTGTGCCCCAGGCTGAGGCGGCTTTGTTGGTTCCCAAAAGGGTTGCGGGAACGGCTTGTGGGAACAGTCCGAACAGCGAGGGCACCATGATCAATCCGCCCCCGCCCACAATCGCATCGACCAGGCCCGCCAGTGAGGAAGCCACCAACATCCATCCGATGTCGGTGGCGTGGATCTCCAGCACGATCGTCAGGTGCGGATTTCGCCTTGACCCAGCACGATGAATTTCATCGAGGTCAGGCCTTCAAGGCCCACCGGGCCGCGAGCATGGAACTTGTCTGTACTGATGCCGATTTCGGCACCCAGGCCATACTCGAATCCATCTGCGAAACGGGTCGAGGCATTGATCATCACGCTGGATGAATCGACTTCGCGCAAGAACCGCATGCCGTTGGGATGGTTCGTCGTCAGGATCGAATCGGTGTGGTGCGAGCCGTACTGGTTGATGTGGGCAATGGCTTCGTCCAGCGAGTCCACCACCTTCACGGCGATGACGGGAGCCAGGTACTCTTCATACCAATCCTGCTCGGTGGCATCCGCCACCTTGGCGCCGGCGACATCGGCCAGAATGGCCTTGGCACGCGCATCGGCGCGCATTTCCACGCCCTTGGCTGCAAACACCTGGCCGATGCGCGGCAAGAAGGCCGCAGCCTGCTTCGCGTGCACCAACAACGATTCGGTGGCATTGCAAGGGCTGTATTTCTGGGTCTTGGCGTTGTCCGTGACCTTCACCGCCAAGTCCAGATCGACTTCGCTGTCGACATAGGTGTGGCAGTTGCCATCCAGGTGCTTGATCACTGGCACGCGGGCTTCGTTGCTGATGCGCTCGATCAGCCCCTTGCCCCCACGCGGGATGATCACGTCCACATACTGCGGCATGGCAATGAGTTGACCCACTGCTGCGCGGTCGGTGGTTTGCACCAACTGCACCGCATTGGCGGGCAAGCCAGCCTCAATCAGGGCGGCCTGAACCAGCTTCCAGAGGGCCAGATTCGAGTGGATGGCTTCAGAGCCACCTCGCAGCACACAGGCATTGCCGCTTTTGATCGCCAGCGAAGCCGCTTCAATCGTCACATTCGGGCGGCTTTCGTAAATCATGCCGAATACGCCGATGGGCACCCGCATTTGCCCGACGCTGATGCCAGTCGGGCGACGACGCACGTTGGTGATCTCACCCACCGGGTCGGGCAGGGCGGCAACCTGCTCGCAGCTTTCGGCCATGGTTTCGATCACTTTGTCGGTCAGGCGCAGGCGATCCACCATGGGCTCGGCCAAGCCGTTTTGTTGCGCGGCGATCACGTCGCTTTCGTTGCGCGCCTTCAACTCACCCGCGTGCTGGCGAATCTGGCGTGCCAGTGCCAGCAGGGCGTTGTTTTTGGCTGCGGTCGAGGCAGCAGCCATCACGGTGGCGGCCACGCGGGCCGCCTGGCCAACGGCGGTCATGTACTGGTCAACCGGCAGGTTGGCGGCGTCGGGGGATGAAATCGCGGTCTTCATGAGGCAAGATTGTCGCAAACACTGGCCCAACATGCAGCATCACGTCATTCATATTCATCCGCTCGCCCCGCCGAAACCGCCGCAGGGGGCCCCTTGCAACGGTTGCGGTGTCTGCTGCTTGGTCGAACCTTGTCCTTTGGGCGTGCTGGTCAGTCGTCGTTTCAAGGGCGCGTGCCGAGCCGTGGTGTGGTCGGAGGAGGCGGGGCGCTATCACTGCGGCGTTCTGGCTCAGGCCTATGTGGGAGCCCGTCCGGGCCTGGATGGGCGGCGTGCCCCGTGGTGGCGCCGCTGGTGGTGGCGATGGGTGCATCGGATGATTGCCGCAGGCGTGGGCTGTGACGCCACTATTGAGGCGCATTCGGCCGAGTGAGTGGTCTGGGGGGCAATTGCGGCGTTTTTGAACCGACCGCCAAGGTACTGCATTTCATAGCATGGAGTCATCTCAGCAGGAGACTGCCATGCGCAAAAAACGTTTGCTTCAAAACACCCTGTTCGCTGCGATAGTGGCGTGCGCGGTGTACATGCTGCACGCCCAGGCCGACGCTGACGTAGCTGCCATGTCGGCTGCCGTAGCCAGCGCCCAGAACTGGTGATCCATGGGGCTGGATTCAGCGCCAGCCAAACATCATGGATCGGGCAATCAGCCGCTTCAAGGGGCTGATCATGCCGACCGCGCCCAAGCCGAGGCCACGTACGGTGGCCAAAATCGGCGCCGGGTAAGTGAAGCTTCGAGCCAGGAAATCCGTGGTCGCCAGCAGGGCGAATCGATCGGGTTGCCGGCGCCGTTCAAAACGACGCAAGGCGCTCGCCATCCAGGCCGCCTGGTCAGCCGGGGTGGCACACACAGCAGGGCGTGTGTCTCGCAGGGCTGTCAGCAGTTCATGCACATCTCGCATGCCCAGGTTCAGCCCTTGGCCCGCCACAGGGTGCAGGGTTTGGGCCGCATTGCCGATGCGGACCACGTGACCGTCACTCACCAATCGACGGTGTGCATTGAGCCCCAAAGGGAAGTTCTTCAGGGCTGACACGCCTACGATTTCACCCACCTTGGGATGAAACAGCGAATTCAGCACGGTCAAGCGTTGCGCATCAGTCAAGTCTTTGACAGGGTCGTCTCCCTGCTGCACACACCACACCAAAGCAGCACGAGGCCCAACAGGACCCTGTTGTCCATCAGGGCTCAGTGAGCCTGCCGGCAGGGGGAGTAATGCAGCCGGCCCGGACGGCGTGAAGCGTTCGTATGCCACACCTGTAGGGCTGCTGGCGTCGAGCAAAACCGTACCGACCCAAGCCGATTGCTGGTAATCCCGGCTGATTCCTTCAGGCCAACTCAATTTGGGTTGATCCGAAAACACGCCACCCTCGGCCACCACAGCCAAGTCAAAAGTCTCAGCGATGTCGGCATCGATTTCGACGTGGCCACCACAAGGCTTGATGGCCTTGACCGCTGTGCCAAAGCGCATGGCCAGACGTTGAGGGGCGGCGTCGGCGGCTTGTAGCCACTTTTGTTGTAGTGGCGCAACGAGTGCGCCGTAACTCACGACGGCCCCTAGTTGAGGGACGCCTTGTTCCTCCGCCGTGATCAGCACTTCGGGTTGCGCTTGCCCAGGCCACAGCACTGTGGGTTGCAGTTGCGACACATGGACCTGCCTGATGGCGGTCGATTGGCCGCTGGACTGGATCGCATCCCACACCCCCATGCGCTGCAGTTCTTGAACCGTGCCAAGCGACAAGGCGAGGGTACGGGGGTCAGCCGACACGTCCTTGTCGGCGGGGCGGGCATCGAAGACCGTGATCCTGGCCGAAGGCAGAGCCGATGCCGCCTGCAGGGCCAGACTCAGGCCTGCAGGGCCTGCGCCGATGATGGCCATCGACAGATAAGGGGAAACATCCTGTTGAGTGCTCGCTGAGGTCATGATGCAATTCCGGCCGCCACGTACGGGCAGATGAAGGCAAGATATTGTCGCGCTGAAACTGTTCTGAAATGGGGCTTCCTATAATCTGACGGTCTTGCCCAATTCACTTGATCTACAGCGTGTCTTCCACCTCATCCCCCGTCGCCAGTTATCGCGCCCTCGTAGCCTCTGACATGGCCGAGGTAGACCAGGTGATCCATCGCCGTCTGGCGTCCGAGGTGGTGCTGGTCAATCAGATCTCGCACTACATCGTCAATGCCGGGGGCAAGCGGGTTCGCCCGATGCTGTTGCTGCTGATCGCACGCGCCCTGGGCAGCGACAGTCCGCAACGTCATGAGTTGGCCGCCGTGGTCGAATTCATTCACACCGCGACGCTGTTGCACGATGACGTGGTGGACGAATCCGATTTGCGTCGTGGGCGCAAAACAGCGAATGCCCTGTTTGGCAACGCCGCCAGCGTGCTGGTGGGCGATTTCCTGTATTCGCGCGCTTTTCAGATGATGGTGTCGACCAACCGTCTGCGGGTGATGGAGGTGTTGGCCGATGCCACCAACGTCATCGCTGAAGGCGAGGTGCTGCAGTTGATGAACATGCACGACCCCGACATCTCAGTGGACGATTACCTGAAAGTCATCGAATACAAAACCGCCAAGCTGTTTGAGGCCAGCGCCCGTTTAGGCGCAGTCATCGTGGATGCCAGCCCTGAAATCGAAGAGGCCTGTGCTGCTTACGGCCGTACGCTCGGCACCGCTTTTCAATTGATCGACGATTTGCTGGATTACGAGGGCAGCACCGCCGAGTTGGGCAAGAACATTGGTGACGACTTGCGAGAAGGCAAGCCAACCTTGCCCCTGCTGGTGGCCATGCAGCGTGGCACGCTCGAGCAAAGTACCCTCATCCGTGATGCGATCGTCAATGGCGAGGTAGAGCGGATGGCTCAGATCGTTGAGATCGTCAAGGCGACCGGCGCGCTGGAGGCCACGCGCGAAGCCGCACAACGCGAAGCCGAATTGGCCAAGCAGGCTTTGAGCATCTTGCCCGAGTCGGCCTACAAGGGCGCTCTGCTACAATTGGCCCTTGATTCGATTCACCGCTCGTCCTGAATTTGCCGAGATTTCGGCGCTGATATTTCGTCAGGTCGGCGGGGTTTCAGTTCAGTCGGGGTGTAGCTTAGCCTGGTAGAGCGCTACGTTCGGGACGTAGAGGCCGGAGGTTCGAATCCTCTCACCCCGACCAAAAAATCCTTTCAAATCAATGGCTTAGAGGGGATTTGATGTCCTTGCGCTGAGCCCTTGAGATGAAATCTGTGCCAAATCTGTGCCAAAACACAACACGTTGCCAAGACGTGAGGGGCACATCGGGTCACGACGGATAAACACCATTCGCTACAGGAGTCTCCAACTGAACTGGAGATTTGTGTGGCTGACATCGTCAATCGATCCCGTTTCTGTGTGACCGTGCGCAATCGCGAGGATCTCACACGTTTTTTTCCTTTCGACAAGCTTGAAGAGGCCCTTTGCCCGTAGGGCAAGCGCATCAGCCAACGCGTGGTACTGCATCAGATTGCGTTCACTGCGGAGCGTTGTGAAACACTGCTGCGAAGCAAGCTCCCCGGCGGGGTCCCTGTTCAGGTAGCCGACGTGAGTTGGCACCAGAGTGGCTGTGGGTTTGCTCGCGCCCGCCAGCATCAACTCTTCGAAGAGGTCGTAGTCGACGTGATAGTCGTAACAAACCTGCACGATGAGTCAAATCTAAGTGACTAGACGACAAATCTGCTATTTTCTAAGTCCTCCAGCGATATGCTAGGCTAACTTCTTAGTGAAACGGCGACCCCTCTCATGAAATCCACCCGTTTGCCGGCCCCGGCTGAAGAGTTGTTCTTCGGCTGTTATCAGGTTTGAATTTTTGGCTGATAAATCGGTCTATGTCCAATGCTCAACGGAGTGGGGCGGTCCTTGCAAATCTGGGCTATCCGGAATACCGTGTAGAGCAGACGAAGATTCAACCCGAAAATCCGGGTAGCTGCCGGCTCATCGGGCATACGCAAAGCCAGCTTCCCATGCCTGGGCCATCTGCTGCCACAGCGCTGGCGGCACCCGCGCGTCGCCCTTGGCTGACACCAAGGTTTTGCGCATGCCTTCCGCTATCCGACCTAGCACCTCACCCGGCTGGGTGACGCTGCAGACCCTGCGGCCGAAATCCAGTAACTCTGCGGTCGTCGGATAGGTCTTTGTCTGGTGCTTGCCCGCAAAAAGCTTGAGGGCTAGCGTGTGGTCCTCAAGCTCCGGCCCACCGGGGTACTGCGTGTATTTGTAGATGCTTGTCGTTACCACGTCGTACATAGGGGACAGCCAGACGTCCGCGGTGGAGCGGTAGAGCAATCCGAAGTTCTTCAAGTGAGCGTCGCCGTTGCGCACCATCACAGAGAACGCGACCTGCTCAAAGAACCTGTGCAGGTTATCGCTGTGGAGCTGCAGCTGTCGAAGCAGCTCGGCCACGCGCTGATAGCTGCCCTGGTACTTGCGGTCCGACAGAATGTCGCGCACGCGCAGCCCGGCCAGAGCGGCGATGTCTTCAAAGCCCAGGCGCTCGACGCGGCCATTGTCATGAACAACCAGATCGAACCGGTCCAGCACCAGCATCTGCCCGTCGTCGGAGAGCGAGAACGACGGCACGTCGATCCCTGCGTGTCGGGCCGCGGTCAGGCAGAGGAACTCGTTCGCGGCCAAGCCCGGATAGGCCGGGCTGGCCGCCTTCACGATGAGTGAGGGAATGGGCACGGTCGGCCGGTCGGGGACCATGATTTTGGGCTGCATGCCCGCAATGCCGGCGCCCGTGCTCAGGTAGGCTGTTACCAATTCGTTGAAGACTTCCGGCGTGTAGGCCGTCTTGAGCAGCTCTTCCTTGCTAAGGGTGCGTGGCGTGGCAGGCCCGGCCTGGCCGGGCAGGCTGAATCCGAGCCGACCTATCCCATTGCGCCCGACCAGCGCCAGCATGTGCATCGGCGTCATGGGCTGCTTGGGGTACAGCTCCCGAATCTTCATGAACAAGTCGCCTTCGGGCAGGTTCTGGTCCATGGGTGGGAACAGGTCACCGTCTTGCCAGGTCAGGCGTTCCTGTGGCGGCATGAGCAGCGCGACGGTGTGCTGTCCGGGGTCAGGCTGCAGATAGCGGAATTCGTAAGTCGATGCACGGATGAGCTGTCCGGCATTCGAGTTGTCGCCGATGGAGACATCAAGCAGCCGAATCTTGTCAGGCAGCATCGTCTTCATCGTCCTGGAAGCGGGCAGAGACCTCGCTGGCCGAAGGCATGCCGGCGCTTTCGAGTCGAAGCGCCAGGCCCAATGCATTCACGACAGCCAGCAGTGAAGACACGGTGGAATCTTCCCCGGCCTCCAGGCGATAGATGACTTCGCGAACCTTGCCGGCCTTTTCGGCAAGCTGGGACTTGCGCATTCCCAGCGCTACGCGGCGCTCACGCAGTTGTGCGCCAAGTTCGTCAGGCAAGCGAATTTTGTCAGTCATGGCTTGCATATTAGTGCAAAACAATAATTTTGCAAGTCATAACATGCATATCGAGTCGCCAGACCAGCGACCTCGCTACACTGGCTTGGTGACAACTGACCTGTATCAATAAATTATCGTTTTTAGGATAATTGCCAATAGTTTGTGTTTTCGGACAGAAAGCGCCCCTGACCAGAGGGCGGTCCGTTTCCCCTGGTCTATCAGCGTGTGGCCAAGCCCTAACCTGAACGGATCGTCGCGGCCGAGTGATAGTGCCGAGCCTTCCGCCCGGATATGCCGTCCGACACCCCTGCTGGTGCCACGCCATTGCGCGTTTCAGGTCGTTACATGACCCCCCGTCAGGGGGCCTGGTTGCCTGGTCTTCAGGCCTGAAAATCCCGGCTGCAGTTCAATCAAATAAACGCAACGCAGGGAACCCGCATGGGTCTGGATTCTTCAAGCTTGACTGGAGGACTGTCGTCCATCCAGTCTGCCGTTACTGGCGCCTTGGCCGCCATCATCGGTCAGTGGGACACGGATACACGGCTCTATACCTTGTCCACACCCAGCAGCGAGCGTAGCCTGCCGGCCGATCTGATGGTTGAAAGCTTCGTGCTGCACGAGGCGGTCTAGGCGAAGTTAGCCTCAGCAACGATGCCCGCATGAAAGCCCGGACCCTTGCGTCTCACAATCCGGCCGACGACAAGCCTTTCGATGCCACATTCGGGAAGAACATCACAGAGCACGCGCAGAAGGGGCTTGCCCTCATCGCAAAGAGCGCCGTCGGGAACTCTGCAAAAGAAGGGCTCAAGGGCGTCTCTAGTAGCGCGCTACATGAAACTTAGGTGGCTTATCAGGCTTCCACTGCGCTGTCCCGGATGCTGATGATGGTGGCCCGAGAGATATCAAAGTCCCTTGCAACCTGAGAGACCGTCACCCCTGCATTCAACTGAGCCAGGATGGCCTTGCGCTCCTCTTCGGTGGTCTTGGAGGGGCGGCCTAGTTGCTTGCCTTCAGCCTTGGCTCTTGCAAGCCCCGCCTGGGTGCGCTCCACCAACAAGTCCCGCTCCATCTCAGCCACCGAAGCTAGGATGCCCAGGATTGCCTTGCCTGCGGTGCTGGTCAGGTCCATGTCACCCAGGGCCATCACCTTGACCTTGACACCTGCTGTGGTGAGAGACCGGATAGTCTGGACCACATCAATCAGCCGGCAAGCCGTAATGCATCCATCCGAAGGGTGTGCGAACTATTCATCCGTTTTCCCGCTGATAGTCGGTGTGGAAGTGCAGGGGGGCACGGGGGGATGCGCAGGCACTGAGATGGTCAGATACAGGCGCGTAAATTTTTCGTAGAAACTCTGGTGCTGGCGTAGGTTCAGCCATTGACGGCATCTAAGTTTCTTCCCACAATCACCCCCGCAAGTCTTCCCACAATGGAAGGCTTGTAAGTAGGTTAAATCGAAGGAAACCCAATATCCATGCGGGTTCTGGTCGTTTTTGAATGATTGACTCATCGAGTCGAATCCTCTCACTCCGACCAATTTGTTATCAAATTGTGAAAAGGCAGCCTGTGGGTTGTTTTTTTATTGGTGTTTTGGGTGCCAAACCCCTAGTTCAGGGGAGACGCCATCCGGCACAATGCAGCGAGAATAAAGTCACGCTTTCCGCAATTGGGGGGCACCTGTCTCGATAAGTCACGCAAAGTGCTCAGGAAAGGATCCAACATGTTTCATTCTTCAATCCGTACCGTTGCGCTGGGCGCCGTGCTGACCGGTGCTGCCATTGCAGCCCAAGCGGCCACCATCATCGATTTTTCTACCTCTACTGTCAGCATGACTGGCATCGGTGCTGACAACTCACCTGGTACCAATCCTAGCTACGACAAGCTGTCGTTCACTGGGGTCAACCACACCGGTTTCGACGTAACGGCTCCTGTAGACGCTGACATCGGCGTCATCAAATTCGAGACTGGTTTCAGCTGCTCAAGTGCTTCTACCTGCGGCATTGGTCCTTATGTCACCCCTCCCATCGACTTCACAGTCAACGGTGTGACTAAGCAATTTGCTTACCCTTTCTACTGGAACGCCACAGCCACCGCTGACGAGGTCACGTTCTCGCAACCTGCACCTCTGACCTTCGATTTGGCCGGTGGCGCCAAGCTGAATGTATCGTTCTATACGCCAGCCAAGATGACTGACCTGACCGGCCCCATTCAGTTGCAAACGGCGTCGGCCCATTTCACGGTCACCCCCGTGCCTGAGCCCGAAACCTATGCCCTGCTGTTGGCTGGCATGGGCGTCGTGGGGTTGGCTTTGCGTCGCAAGCAACGCGCCTGACACTGACGCCTTTTCGACAGTCTCATCCGAGCCGCCCTTGAGGCGGCTTTTTTTCGTGACTTCGTCCTTATGGCGCCCTGAGGGATCCGGATAAACTGCTTTCCATGGCTGGTGCAATTTCACCAGCCGCAAACCCCCTGAGGAGAAATCACTTGAATATCCTGCGCAATGTGAAGCGGGTGGCTGTCAGTTTGACTGCCGCGTTGTCGACCCACT
>JAGWLR010000008.1 GCA_028864885.1 Burkholderiales bacterium | reverse complement strand
ACACGATCGGCAACAAGGTGGAGGCGGCATACAGACGGGGCGACATGTTTGCCAAGCGCCGTCGAATGATGGATGACTGGGCCAAGTTCTGCGACCAGGTTGAAGGAAACGCGTCAGGCAAGGTGATCCCGTTGAGCGGCAAGTAAGCTTGACAAATATGCCCTACTAGCTTTCCAATTAAACAAACGAAACTTGACAATTATTCATGGACCAAGCGACCCTTGATTTGCTGAAGATCGTTCAGGCCGACGGCAAGAACATCGCTTTGCAGGTAGCAGAGAGGTTCAGTATTTCACGTCAGGCGGCCAGCGCCAGACTCAACAAGCTAGTGAAGGCCGGATTGTTAGCCCGCTCTGGGCGTGGTGCCGGTGTCAGGTACGAACTGACCGAAACGGCGTCGGCCCAGCAAATGTACGACCGCGAAGGCTTGTCCGAGGATCGAGTCTGGAAGTCGACTCTCATGCCCATCGTCTCAGATTTGCCAGCCAACGTTCGCGACATCTGGCAGTACGGTATGACCGAAATGATTAACAACGCAATTGATCACTCGGGTGGTCAACACGTCTGGGTGGGTTTACGTCGTACCGCGCTTACGGTCGAAGGCTACGTCAAGGACGATGGCGAGGGCATCTTCCTGCGCATTCAGAAGGCACTTGACCTGTTCGATCCAAGGGAATCGATCTTGGAATTGGCCAAGGGCAAATTCACCACCGATCCAGACAAGCACTCTGGCGAGGGCATTTTCTTCACGTCCAAGGTGTTCGACGAGTTCCAGATCCAATCAGGCCACCTGTTCTTCCGACACGACGAAGGGGAACACGATGTACTGATGGAGGATCCGGCTGACGTGTCTGGCACGGTTGTGCGGATGGCCATTGCCAACGATAGCCATCGGACATCGAAAGAGGTCTTTGACCAGTTCGCCGCGCCCAAAGAGTTCACCTTTGCTAAGACGATTGTGCCGGTCAAACTGGCTCAGCACGAAGGCGAGAAACTGGTGTCGCGCTCACAGGCGAAGCGACTGACGATGCGGTTTGAGCGCTTTCAGACCGTGGTGCTGGACTTTTCGGAGGTCGCCGAGATCGGTCAGGCCTTCGCCGATGAGGTGTTCCGCGTGTTCCAGTTGGCGCACCCCCAAACGCTTTTGGCGCCCCTGAATATGACGCCTGCGGTGAGCGCTATGGTTGAGCGAGCAAGGGCACATTCAAAAGACAGAGGATCAACCGCCGCCTGATGGATTCAGGCAAATAGCGGGGCTAGCTACTGCGGCAACAGTTGACCGCAATGCTGCCGAGACCGTGAGTGCAACATGAGCACTTGAGCGGCCGCAACCGCTGCGAGGCTGACCGCCAGCAAGTAGTTCTGCGCAACATAGACACCCAAACCCGCTTCGGCGGGTTTTTTGTTGCACGTTTCGCACCCGGGGAAAATTCGCTAATATTCCCCGGACTGTTTCAAGCGGTCCTTTTTGTCGCTCAAATGCCTCGTATCCCACCACTTTCAGATTGATGGGATCTTTGATGGGTAGCCAAAAAAACACGGACCAAAAAGCAAAAAACCCAAGTGAAATCAATCACTTGGGTTTTGCATCTGGCGGAGAGGGAGGGATTCGAACCCTCGGTACGTTATTCACGTACGCCTGATTTCGAGTCAGGTACATTCAACCACTCTGCCACCTCTCCTGAACTGGTTGCAACCGTGGTTGACGGTGCGAAGCCTTGGACTATAGCAGAGAAATCAGGGCTTGAGGAACTCCAGGCCACCCAGGTAGGTGCGCAAGGCGGCTGGCACGCGGATGCTGCCGTCGGCCTGCTGGTGGTTTTCGAGCACGGCCACCAGGGCGCGGCCCACGGCCAATCCCGACCCGTTGAGGGTGTGGACCAGTTCGTTCTTGCCCTGGGCGTTCTTGAAGCGGGCCTGCATGCGGCGCGCCTGGAAGGCTTCGCAGTTGGAGCAGGAGCTGATTTCACGATAGGTGTTTTGCGCCGGCAGCCACACTTCCAGATCATAGGTTTTGGTGGCACCAAAACCCATGTCGCCGGTGCACAGGGCCATCACACGGTAGGGCAGTTCCAGCTTTTGCAGGATGGCTTCGGCGTGGCCCACCATTTGCTCCAGAGCGTCGTAGCTTTGCTCGGGCGTGGTGATCTGCACCATCTCGACCTTGTCGAATTGGTGCTGACGGATCATGCCGCGGGTGTCGCGACCCGCGCTGCCCGCTTCCGAGCGGAAGCAAGGGGTGTGGCCGGTCAACTTGATCGGCAGTTGCTCCACCGGCACGATGGTGTCGGCCACGGTGTTGGTCAGCGTGACTTCTGACGTGGGGATCAGGTACCACTTGCTGCCCGACGAGTCGGCATCGCCCGAGGTGACGTGGAACAGGTCTTGTTCGAACTTGGGCAACTGGCCCGTGCCTTGCAAGGCCTTGGCTTGCACAAGGTAAGGCGTGTAGCACTCGGTGTAGCCGTGCTCTTGCGTCTGCACGTCGAGCATGAACTGCGCCAGGGCGCGGTGCAGACGAGCGATCTGCCCCTTCATGAAGGTGAAGCGGGAACCCGACAGCTTGGCGCCGGTTTCAAAGTCCAGGCCGAGCTTCTCACCCAGATCGACGTGATCCTTCACTTCAAAGGCGTAGGTGCCCGGGGAGCCCCAGCGCCGAACTTCGACGTTGCCGGTTTCGTCGCTGCCGACGGGCACGCTGTCGTGCGGCAGGTTCGGCACCGACATCAACATGGCAGCCATGTCGGCCTGGATGACTTCCAGACGGTCGGCACTGGCCTTGAGCTCATCGCCAATGCCAGCCACCTGCGCCATCACGGATTCGACTTCGGCTGCGGTGTCCTCACCCTTGGCGGCCTTGCCTTTAAGCATGCCGATCTGCTTGGACAGGCTGTTGCGCTGGGCTTGCAGGTCTTCAGTACGAGTCTGGATGGTCTTGCGCTCGGCTTCCAGTTGGCGGAAACGGGCCTCGTCCAGGAAAGGCTGGGGATTCTTGCGCTTGGCCAGACGGGCCAGAACGCTGTCGAGGTCTTTGCGCAGCAGGGCGATGTCGAGCATGATGTCTTCGAGTGATAGGAATGATCAGTAAGCGGTGCGCTCATTGGGCAAGGGTCGATCCAGCCCGGTTCCGCCCAGGCCCTTCGGCAAGGGGAACCGCACTGATTCTTCCACGCCTTGCATGCGGCGCACAGAAATGGCACCCAGTGCCCGCAATCGGGCGATGACCTGTTGCACCAGCACGTCGGGGGCAGAAGCGCCAGCGGTCAGGCCAACGCTCGGACGGCCATCGAACCAATCGGCTTTCAAGTCGTCAGGGCAATCCACCATGTAGGCTGGGGTGCCCAGGCGCTCGGCCAGTTCACGCAGGCGGTTGCTGTTGGAACTGGTAGGGCTGCCCACCACGATGACCACGTCCACCTGTGGCGCCATGATCTTGACGGCATCCTGGCGGTTCTGGGTGGCGTAGCAGATGTCTTGCTGCTTGGGCTCGCGAATGTGCGGAAACCGGGCTTTGATGGCAGCCAGAATGCCGGCTGCATCGTCCACCGACAGCGTTGTCTGGGTGACGACCGCCAGCTTTTCAGGATTGACTACTTGAACCTGGGCGACGTCGTCGATGTCTTCGACCAGATAGATGCCTTCAGACAGCTGCCCCATGGTGCCTTCGACCTCAGGGTGCCCCTTGTGCCCGATCATCAGGAACTCATAGCCCTCTCGGCGCAGCTTGGCCACCTCGATGTGAACCTTGGTCACCAGCGGGCAGGTGGCGTCGAATACTTGAAAGCCGCGCTCATCGGCTTCATGACGTACGGCCTGACTGACACCGTGGGCACTGAAGATCAGCGTGGCTCCCGCAGGTACCTCGGACAGATCCTCGATGAAGATGGCACCCTTGGCCTTGAGGTCGTTCACCACATAGGTGTTGTGCACGATTTCGTGGCGCACGTAGATGGGGGCGCCGAATTGCTCGAGCGCACGCTCGACGATTTCGATGGCGCGATCGACCCCGGCACAAAAGCCACGAGGCTCGGCCAGCAGGACTTCCTGAACCTGAGTCATGTCATAGCACTCCGATGAGTTGCACTTCAAAGGTCACGGGCTGGCCGGCCAGCGGATGGTTGAAATCGAACAGGATCCAGTCATCGCCACCCAGCTCACGCACGACGCCGGCAAACGAGCTTTGCCCATCGGGGGTGGGGAAGCGCACCACGTCCCCCACGCGCCAGGTTTCGTCAGGATCGCCCAGCTCGCGCATCAGGGACATGGCCACCTTTTGGACCATCTCTGGGTTGTGCGGACCAAAGGCTTCGCCGGGAGCCAGTTCGATCACAGTGCGCACCCCTTCTTCGAGGCCGAGCAAGCGGTTTTCAAGCTCGGGGGACAACTCTCCCGACCCGATCGACAGCGTGGCTGGCTTGTCATGAAAGGTGTTGACCAAGTCTGCCCCATCGGGCCCGGAGAGGCGATAGTGCAAGGTCAAGAAAGAGCCGGGGACAACGGTGGGAGCGGCAGAGGTCATGATCGAAACCCACCCTTGAGGAGGATGGATGCAGAAGCTGAGCAAAACGACAATTTTAGTTTTGACCAGGCATCTTGGGTCATACCCCTATGAAAGATATTCCAACCGCCTTGCGGCCCCGAGAAAAGCTCCTGTCTCAGGGCCCTGCGGCCCTGGCAGATGCAGAACTGCTCGCCCTGCTGCTGCGAACCGGCATGAAAGGCCTGGGTGTATTGCAGCTGGCGGAAAAAGTGCTGGTTTCAGCCGGTGGTCTGGCCGGCTTGTTGCAGGCCAGCCCTGAAACACTGGGGCGCATCAAGGGGCTGGGCCCCGCCAAACGGTCTGAACTGATCGCCGTGATGGAGTTGGCTCGTCGCAGCCTGCAAACCGATTTGCAGACCCAGCCGGTCTTCGGTAACCCGCAGACCGTCAAGGAGTTCTTGCAGATTCAATTGGGCAATCGCGAACACGAGGTCTTCGGCGTGCTGTTTCTGGATGCCCAGCACAGGCTGATCGCCTTTGAAGAGTTGTTCAGGGGCACCCTGAGCCAAACCAGCGTCTACCCACGTGAGGTTGTCAAACAGGCCTTGGCGCACAACGCAGGCGCCGTGATCCTGGCACACAACCACCCATCTGGGGTGCTAGAGCCCTCGCGGGCAGATGAGCTGCTGACGCAAACCCTCAAAAGCAGCCTCAACTTGGTTGATGTGCGGGTTCTGGACCACATCGTGGTGGGCCGCAGCGCCTGCGTGTCTTTTGCGGAGCGCGGATTGTTGTAGGCTTGGCGGTGTGAAAAACGCCACCAAGCCCTCCGCTCACACGCCTTTGCGCGACTTCGGTGACCTCAAACGCGCGCTGAAGAGCGCCGCGAAGGAGGCAGCTGCCCGCGCCGAGCAAGAGCGTGCCGAGCAGGCCAAGCGAGAAGCAGCCAAACGCCAAGCGGAGGCTGATCGCGCGATCTTCCAAAAGGCCGTGGGCCCGGTGCATGTGTTGCCCGACACTGGCAAAAAGCATCACTCCGCCCCCAAGCCGGCTCCGATTCCCAACAGCCGGGAACAAGACGAAAAGCAAGTTCTGAACGAATCGTTGTCAGACGAATTCGATGTGGAAAGCCTGCTGGAAACCGACGAGTCACTGGCTTGGCGCCGCCCTGGCATCGGTGTGGATGTGGTGCGCAAGCTGCGCCGTGGGGTGTGGGCGATCCAGAATCAGTTGGATTTGCATGGCATGCGCACCGACGAAGCGCGTGAAACGCTGAGCCAATTCCTGAGGGATGCGCAGATCAAGGGGTGGCGCTGCGTCCGTGTCGTGCACGGCAAGGGCCTGGGGTCGCCGGGGCGTCAACCGGTCTTGAAGGACAAAGTCAAGCGCTGGTTGGTGCAAAGCGACCGGGTGCTGGCGTTTGTGCAGGCGCGGGGCGATGAAGGTGGGGCCGGTGCACTGGTCGTGCTGTTGACGCCCACCAAGGGCAACAGCTTGCCCCCTTTGCCGGGCAACCCTTGATCCTCAGGGCGTCAAGCCATGTCGACGCCTTTGTTGCGCATCCAGTCTGCGGTTTGCATGAACGACTGATTGAGTCGATTGGCCAACTCAGGGTCCACAGCCAACTCGTTCATCGCCTGGGCCATGCAGGCCACCCACTGATCCCGCTCGGCAATGCCGATCGAAAACGGCAGGTGCCGGGCCCGCAGGCGCGGATGGCCGAATTGTTCGATGTAGAGGTTGGGGCCCCCGAGCCAGCCACTCAAGAACCAATAGAGCTTGTCGCGGGCGGCATCGAGGGTGGGGCCATGAGCGGCTCTGAGCGCCTGGTATCGGGGCTCCAGATCCATCAGGTCGTAGAAGCGATCCACCAGGGCGCGCACTCGGGCATCTCCGCCCAACCACTGATAAGCGGATTCGTACTGCGTCGTCATAGAGAAAAAACAGAGGTCAGGCGGGCTGGCGCGAAAGCAAACGGGTCGCGACCTGAACGATGCCCATCGAAGCGGGACTGCCAGGGTGCAATTCCAGCAGCAACTGCCGCTTCTGAACGGCTTCACGCACGCTGGAATCGAGGGGCACATCGCCCAGGAAGTTCAGGCGAGGGGCTTGTCCGGCGGGCGATTGCACGAATCGCTCCACCACCTGCTGCAATTGATTGCAGATGGCCCGACCATCGCCCGAGCGCCCCACCTGGTTGACCACCAGATTGAGCTGGTCACGAGATTGCTGAGATGACAGCACCTTGATCGTGGCGTAGGCGTCGGTCATCGAGGTGGGCTCAGGCGTGGCCACCACGATCACCTCATGCGCCAGGGACACGGCATACAGCACCACATCGGAAATACCGGCGCCCGTGTCGATCAGGAGCACATCAAAGCGCGGTTTGACGGCTTCCATGATGTTGTGCAATTGATCACGAACCTCGGGGGTCAGCCGGGAATACTCGACCAAGCCCGAGCCAGCCAGCAACACCGAAAAGCCCCCCGGTGCGGGCAGGATGGCTTCGTCGAGCTGAGCCTTGCCGGTGAACACATCGTGCAAGGTGATCTTGGGATAGAGGTTGAGCACCACATCCAGATTGGCCAGGCCCAGGTCGGCATCCAGCACCAGCACCTTCAGCCCTTGCCGTGTCAAAGCGGCGGCCAGATTGGCGCTGACGAAGGTCTTGCCCACGCCGCCCTTGCCGCTGGTGATGGCCACGGTGCGAGCCAGGCGCGTAGCGCCGTTGGTGGAAGTTGGGGTTGCTGATGTGGACATGGAGACCATCATTCCGGGATGTTGGATTCAGATTGAGTCAGGCCGGCAAACAACAGGCCTTTCTCTTCGGCGCTCACCACAGTGAGCGGCGGCATTTCCAGACAAGTCTGATTGCGGCCATTGGCCTTGGCTTTGTAAAGTTGTTGATCGGCACGCTCGCTCCACAAAACGGCTGAAGAGCGCACCCATTGCGGTGCAAACGCACCGCCGATGCTGACAGTGACATGAAGGGACTCACCCCCGATGATCGCGACCGCCTTGCTCTCCACTTTTTTGCGGATCCGCTCGGCCACGGTTTGACCAAATGCCGGTGGACAGTTAGGCAAGATGATGGCGAATTCTTCCCCTCCCACCCGGGCCACCGTGTCCATCGGCCGCACGCAATCCAGCAAAGACGCGGCCACGGCCTTGATGACCTCGTCACCCGCGGCATGGCCATGGGTGTCATTGACCTTCTTGAAGTGGTCGATGTCCAGCACCAGCAGCAAGGCGGGCTCACCGTTGCGGGCGACACGATCCACCTCGCGGCCGATGGCCGCTTCAAACTGCCGCCGGTTTGACAGCCCCGTCAGGGCATCCCGGCTGGAGATGTCGCACAAGCCATCCAGGATTGCCTGCAACCAGGCCACCGACCCCGGATCGACGGACGCGGGCGCGGCCCAACCGGCTTGATTGAGCAAATTCAGCGCGACATCCAGACGCAGGGCACTCAGCGAAGATGCGTCGGGTGCCGATGCGGATGGCGGGTGATCCATGGCGGCGATGATGGACTCCACATGGGTGAACTGATCCATGACCTAGTCTATCAGGGCGGCTGAAATCAAAGCCCGGATATGCGGCCATTTCGCCTCTGAAATCCGGGCGCATGCCCCTCTCGCCGCAGGCATCCTGCGTGGAAGAAAACACATTCAAGACTGGAACCGGTTGACCGATATCCCCCAAGGGTGTCCTGTCGGCCATCCCGTTGAGGCTTTCGCAGTGTGAATTGATATGTCTTATTCCATGCCGGATTCCAGCACTCAGATCATGGATCGCGAGTTTTCGTTTTCCGACCGCGACTTCGAGCGTGTGCGCAAGCTGATCTACGCCCGTGCTGGCATCAGCCTGCACGATGGCAAGCACGCCATGGTCTACAGCCGCCTGTCGCGCCGGCTGCGTGAAACTGGGCATCAGTCGTTTGATTCGTATTTGCAGTGGCTGGAAACCGCTTCGGGAGCGCAATCCAGCCAGGAGTGGCAAGAATTCACGAATTGCCTGACCACCAACCTGACCGCCTTCTTTCGGGAAGAGCACCACTTTCACACCTTGGCCGAGCACTTGAAGAAGCGTGGCCCGCAACCCACGCGCATCTGGTGTTGCGCCTCGTCCACCGGTGAAGAGCCCTACTCCCTGGCCATCACGGTGGCAGAGACCTTGGGCCTGCATGCGCCGGTCAAGATTCTGGCCAGCGACATCGACACCAACGTATTGGCCACCGCCTCGCGCGGGGTGTATGACGCCACCACCCGTGGCCTGAGCGAACAACGTCTACGCCAGTTCTTTCTGCGCGGCAAAGCCGCCAACTCAGGCTCGATCCGAGTGAAGCCCGAGTTGTCACGCATGGTCGAGTTTCGACCGTTCAACCTGATGCAGACCAGTTGGCAACTGGGCGAACCCTTCGATGTGGTGTTCTGCCGCAATGTGATGATCTATTTCGATGCCCCCACGCAGCGCAAAGTGCTGGAGCGCATCCACAGCGTGATGAAGCCGCACGGCATGTTGTTCGTCGGTCACTCTGAAAATTTCACCGAGTCCAAAGACCTCTTCCAGTTACGCGGCAAGACGGTTTATGACCGAGTCTGAAGACGCCAGGAGACAAGGGTAAGACATGATCAGTTCATCCTCCATGGGCTCCAGCCGTCCCGGTGTTGCTCTGGCCTCAGGCGCTTTGGCCGGAGCCAGCAGTGCGCTGGCGGGGGCAGGCTTGAACGCCCGACGAGACCGACTGGACCGGCTCAAGGCGCGGGTACCCAAACCGGGCGAGGCGTCGTTCTTCTTTTACGACGCGCACTTTCAAGCTGAAGCCGTCAAGGTCTTGCCGGGTGAGTACTTCGTGTTCAACGAAGACGTGCTGATCATGACCACCCTGGGTTCGTGCATTGCCACCTGCTTGTGGGATCGCCAGGCCAAGATCGGGGGCATGAACCACTTCATGCTGCCAGACAACGGCGGTGGCGCGAGTGATTCGGGGCGCTACGGATCGTTCGCGATGGAATTGCTGATCAACGAAATGCTCAAGATGGGCGCCTCGCGCCTGACGCTCGAAGCGAAGGTGTTTGGCGGTGGGGCCGTGATCAGCGGCATGAACACGATCAACGTCGGCGAGCGCAACACCGCGTTCGTGATGGACTACTTGAAGCTGGAACGCATTCCGGTGGTTTCGAAGGATGTCCTGGAGATCTACCCACGCAAGGTGTGCTTCTTTCCGCACAGCGGCAAAGCCATGGTGAAACGCCTGGCCCCGACCAATCCAGATCAAATCGTTCAGCAGGAACGCCTGGCGGCGCAGAAGGTGGTGCCGGTTTCGACTGGTGGCGGTTCGATCGATCTGTTCTAAAAATCATTAAGGAGAGACGCCATGACCAAAATTCGAGTGATCGTGGTGGACGACTCAGCCCTGGTCCGCAGCATGCTGAGCGAAATCATCAATCGCCAGTCCGACATGGAATGCATTGGGGCCGCGTCCGACCCGTTCGTGGCGCGCGAGATGATCCGCAATCTGAACCCTGACGTGATCACGCTGGACGTGGAGATGCCCCGCATGGATGGCATTGACTTCCTGTCCAAGCTGATGCGGCTGCGCCCCATGCCCGTGGTGATGGTGTCGACGCTGACCGAGCGCGGCGCCGATGTCACCCTCAAGGCCCTGGAGTTGGGTGCAATTGACTTTGTGGCCAAGCCCAAGATCGGCGTGGCCGATGGCCTGCGCCAATTGGCCGACGACATCACCGACAAGGTACGGATCGCGTCCAAAGCCCGCATCAGTCGCTTGCACGTACCCGCCACCCCGGCCGCCAACACACAACCGGCCGCACTGACGGCCATCAAACCGACGGGCGGCAGCCCGATGGGCCGGCTGTCGACCGAGAAGATCGTCTTCATCGGTGCCTCGACAGGGGGCACCGAAGCCACCAAAGAGGTGCTAACGACACTGCCGGCGGACTTCCCGGCCGTGGTCATCACCCAGCACATGCCACCGGGGTTCACCAAGAACTACGCGGCTCGCCTCGATGGGCTGTGCAAGATCAGCGTCAAGGAAGCGCAGGATGGCGAGCGGATCCTGCCCGGACATGCCTACATCGCGCCCGGCGGACTGCATTTGAGCGTCGAACGCTCAGGCGCCAACTACATCGCTCGCGTCCAAGACGGCGACCCGGTCAACCGGCACAAGCCCAGCGTGGATGTGCTGTTCAAATCGGCCGCCCGCGTGGTGGGGCCCAATGCGATCGGCATCATGCTGACCGGCATGGGGGCCGATGGCGCCCGAGCAATGCGCGAAATGCGCGATGCCGGGGCCTACTGCGTGGCCCAGGATGAAGCCAGTTGCGTGGTGTTCGGCATGCCGCGCGAGGCGATTGCCGCCGGTGCCGTCAACGAGGTGTTGCCGCTGATGAAGATTGGCAACCACATCATTGACCACCTGCGCTCGACCGTGGGGCAAGCGCTCAGCCGCGTTTGATCGACTGGCCGACATGCGGCCGGCTCATGGTCGGCCGACGAACAGCATCACCGTACTGCCCACCCCGGGGCTGGTGACCAGCGCCGTGTACACCGGGCCGAAGGGGGTATCGGCCCCCACATACCAGCTGAATCCTTTGCGCTTGGTGCCTCGCCATACGTCCTGTGGCTGGCTCCAGGCGTTGCCCATCTCGACGCTGGCCCCGAGGAACACCCCTCTGGTCAGCGCCAGATCCGTGACGCGAACTTGGTAGCCCAGGCGGAACAGGGCCAACTCTGGGCCGCTGACCTGGAAGGGCCCATAGCCTGACAGCTGATGGAAGCCCCCCAAGCCCCAACGGGGAACGACAGGCTGCAAGCCATCGGACAAGGCCAGGCGCGCATAACCCAGCAGGGTGTGCATCCCCCACGATTTGGCAAACTGCCCCTGCACATCCAGATAGCGCGACTGGCCATCGCTGTCGGCATCCTGTCCGTGCTGGATGTGTTGACCCTGAAAAAACTTGCCTTCCAGGCGCCAGCCCTGCGTGGGGAAGTACGCATGGTCGAGCTGATCAAACACCATGTGCAGGCGCCACCCCTGCTCTTGCCACCGTTGCACACCGGGTGCCAGTTTGTACTGGCTGGACGTGAGGTTGGGTGAATCCCGGTAGCGGTCAACCACCCAACCCAGTCGCCATTCGCCCAACTCGCGCCAGTTCAGGCCCGCTTCCAAGGCGGCACCGGTTTCGGCACGGTCGATGTCCGCCGTGACCTTGCCATTGGGGTCATTGTAGTAAGACAGAGTGCGGCGCAGCGTCTGCCCTGACACGGCAACAAAGCCGCTCAAGCCATCGGGCAGATGCCAGTCCATCGGGCGATACAGTTCAGAGCTCAAGGTTGGGGTGGTACCCAAGCGCAGGAAGTTGCGCCATTCGGTGCCGTGTTCATCCAGCCAATGCCGGTTGTGCACCAGTTTCAGGTTGAAGACGCTGCGCCCGCGATTGTCGGCACTGAAGTCCAAACCCATCTGCAGGTAGTTGGGCCCCCAGGGCTTGTCTTCCAGATCAAAGACCAGCCCCTCGCCTTGTGGGCCACGCACCAGGCGATAGTCGGTGCGTTGGTAATCTCCGGTGGCGGCCAGGGCCGTGACATCGCGCTCAGCCTTGGCCAGATCGAACACCTGGCCTGGCTGACTGGCCAGCATATCTGAACGCACTTCAGGCTGTGTGAGCTTGCTGCCTTCAAAGCGCACGAATGCCAGGGGTGCAGGCGCCGATTGCCGCTGCTTGCGTTGCGCCTGCCAAGCGGCGTACTCTGCCTCGCTCACTTTGAGGTCCTGCATGCGCAGCACGAGGGCCTCGGCCTGCAGTTCGCCCCGCAGCATGATTTCGCGGGCTCGATCGAAATCCGCCGCCGTCAGGCTATCGAGATCGGGCGCAATCAAGACATCGTCAGGATGCAGTGTGCGCAGACTTTGCTGCACATTCTGCTCGGTCAGGATGTTGATCATCTGCGAGGTCACCCCCGTCAGGGTTTGCAGGGTGTCGCGCTTACCCAGCGGCGTACCCAGGTTCACCACGATCAACCGTTGTGCCCCCATGGCGCGCGCCACATCCACCGGGGTGTTGTCGACCAATCCCCCATCCCCCAGGATGTGGCCATTGACCTCGACTGGTGCAAACACGCCAGGCACCGACATGCTGGATCGCAAAGCCGTGGCCAAGTCGCCCTCTTTCAGGATCAGCGCCTGGCCGGTTTCCATGTCGGTCGCCACCGCCCGAAACGGAGTGGGCAACTGATCGAAATCCTTCACCTGCCGAGCAGACAGGGTCAAGCGCCTCAAGTGGGATTCGAGCCCCCTGCTGGACACAGAACCCAGCGGCGCCTTCAAGCCATCGCTGCCCACACCGATTTCAATCAGCGGCGAGACATCAAAATCCTGCTCTTTCCGGCGCTGCGACAGTTCCCGCCTATCAACGCGGGTGGCAAAAACGTCGTTCCAATTGAGCTTCAAAACTTCGGCTTCAATTTGCTCGGCCGACAAACCAGCGGCATACAGCCCGCCCACGATCGCCCCCATGGACGTGCCGGCGATGACATCCACCGGGATTCGCTCGCGCTCAAGCACCTTGAGCACCCCCACATGGGCCAGGCCGCGTGCGCCCCCGCCCGACAGCACCAACCCAATCTTGGGCCGCACGACGCGCATGGGCTGAGGAGCAGGCGTCGGCGTTGCATCTGCCAAAGCAGGTGCCCCGCACACGAGCGACATGACGCACAGCCCAAAGCCAAACGCCTTGCGCACCTGGCCCCAAAGGGCCACCGTGGTAATTCGGGAAACTGCGACCATTTACAGATTGTGCCTGCTCAAGGCAACCCTGCTCAGAGCGCCCGAAGTGAGTCGATTCTTGACCCAGATCAGGATGCCCTGACCCGATTCGGCGTCAGATCACACATGAGTTGATCACAGGAGAATCCACATGCAAGCCTTGAAAGACTTCCTGACCACCGACTACGGCCTGATGAGCGCTGGGGTGATCGCCTTCATGTTCGTGATGCTGGCTTACATCGCGCGCTTCGTGTCGCGTCATGTGAAGGAAGACACCGAACAACATGAACGCGAAATTCATGGCAAGGCCTGATCTTCGGCATGGATGAACAAAGCCTCCCTGCGGGAGGCTTTGTTTTTTGAGCATTGACGCTCTGGGCGGGCGCAGAACCCTGCGCCCAGGCACATCACATGCCCATACCGCCCATACCACCCATGCCGCCCATGTCAGGCATGCCACCGGCAGGTGCATCTTCCTTCGGAGCTTCCGACACGGTGCACTCGGTGGTCAGCATCAGCGAAGCCACCGAAGCGGCGTTTTGCAGAGCAGTGCGAGTGACCTTCGTGGGATCCAGGATACCCATTTCGATCATGTCGCCGTAGGTGTCGTTGGCAGCGTTGAAGCCAAAGTTGCCCTTGCCTTCCAACACCTTGTTGATCACCACGGAAGGCTCGCCACCGGCGTTGCCCACGATTTCGCGCAGAGGGGCCTCGATGGCCTTCATCACCAGCTTGATGCCGGCGTCTTGATCATGGTTGTCGCCCTTGATCTCGCCCACCGCTTGCTTGGCGCGCAGCAGAGCCACACCACCGCCAGGCACCACGCCTTCTTCCACTGCCGCGCGGGTCGCGTGCAGGGCGTCTTCAACGCGAGCCTTCTTTTCCTTCATTTCGACTTCGGTGGCAGCCCCCACCTTGATCACGGCCACGCCGCCAGCCAGCTTGGCCACGCGCTCTTGCATCTTTTCACGATCGTAGTCGCTGGTAGCTTCTTCGATCTGGATGCGGATTTGCTTGACGCGAGCTTCGATGTCAGCAGCGGCACCAGCACCGTCAATGATGGTGGTGTTTTCCTTGCCCACTTCGACGCGCTTGGCTTGGCCCAGGTCAGCCAGGGTGACCTTGTCCAGCGACATGCCGACTTCTTCAGCGATGACCTTGCCGCCGGTCAGGATGGCGATGTCTTCCAGCATGGCCTTGCGACGATCGCCGAAGCCAGGAGCCTTCACAGCCACGACCTTCAGGATGCCGCGGATGGTGTTGACCACCAAGGTCGCCAAGGCTTCGCCTTCGACTTCTTCAGCAATGATCAGCAGAGGACGGCCAGCCTTCGCCACTTGCTCCAGGGTGGGCAGCAAGTCACGGATGTTGGACACCTTCTTGTCGTACAGCAGCACGAAGGGGTTGTCCAGGATGGCGGCTTGCTTCTCGGGGTTGTTGATGAAGTAAGGCGACAGGTAGCCGCGGTCGAACTGCATGCCTTCGACGACTTCCAGCTCGTTGTTCAGGCTCTTGCCGTCTTCAACGGTGATCACGCCTTCCTTGCCGACCTTGTCCATGGCGTTGGCGATGATTTCGCCGACGTCAGCGTCAGAGTTGGCGGAGATGGTGCCGACCTGAGCGATTTCCTTGGAGGTGGTGGTGGGCTTGCTGATCTTCTTCAGTTCAGCGATCAGACCGGCCACAGCCTTGTCGATGCCGCGCTTCAGATCCATGGGGTTCATGCCAGCGGCCACGTACTTCATGCCTTCGCGCACGATGGCTTGGGCCAGCACGGTGGCGGTGGTGGTGCCGTCGCCAGCGTTGTCAGAAGTCTTGGAAGCGACTTCCTTGACCATCTGAGCGCCCATGTTCTGGAGCTTGTCCTTCAGTTCGATTTCCTTGGCCACGGACACACCGTCCTTGGTCACGGTAGGGCCGCCGAACGAACGCTCAAGCACCACGTTACGGCCTTTGGGGCCCAGGGTCACTTTCACGGCGTTGGCCAGGACATTCACGCCCTCGACCATGCGCGCACGGGCTTCACCGCCGAACACGACGTCTTTTGCTGCCATTTGAATTCTCCGAAATCAGTATGAATGGGTGAATCTGGGGATCAGCCGATTACTTGGCCACCACAGCAAACAGGTCTTCTTCGCGCATCACCAGCAGCTCTTCGCCATCGACCTTCACGGACTGGCCAGAGTACTTGCCGAACAAAACGCGGTCACCCACTTGAACGTTCAGGGCGACGAAATCACCCTTGTCGTTGCGCTTACCAGGACCAACGGCCAGGACTTCGCCTTGATCAGGCTTCTCAGCGGCGTTGTCGGGCAGGACGATGCCAGAGGCAGTCTTGGTTTCGTTTTCCAAGCGCTTGACGATCACGCGATCGTGCAGAGGACGCAGTTTCATCGTTACTCCTGTCTATGAATGAGACATCGGTTGAACAAAAGAGGAAGTGAGCACACGCTCACTTGGATTGTTTCGGCCAGATGGGGCTCGCGAAGCTCGCTGTTAGCACTCATCCTGACCGAGTGCTAATGATTCTATAAGAGGCCTTCGCCGATTGGCAAGAGGGGGCAAACATGCGAAATGTTTCCCTTCTTGCATTTGTGCAAATATAATGGCGCTGCGTGTTTGACTTCAAACAGTGCGAATCGCCGGTTTCATAGAGCCCTTCGGGGCTCTTTTTTTTGGCCGATCAGTGCTTGAACGCGGATGGGTCGGGCTTGTATCCCGGCATGCGCATCAACTGCATCTGCGCCAGATTCGCGTACAGCGGGGCACTCAGCAGACGCGACACCCCACTTGCCACCAGAGCCCCAGCCATCAAGGTGAGCACCAGGTTATAGCCGTCGACCATTTCCATGACGATGATGAAAGAGGTCATCGGCGCTTGGGTGACCGCGGCCAGAAACCCAGCCATCCCGACAGCGATGAGCGCCGGGGTATCGAAATGCCCGGTCCAATGAGCCACGTCGGCGCCAATGCCCGCACCGATGGCCAGAGAGGGGGCGAAGATCCCCCCCGGCACACCTGACCAGGTGGTGATCCAGGTGGTCATGAACTTGAACAAAACGTACAACTTGCCGGGCTCGCTGCCGTGCTCCAGCAAATCACGGGTGTGGCCATAACCGCTGCCAAAGGTGTCGCCCTGGCTGACCAGGCCAATGATGGCGACGGCCAAACCACAGCCTGCTGCAAAACGCACCGGGTACCGGTTGCGAATGCGTGTGAACACATCCTTCCCATGGCCACTCAGGGACGCCGTGACCAACCGCGCAAAGAGCCCCCCGGCCACCCCGCACCAAAGCGCCACCCACAGGCCTGGCAGCACGAGGCTGAGGGACACTGGCTGCACGTGGATGACGCCAAAGTAAGTCGAGTTACCGAAGACCGACATGCCCATCAAGCCCGACAGGATGATGGCGGCCATCAGCAAGCCGTTGCTGCGCTGCTCGGGGCGCCGCGACAACTCTTCGATCGCAAACATGATCCCGCCCAGTGGCGTGTTGAAGGCGGCCGCGATGCCGGCGGCTCCCCCTGCAATCAAGAGGCCGTGAGCAGAGACCGCGCTGCGGGCCGGCAGCCAGCGACGCGATGCATGCATGACGCCCGCGGCAATCTGCACCGAAGGGCCCTCGCGCCCAAGAGACAAGCCCCCCGCCAACCCCACAGCAGTCAGAATCAATTTCGACACGCTCAATTTGATCGACACAAACAAGCCACGCGCCTGAGACGGTACTTGCGCATCCACTGCGGCCATGACCTGCGGAATCCCGGAGCCCGTCGCGCCAGGGTAATAGCGTTGCGTCATCCAGACAATGAACGCGGTACACGCGGGCGTCCACACCAGCGGCACCCAAAACGATTGGGCATGCACAAAGTGGAACAGTGCCAGGGCCTTGTCCGTGAGCCAGGTGAATAGCACCACGACCAGACCAGACAGGGCGCCAAATGCCAACACCACCGCCCTGGTTTGCCACAACCGATGGTCACTCAACTCGGATCGCATCTGGTCAAGAATCGGGGGCTGGGTATTCATGGTGCAAGGGCAAACTTCAGGTAGAACCTCTCATCATACGTTTGCACAAATGGTTTGTGCTGTTGGTTTTGCCTCTTTCATCCACAAAAATTGCGCGCATGGCCACACACCGGCCTCAGGCTTGGGCCATGATCGAGCCTTGCCCAATGAGTCGAAGAACATGGCTTCTCGTCGTCCCCCTTCCACGAGTCCGCTGGATGCGGACCTGCCCCCGGATCAAGCTGCGCTGGTCTTGCGCCAATTTCGGGTCGTGTTCAACGAGGTGAAAACCCATTTCCAACAAATCGAGAAGCAAGTCGGCTTGGGTGGCGCCCAAATCTGGGCCTTGTCCCTCGTCCACAAACATCCAGGAATGGGCATCACCGAGTTGTCTGAAGCCATGGACATCCATCAATCTACAGCCAGCAACCTGGTTCGACAACTTCTCAAGCGTGAGTTGGTGCGAAGCGAAAAGTCCTCTGTTGACCGTCGCAATGTCCACCTGTTCGCTCAACCTGCCGCGGTGGCCGTGCTGAAGGATGTACCGGGTCCGTATGCGGGCGTCCTGCCAGATGCGTTGCGCAAACTGCCCGAGCAAACTTTGTCTGAGTTACACCATCACCTCAATCAGTTGCTTCAAGTTCTTCAAGCCGACAGCGAAGCCGCACGCAAGCCCTTGGCCGAGTTGTGAGGCGTTGGCGAGCCAGCTCGGATGGGTACGCTCGACGCCACCTTTACACAAGCGAAACAAAGCCGCGTCAACGCCGCATGTAAACCCAGCGTTGAGGATTCATGGCAAGACAACTCGATTCCCGACTGTCAAGCCAAATCACCCGAAACCGAAAGGATTCACCATGAAGAAGACCCTGTTGATCGCGACCATCCTGTCCTCGTTTGCTGCCGCTTCGTTCGCCGAAGCACCTGCTGCCACCACCGAGCCTGCCAAGGCTGAAGCCCCCATGAAGCACAAGGTCAAGCACCACAAGCGCTTCCACAAGGCCGCTCACGCTGCTGCGCCCGCTGCTCCCGCTGCCAGCAAGTGAACTAAGTCTCCTGTCTCCTTGTTACGCGTCGAAGCCGGGCTTGTCCCGGCTTTTTCAATGGGCCATCATGGCCCTCTCCATCCAAGGGCTGTCGTATGAATGGGATGAGCCGACGAACCACGTTGAAGTCGCTCGGGCTCAGTGGCCTGAGCCTGTCACCTTTGAGCCTGGCCCTGACGGCCTGCGCATCACCTGCTGCCGGCCTCAGCGCATCCGCCCCCTCGCTCGATGACTACACCCTGCTCAATCGCTTGAGTTGGGGTGCCAACGATGCCGATCTGGATCGCCTGCACCGCCAGGGATCGGCGGCTTGGCTGAAAGAACAGCTCGACCCAACTGGACAAGTGCCGTTGCCTGCGCCCATTCAAACGCGCATCGACGCCCTGACGATTTCACAGACCTCGCTGGTGGACCTGGCTCGAGACTTTCAAGCGCAACACGCCAAGATCCAAAGCTTGCCAACGGAAGACGAGCGCAAGCAGGCCATGAAAGCCCAACAGGAAGAACTGAACCGACTGGCCCATGAGGCGGCCTCGCGCCACTTGTTGCGGGCGGTGTATTCGGCCGATCAACTGCGTGAACGGATGACGTGGTTCTGGTTCAATCACTTCAATGTGTTCCAGCACAAGCATCAGATCCGCGCGATGCTGGGCGATTACGAAGAGCACGCGATCCGGCCTTACGTGCTGGGCTCCTTCCGCACCATGCTGGGGGCGGTCATTCACCATCCAGCCATGCTGGTGTACCTCGACAACCAGCAAAACGCCGCTGGCAAGATCAACGAAAACCTGGCCCGCGAGTTGATGGAGTTGCACACCCTGGGCGTGGACGCCGGCTACAGCCAAAAGGATGTGCAAGAGATGGCGCGCATCCTCACCGGCCACGGCATCCACCTGCCTTCTGCTCCCCCACGGCTCAACCGCAAATGGGCGGCGCTGTATGTGCAAGATGGCTTGTATGAATTTCACCCCGGCCGACACGACTTCGGCGACAAGCATCTGCTCGGCCAGACCATCAAGGGCAGCGGCGCCGGCGAGCTGGAACAAGCCTTGGACATCCTGGCGCAACATCCCGCCACGGCGCGCTTCATTTCACGCAAGCTGGCGATGTTCTTCTGCCAGGATCACCCTTCTGAAGAGTTGATCCGCTCGATGGCCGACACCTTCCGCCGCACCGATGGCCACATCGGACAGACGATGGCAACCCTCATCCATCACCCCGAGTTTGCACAGACCGCGGGCCAGCACTTCAAGAGCCCGGTGCACTATGTTGTCTCGGCAGTGCGGGCGGCCTACAACGATCAGGTCATTCGCAACACACGGCCGATGGAGAACTGGATCATGCGACTCGGCCAGGGCCTGTACAACCGACAAACTCCCGATGGCTACGGCCTCACGGCCGATGGGTGGTCCAGTTCCGGCCAGATGTCCACCCGGTTCGAGATTGCCCGCATGATCGGCAATGGCAGTGCAGGGTTGTTCCGAGCTGAAGACGAGGCTGCCATGGCCGAGCGCCCGGCTTTTCCGCAACTGGCTCGCGCGGCCTATTACCAGTACGTTCAACCCAAGCTGAGTGCTGATACCCGCAAGGCGCTGGCCCAGGCCGGCTCCCCTCAAGAGTGGAACATGCTGTACCTGGCCTCACCTGAATTCATGTATTCCTGAAAGGGCTGGACGATGAAGCTCAACCGCCGAACCTTCCTGAGCCTGACTGCAGGCTTGTCTGCCTCGCACATCGCGCTGGCGGCACCTACCGCTGACAAGCAGCCCGATAGCCGCTTCCTGCTGGTGTTTCTGCGTGGCGGCTACGACGCCATGAGCCTCCTGGTGCCCACACAAAGCGATTTCTATCGCGAAACGCGTCCGCACATCGCCTTGCGTGCCGAGGGCGCTCAAGGGGCCATGCCGCTGGATGCGCAATGGGCCCTGCATCCTGCGGTGGCAGCCAAGCTGCAAGCCCTTTGGGCCCAAAAGCAGCTCGCCTTCATTCCGTTTGCCGGCACTTCAGATACCAGCCGCAGCCATTTCGAAACCCAGGACAGCATTGAGCTAGGCCAGCCCCTCGATCACCAACGCGACTTCAACTCCGGCTTCCTGAACCGGCTGGCCCAACAGCTGCAATCGGCTCATTCTCCAGGCAATTTTCAAGCCATGTCCTTCACCGATCAACTGCCAACGGTGTTTCGCGGACCGGCGTCGATCCCCAATCTGACCTTGAAGGGAAAGTTAGGCAAAGACATGCCGCCCCGCATGCAAAATGCCGTGGCCGAGATGTACGCCCACCACCCACTGGGGTCGCAGGTACAGGAAGGCTTCGAGGTGAGGGATCAGGTGATGCAGGACTTTGCCGCAGAAATGGATGCCGCCAGCCGCCGTGCGATCAATGCCTCGGCTTTCGAGGGGCAAGCACGCAAGGTCGCGCGCCTGATGCGCGAGCGCTATGCCCTGGGCTTCATCGATGTCGGGGGATGGGACACCCATGTCAATCAAGGTGTCGAAACCGGCTACCTGGCCACGCAGTTGGGCAACCTGGCGCAGGGGTTGTCGGCGTTGTCAGAAGAGCTGGGGGATGCCGCCTGGCAGAAGACCACTGTGGTGGTCATCAGCGAATTTGGCCGCACATTGCGCGAAAATGGCAACCGCGGCACCGACCATGGACACGGCTCGGTGTATTGGGTGCTGGGCGGCGGGATCCGGGGCGGTCGGGTGGTCGGCGAACAGCAGACCATTGAGGCCAGCACCTTATTCCAGAACCGGGATCTGCCCGTGCTCAATGATTACCGCAGTGTGCTGGGCGGTTTGTTCCAGCGCCAGTTTGGGTTGAGCGGGCCAGCGCTGGGCAACATCTTCCCCCAGGCTCGCCCGATCGACCTTGGACTGATCTGAACGATCAGAACGACAGGTTCATGCCCACCATCAAGCCGTCCTCGACCTTCAGGTCTTGGTGCTTGGAATAGCTGACATCCACATAGCGGTAGCCCAGATAGATCTCACCGCGCTCGAGCGCACGGTAGCCCACGTGCAGCCCGATGTCGACAAAGCCATCGGCATCGCCAAAGCTGGTGACCGACGGCGCCACCCAGGCATGGCCACCAAAGCGCACGCGCGGTTGCCCGGCCAGGCCGAAGTTGAAAGCCCCGCCCACGGCCAGGGCCGAGGCGTCTTTCACATCGTTGGAGATGACCACCAACTTGCCGCCGAGCGAGGCTGTGTCCGAGCCACGAATTTGGTCAATCTTCAAACCCAGGCCAATCACATCCCCACGGTCGGTGTGATGAAACCAGTCGGCATCCACGCTGGCGCCATTGCCCAAGCGCGCTGAGCTGTAGGACGCCGAGAAGGCATCGTTGTTCAGGGCGAAATCAACCTGATCTGCCATAGCCGTTGCCGAAACCGCCAGACCGATCGCTGCCAGCCAAATGGAACGCATAAAAAACTCCGTTGCAAAGATGAATGAGAGGCCGCCGCAGTATAGCCACGCCGAATCAATCAGTTGACTCAAATCAAAGTGCCCGGGAGCGCCGGGCGTTCCTTGATGTGCTTTAAGGATAGCCGAGCAGATCACTCGGACACTCGGACAGCCCATTTTGCAGCCTGGGTCGGTTGGTCCAAGCGGTGGGTTTCAGGGATTGAGTGTCCAGGAGGTTTCCATGAGTCAGGGTGCCGGAGGTGGTTTCACCAAACAGATGGCCCGCAATATGTTCTACGGTGGGGCCGCATTCTTTGCGTTCCTGTTCGCCGCCATCGTTTTTCACAGCGAGCAGCAGATCCCCAAACGATCCCATGTCGAGAACATCACTCCTGCGGTGGTGGCCGGCAAGCGCATCTGGGAAACCCGTAACTGCATTGGCTGTCACACCCTGCTGGGTGAGGGGGCTTACTTCGCGCCAGAGCTGGGCAACGTCTACAAGCGCCGTGGCCCTGATTTCATCAAGGCCTGGATCAAGGCGCAACCCACGCATGTGCCTGGGCGTCGCCAAATGCCTCAGTTCAACCTGACGGATCAACAGCTCGATGACCTGGTCGAGTTTTTGAAGTGGACCGGAGAGGTGAACACCGAAAACTGGCCACCCAACATCGAAGGCTGAGGTAGAGAACATGAAAACATTGAAATACCAATCGCAGGCGGTGGCCAAGCTGTACTTCATTGGCGCGCTGGCCCTGTTTGTCGGGCAGATCGTCTTTGGACTGTGTCTGGGCCTGCAATACGTGATCGGCGACTTTGCCTTTCCTTACATCCCTTTCAACCAGGCACGGATGGTGCACACCAATCTGTTGATCGTCTGGTTGTTGATGGGCTTCATGGGGTCGGCGTATTACCTGGTGCCGGAAGAAGCCGAGACCGAGCTGCATAGTCCGAAACTGGCCATCGCCCTGTTCTGGATCTTCCTGATCGCGGGCGCGTTGACGGTCGCGGGCTACCTGCTGGTGCCTTATGCCGAACTGGCCAGGCTGACCGGCAATGATCTGCTTCAGACCATGGGGCGCGAGTTCCTGGAGCAGCCCTTGCCGACCAAGGTGGGCATCGTGATCGTGGCCTTGGGCTTCCTCTACAACATCACCATGACCTTGTTGAAGGGTCGCAAGACCAGCATCTCGCTGGTGCTGCTGATGGGCTTGTGGGGCTTGGCGATCTTCTTCCTGTTCAGCTTCGTCAACCCGCACAACCTGGTGCGTGACAAGCTGTACTGGTGGTTCGTGGTTCACCTGTGGGTGGAAGGCGTGTGGGAGCTGATCCTGGGTGCCTTGCTGGCCTTCGTGCTGATCAAGACCACGGGCGTAGACCGCGAAGTGATCGACAAATGGCTGTACGTGATCATCGCCTTTGCGTTGATGACCGGCATTCTGGGCACAGGCCACCACTTCTACTTCATCGGCTTGCCTGGTTACTGGCAGTGGATTGGTTCGATCTTCTCGGCCATGGAGCCCATCCCCTTCTTCATGATGACGGTGTTTGCCTTCAACATGGTGCAGCGTCGCCGCCGCGAACACCCCAACCAGGCTGCGGTCTTGTGGGCAGTGGGCACCTCGGTGATGGGTTTCCTGGGGGCGGGCCTGTGGGGCTTCATCCACACGCTGAGCGCGGTGAACTACTACACCCACGGCACCCAGATCACGGCCGCCCACGGGCACTTGGCCTTCTATGGTGCCTATGTGCTGGTGGTGATCACGATGATCTCGTACGCCATGCCCACGCTGCGCGGTCGCCTGGCCAATAGCCAGAAGGCGCAAAGCGTGGAGATGTGGTCCTTCTGGATCATGACCATCGGCATGGGAGTGATGGTGCTGGCCCTGACTGGCGCGGGCATCCTGCAAGTCTGGTTGCAACGCCTGTCTTCCACCCCATTGAGCTACATGGCGACGCAGGACCAGTTGGGCTTCTTCTACTGGATTCGCATTGGTGGCGGCGTGATGTTCCTGATTGGTCTGCTCACCTACCTGGCCAGCTTCTTCATCGGCGGCGAGCCGGTACGTGAGTTGTCGACGGCAGGCGGCGCCGGTCGCCAGGCTGTGCCCGCCCAACGTGCATGAGTTGAACCATGTCTGACAGTGCCCCCTATTACCAGGCACAGGGCCAGGAGTGCGAGTTGTTCGAGCGCGCCTGGTCCCATCAACTCCCCTTGTTGATCAAAGGCCCCACGGGTTGCGGCAAAACCCGATTCGTGGAGCACATGGCCGCCCGCCTGGGGCGACCTTTGTTCACCGTATCCTGCCATGATGACCTCAGCGCAGCCGACTTGGTGGGCCGACACCTGATCGGCCAAGGTGACACGATGTGGGTCGACGGACCGTTGACGCGAGCCGTGCGTGCCGGTGGCATTTGCTATCTCGATGAAGTGGTTGAAGCCCGCAAGGACACCACCGTGGTGTTGCACCCGCTGGCCGATGATCGGCGCGTGCTGCCCATCGAGCGCACCGGCGAAGTGCTGCACGCTCCTTCATCATTCATGCTGGTGGTGAGTTACAACCCGGGCTACCAGAACCTGCTCAAAAGCCTCAAGCCCAGCACCCGCCAACGCTTTGTGGCGCTGAGCTTTGATTACCCCAGCGGCGACATCGAACAAGCGGTGATCGAACGAGAGGCGCAGGTTGACAAGCCCACAGCGCAACATCTGGTGAAGCTGGCGCATGCTTTGCGCAAACTCAGCCACCACGACTTGGAAGAAAGCGTCAGCACGCGGTTGCTGATCTACGCGGGCAAGTTGATCCGTGCCGGGTTCACGCCACAGCAGGCCTGCCGTGCTGCCATCGTCGATGCCCTGACCGACGACCACGAAACCGCGAATGCACTGGATGAGGTGGTGCATGCCATCTGGCCTACCTAGACAAACCCGACGCCGGCTCTGGCAGATCGGGTTTTTCACGGTGTTCCTGTTGGCACCGGTGTTGAATCTGTTCCGGTTTGATCTGAACGAAACCCAGCTATATGTGCTGGGCACGAAATGGCACCTGGGCATCGACGCCCTGATGCACGGCCAAGCCACACCCGCCCAGACGGCGGCCACACTCTTTTTCAAGGGCTTGCTGCCCATCCTGGTGCTGGTAATCGGCGGCCTGACCGTGGCCTGGAAGTACGGCCGCCTGTACTGCGGCTGGCTGTGCCCGCACTTTTCAATCGTGGAACTGCTCAACGGCGTGCTGCGTCGAGCCTGCGGCAAGTTCAGCCTGTGGGACAAGCACCCGCTGCCCCCCACTCAAGCCAACGGCAAGCCTGTGCCGCAGTCTGCGTTGTGGTGGCCGGTCTACGGCTTGGGCGCAGTCTTTTTGGCCGGTCTGTGGGCGATCACCCTGCTGACCTACCTGCTGCCACCGCTGGAAATCTGGCATAACCTGTTTCACGCCACCCTGACCCCCAACCAGGCCCGCTTTCTGGGCGCGGGCACCCTCGTGTTCAGCCTGGAGTTTTTGTTTGCGCGACACCTGTTCTGTCGTTTTGGCTGCGCTGTCGGCTTGTTTCAAAGCCTGGCCTGGATGGCCAACCCCAAAGGCATGGTGGTGGCCTTCGACCGCGACCGCGCTCGCGATTGCCGCACCTGCCATGTGCCGCACGGCAGTGCCTGTGACGACGCATGCCCCATGCGCCTGCACCCCCGAGACATCAAGCGCATGATGTTCTCTTGCGTGCAATGCGGTCGATGCCTGGAAGCCTGTGACCAATCTCAGGCGGTGCATGACCGCACTGCCCTGCTGACCTGGAAGGTAGATGCGGCTGCGGTGGCCGAAACGATCCGCCAGCGGAAGTCGGCCATGGCCACCAGGAGTCTTTGATGGAAGAACTGGTCGGCAAGCTGTGGCATCAGTTCATCACCCGAGCGGCCAGTTCGGACCACGAAGAGGCGATCGTTCATCTGAGCGAGATGCGCCGGGCCATCGAAATCCTGTTTCGGGCGGCGGGCGGCGACGCGACGGTACGCTTACGCGAGGCGGCCGCCCAGCAGCATGGCGGTGCGCGCAGTTGGCTGCAACGCATCGCGGGCAGTGCCACGCACGACGCCTTGCCCATGGTCGATCCGGAAAGTCTGGCCCTGCCACCATCGATCGCCGTGTTCGATGAAGCCCCCCTCAACCGCGACCTCTACCTGTGGCTGGCTACCCTGGCTGCTTGTCACGTCGACACGGGGCGTTGGATTGACGACAACCTCTGGGCCACACATTGCGCCCTGCAGGTTTTTCCCGGCTTGCGCCCTCGCTACGAGCGGCTGCTGGCGCGGCACCTGAATCAACGCCCCCCCCTCCAGAAACTGAAGGGCCGAGCAGCCCAGGCCGAGTCTATGGTGCAGCAGGCCTTGCAGTCAGCCCAGCCGTCGGCCCTCCACTCGGTGGCAACGCCGCCCATGTGGCAAGACATTCGCATCCGCGCCGATGAAGTCAGCCCGGTGTGGCTGTGGCTCAGCCCGATCGCCAATCCAGCGGCAGAAGTGGCGCGCCGATCACCTCCAGCGGGAGAAGACCATCGCCCACCCGGAGAGGTTCAGCAAGATCGCAAGCGGCGGCGCGCCCATCACACCGAAAACGCCAGTGATCGCAACGGCATGATGATGTTCTTCCGGGCCGAGTCGGTGCTGTCCTGGAGCGAGTATGTCAAGGTCAACCGGCAAACCGATGACGACGACGACGGCAACGCCATTCAGGCGGCGGATGACATGAACACCCTGGCCATCGCCCCCGACGGGCAGACCAGTGCCGCACGGGTCAAGTTTGATCTCGATCTGCCCGGCGCGGCTCAGGACGATCTGCCCCTGGGCCCAGGCGTGCGCCTGCCCGAATGGCACTGGAAGAGCCGCACCCTTGTGCCTGAGCACTGCTCGGCTCAATTGCTGGAAGCGCGCGATCCCGAACCGTACACGCCACCCGACTACCTGCGCCGCACCGCCAACCGGATTCGTCGCAAGCTAGAGGTGCTGCGCTCGCTGCCTCGGCACCTGCATGCCCAGACCCAAGGCGAGGAACTGGATCTGGACGCCTGGGTGCAATGGCGCACCGAAGCCATCACCTCGCCCCGCCATGTCGGCGAGGCCCCGGTCTACTCTCGACGCCAATCGATTGACCGCAGCCTGTCTTGTCTGCTGCTGGCCGACCTGTCCTTGTCCACCGACGCCTGGGCGAACAACGAACAACGGGTGATCGATGTGATCCGCGAATCCCTGTATGTGTTTGGCGAAGCCCTGACGGCGTTGGGAGACCCCTTCGCCATGTTGGGCTTCAGTTCGGTGCGTCGGCAAAACGTGCGCATGCACCTGCTGAAGCGCTTCAACGAGCCCTGGAACGCGCAAATTCAAGCCCGCGTGGGGGCCATCCGGCCCGGCTACTACACCCGCATGGGCGCCGCCATCCGTTATGCCATTAAAGGGCTAGAAGCCCGACCCGAGCGGCAACGCCTCCTGCTGCTTCTCACCGATGGCAAGCCCAATGACCTCGATGTCTACGAAGGACGTCATGGTTTAGAGGACACCCGCCAGGCCGTACTCGAGGCCAAGGCCGCTGGCCTCGTTCCCTATTGCGTGACGATCGACCACGAAGCGCACGACTATTTGCCCAGTCTCTTCGGCCAAAAAGGCTTTGCCGTGGTCCACAACCCGGCCGATCTGGTATCGCGCTTGAGCACGGCTTATGCCCAACTGGCTACTCCGAAAGGATGAGGTTAGTGCGCGATTGAGTGCTTTCCCGATCGTTCTGAAGAACAACCCCCTAAAAGTCGACCGGCCACGCTTGATGTACATCAAATGAGCCAGGACAGGTCTCCCCAGAATCGCAAGCAACCGCACCAATTACGTGCATCTGAACGGCTGTTCGGAGACCTGCCATGAACCACGAATGCTCTTTCCCGATTGCCCCCTACCTTCGCCAGCTTCCCCTTTTCTCGGACATGCAACCGGCTGAACTGGAGAGGGTGGCCGACGGCTGTATTGTTCGCCGCGCCTCACGCGGCGAGATGCTGTTCCGGGTCGGTGATCCTTGCGACGAATTGCATGCGGTCATCACCGGTCAGGTCAAACTGTTTGCCCTGGCGCCCAACGGCCAGGAAAAGGTAATCGAGCTGATCAGCCCAGGGCAAACGTTTGCCGAAGCCCTGATGTTCACGCAACGCCCGTACATCGTGAATGCGCAAGCTCTGGCAGAGACCTCGCTGCTGACGGTCAAACGCCAGGCCATCATGCGCGAAATCGAATCGGATCACCGCTTCGCGCTGCGCATGCTGGCAGGCATTTCTCGCAAGCTGCACGGTCTGATCCACGATGTCGAGTCGTACTCCTTGCGATCGGGCATGCAGCGGGTGATCGGCTATCTGCTACATGGCGAAACCCCCGCCTTACCTTGTCAGGACTATGAGGCTTCTGGCCGCCGCACCGTCACCCTGCCAGTCAGCAAGGCGACACTGGCCTCGCGCCTGTCTCTCACGCCCGAGTACTTCTCACGCGTGTTGCACGAGTTGATCGAGGAAGGACTGATCGAGGTGGAGAAGCGTCACATTCACATCAATGACATGGAACGACTGTCGCAGTATCAGTTGCAGGCAGCGTGATCAGCAAACGACAGCTGGTTTGATGTGGCTCATGACATGCCGAAGCACCCAGTCGGCTTGATCTGCTTCAAGGAGCCCCCTGGTTTGCCCGCGCACGATGGTTTCGGCACTGAGGATTTGCAGCAACCTCCACAGACCCCTGCATCAGCAGGCTCACGCTGCGACAAGGAGAACCAGGCATGAAGACAACCGTAGTAAGAAAGGCCACCACCCTGGCGTTGGCCGCATTTGCTGCCCTGGGCGGTCTGGCCCATGCGGCGGACAAGTCCGTCACCCAGCCCGAAATGAACTATCAGGCGGGTGCCTCCCCCCTGGCGGGCGAGCCCATGTATCAAAGCTCGAATCCCAAAGCTCCTCCGATGACGCAGGCCGAATTCGACAAGGCTCGCAACATCTACTTTCAGCGTTGCGCAGGCTGCCACGGTGTGCTGCGCAAGGGCGCAACGGGCAAGCCCTTAACACCTGACATCACCTTGTCGAAAGGTACCGATTACCTGAAGGTGTTCATCAAGTACGGCTCGCCCGCTGGCATGCCCAACTGGGGCACCTCAGGGGAACTCAGCGACGACGAAGTCGACTTGATGGCGCGTTATATCCAGCAAGATCCTCCCCAGCCTCCTGAATTCGGCATGGCTGACATGAAGAAGACCTGGAAGGTCGTGATCCCACCCGATCAACGCCCGACCAAGAAGATGAACAACTACAACATCAGCAACATCTTCTCGACCACCTTGCGTGATGCGGGCGAGATCGCGCTGATCGATGGCGACACCAAGCAAATCATCAACGTCATCAAGACCGGTTACGCGGTTCACATCTCTCGCTTGTCGGCATCGGGCCGCTACCTGTTTGTGATCGGGCGCGATGCCAAGATCAACATGATCGACCTGTGGATGGCCAAGCCCGATACCGTGGCCGAAGTGCGCGTCGGCCTGGAGGCTCGCTCGGTCGACACATCCAAGTACAAGGGCTATGAAGACAAGCTGGCGATCGCAGGCAGCTACTGGCCACCCCAGTACACCATCATGCGGGGCGACACCCTGGAGCCTCTGAAGATCGTGTCCACCCGCGGCATGACGGTCGACAAGCAGGAATACCACCCCGAACCCCGCGTGGCCTCGATCGTGGCTTCGCACTTCAAGCCGGAGTGGGTCGTCAACGTGAAGGAAACCGGCAAGACCTTGCTGGTGGACTACTCTGACATCAACGCCCTCAAGACCACCGAAATCGGCACCGCCCGCTTCCTGCATGACGGCGGCCTGGATTCGACCCACCGCTACTTCATGGTGGCGGCCAACCAGAGCAACAAGATCGCTGCGATCGACTTGAAGGAAGGCAAGCTCGCCGCCCTGATCGACGTGGGCAAGATCCCTCACCCTGGTCGGGGCGCCAACTTCGTGCACCCCAAGTATGGCCCCGTGTGGTCAACGGGTGACCTGGGTGACGATGGCATTTCGCTGATCGGCACCGACCCCGTGCACCACAAGGCCCAAGCCTTCAAGGTGGTCGAAACGATCAAGAGCCAAGGCGGTGGATCGCTGTTCATCAAGAGCCATCCGAAGTCCCATCACCTCTATGTGGACAACCCTTTGAACCCCGATCCAGCGATCTCGCACACCGTGGCGGTGTACGACATCAACAACCTGACCAAGGGCTACACCGTGCTGCCGATTGCCCAGTGGGCAGGCTTGAATGATGGTGGTGCCATGCGTGTGGTTCAGCCTGAGTACAACAAGGCAGGTGACGAGGTCTGGTTTGCGGTCTGGTCTGCCAAGGACAAGCAATCGGCCATCGTGGTGGTGGATGACAAGACCTTGAAGCTCAAGGCCGTGATCAAGGATCCACGTTTGATCACGCCGACCGGGCACTTCAACGTCTACAACACCCAAAACGACATCTATTGATGGAGAACCTCACATGAAGCGCATTGCATTACTGTGCCTCTTGATGGCCGCGGGCTGGACAGCCCAGGCCGCCACCCCCGAGGAAGCCATGACCAAGGCAGGTTGCATCGCCTGCCACGCCAAGGATCACAAGATCGTGGGCCCGGCGTTCAAGGACATTGCTGCCAAGTACAAGGGCGACAAGACCGCACCGGCCAAATTGGCGGCCAAGGTTCGCGCAGGCGGGTCCGGCGTTTGGGGTCCGATCCCCATGCCGGCACATGGGCCCGACAAGATCACGGACGACGACCTGAAGGCCGTGATCGAGTCGATCCTCAAGACCTGAGCGACCCATGCGCCTGCACGGATGGCTTGCGCTGCTGGGCCTGGGGCTCATCAGCGCTTGTCAGACCCCTCCCGGTGTCGCTCAAGCCCAGTGGACCGAGCATGAGCGGCACCTGATCCGGATGGTTCGTCAAGACTGTGGCTCATGCCACGGGATGAGTCTGACTGGCGGCTTGGGTCCACCCCTCACGCCAGAGGCCCTCCGCCATCTGCCGATGGACAGTTTGGTGGCCACCATCTACGAGGGACGTGCAGGTACCCCGATGCCTGGCTGGAAGACGATGATTTCCGCTGCCGATGCCCGCTGGATTGCCGAGCACCTGCAGCAAGGCTTCCCCCAAGAGTGACCAAAAGGTGTGCCCCATGATCACCACGTTCTCGTTCAGATCGACACGCGTCCTGATGGCGCTCACCGTGGGCATCCTGGGCCTGTCGGCCTGCGCCTGGCGCCCGACCGCGCCGCAAGGCACGGGTGATCTGGGTGTGGTCATCGAACGGGCCAGCGGCAAAGTCGCGGTCATCAACACGACCCACCAAGCCATCTTGGGCGAGGTAGCCGGGCTGGGCGATTTGTCCCATGCCTCCGTCGTGTTTTCGCGCGATGAACGCTACGCCTATGTGTTTGGCCGCGATGGCGGTCTAAGCAAGGTCAACCTGCTGACCCGCCAACTCGAAGCCCGCATCATGCAGGCGGGCAACAGCATCGGCGGCGCCATGTCGCAAGATGGTCGCTACGTGGCGGCCCAGAACTACACCCCCGGTGGCGTCAAGGTGTTCGATGCCAACACCCTGGCCTTGGTGGCCGACATCCCGGCCGAATACGCACCGGGCAAGCGCTCCCGTGTCGTCGGGCTGGTCGATGCCCCCACCGCCGGTCAAGGCCAGCGCTTTGTCTTTTCTTTGTTCGATGCCGATGCCATCTGGGTGGCTGATGTCCCAGGGGCAGGACGCCCCCCGGTGGTCCACAAGATCGAGCACATCGGCCACGAGCCGTATGACGGTCTGATCACGCCCGATGGCCACTATTACATCGCAGGCCTATTTGGCGAAGATGGACTGGCCCTGGTCGACCTGTGGGCCCCGCAACTGCAGGCACGCAAGATCCTGTCTGGCTATGGCCGGGGGCAAGAGCCCTTGCCCGTCTACAAGATGCCGCACCTGCGCGGCTGGTCTGTTGCCGGTCGCTACGCTTATCTGCCAGCCATCGGCCATCACGAAGTGTTGGTGGTCGACACGGAAACCTGGCAGGAAGCGGCGCGCATTCCGGTGCGGGGGCAGCCTGTTTTTGTGATCGCCCGACCGGATGGCAAGCAGGTGTGGGTGAACTTTGCCGTGCCCGATTACAGCCGTGTACAGGTGATCGACACCACCACCAGAGAAGTGGTCCGCACCCTGGAGCCGGGTGAGGCGGTGCTGCACATGGAGTTCACGCCACGAGCCGACCAAGTCTGGATCTCCTCACGCGATGCCAATCGCGTCACCGTGATCGATCCGGCCAGCTTCGACACATTGCAAACCCTTACCGTGCCGGCCCCCAGCGGGATCTTTCTGACACATCGCGCCAGCAAGACGGGGTTCTGATCATGACAGCCCACCTGGAACCCATGGCTGCGCTGGATCTGTGCTTGCTCAATGACTGGCAGCGTGATTTCCCCTTGTGCCCACGGCCGTTTGACGTCATTGCCGAGGCCCTGCGAACCTCGACCACACTGGTTCAGACACGCTATCGGCTGCTGCTGACAACGGGCGCACTGAGCCGCATCGGCGGGATCTTCGGCGTCGGCGCGGGTGGATCGGCCATGCTGTGCGCCTTGGCAGTCGCGCCCGATCGGCTTCAGGCTGTGGCGCAGCAGGTCAACGCCTTCGACTACGTCAATCACAACTATGCGCGCGAGCATCAATGGAATCTGTGGTTCGTGGTCACCGCACCCAGCGTCGCCGAACGCGATGCTTGCGTGGCGCAAATCGAAGCGATCACAGGGCTACGCGCCCTGCGCTTGCCCATGCGGCGTGCCTTCCGCATCGACCTGGGCTTTGACTTGCGCACCGGGCACACCCAACCCGTTCAAACCCGGCGTTGCCAAGCCATCGCCGACGAAGATCGCTCCCTGGCCGCTGCCATCGAAGGCGGGCTGCCCATCACCGAATGGCCGTATGCCCAATGGGCTCGGCAGATTGGCTGGACCGAGCACGCGGTTTTGAACAAGATTCACGAGTGGGTGGAAGTCGGTGTCTTGCGGCGCTGGGGTGCCATCGTGCGACACCACGAACTGGGCGTCACGGCCAATGCGATGACCGTGTTCAATGTGCCCGACGAGCAGGTATCCGACTACGGGCAACAACTGGCTCGCCAAGCCGGCATCACCCTGTGCTACGCCCGCCACCGCGACGAGGGCTGGCCTTTCAATCTGTATTGCATGGTGCATGGCCGCAGCCCCTCTGAAACGCGGCAGCACATCGAACAGGCGCGCCAACATGCCGGTCTGCATCGCTTTGACCACGCCGTGCTATTCAGCACAGAGCGCTTCAAGCAAACCGGCGGACGCTACTTTCGCTTGGCCACCGTCTCAGCTCAGGCGGAGGCCGCATGAGCCCATCCACCCTGGATGACATCGATCGTCGCCTCATCAACCACCTGCACGGAGGCTTTCCGCTTTGCAGCAGCCCGTATGCAGCGGTCGCACAGCAACTGGGTTTGAGTGAATCCGATGTGATCGGTCGACTCGACCGGCTGCTGCACGAGGGTTGGTTGACCCGTTTCGGCCCCCTGTTTCAGATCGAAGCCGCAGGGGGCCAATTCGTGCTGGCCGCGCTCAGCGTGCCAGAAGATCGCTTTGACGAAGTCACCCAAATCGTCAATGCGCAAATCGAAGTGGCCCACAACTATCGCCGCGAGCACACCCTCAACATGTGGTTTGTGATCGGGGCGGAGAGCCCCCAACAAGCCCAGTCGGTGTGCCAACGCATCGAAGCCCTCACCGGTCTACCTGTGTGGGCCTTCCCGAAAGAGCGCGAGTTCTTTGTCGAACTTCGCTTGCCAGCCTGAAGGATGCCCTCCATGTCATCCCCTCAAGGACTCACCGATCTGCAACGGCGCCTGATTGCCGCCACGCAGGCAGGCCTGCCATTGACGCCCCATCCGTATCAAGCCATCGCCAACCAACTGGGTTTGACTGAAGCGTTGGTCATTGAAACCCTGCAAGACATGCTGCAACGCGGTCTGATCCGCCGCATCGGCGCCGTGCCGAATCACTACCGACTGGGCTACACCGCCAACGGCATGTCGGTGTGGGATGTGGATGAGGCCCAAGTCGATGAACTGGGGCAAGCCGTCGGGCACCTGCCCTTTGTCTCACATTGCTACCGCCGCCCGAGGCATGCGCCGGTATGGCCCTACAACCTGTTTGCGATGGTACACGGGCACACCCGTGAAGAGGTCGAAGCGCAGGCCGAGCAAATCCGCCAGCTGCTGGGCAGCGCGCTGCGCGGCCACGACATCCTCTACAGCAGTCAGATCCTGAAGAAAACCGGGCTGCGTCTGCGCGATGCGCAGCCAGCCAAGGAGTAAACCATGTTCCGCATCTCCGAGTTCATGAACGCGCTGGCCGAAGCCGAGCGCACCGGGCAGTATCCGCGCCGGCCGCACCGCCAGCCGCGTGGGCCCGTGGTGATCTGGAACCTCATTCGCCGCTGCAACCTGACTTGCAAGCATTGCTACGCTCTGTCGGCAGACACCGACTACGCAGGCGAACTCAGCACCGCCGAAGCCCTGCGGGTGATGGAGGACCTGAAGGCTGCCGGCGTCCCTGCCTTGATCCTGTCAGGCGGTGAGCCCTTGATGCGCAAGGACATCTTTGAGCTGGCCGAACAAGCCCGCCACCTGGGCTTCTATGTAGGCCTGTCGACCAATGGCACCCTGATTGACGAAGCCATGGCCGATCGCTTCGCCGCCACGGGCTTCAACTACGTCGGCATCAGTCTGGACGGCATCGGCGCGGTGCACGATCGCTTCCGTCGGCTGGATGGCGCATTTGATCGCTCGCTGGCAGCCATCCATCATTTGCGACAACGTAGCGTGAAGGTGGGCCTGCGGTACACGATGACCGCACTCAACGGCGATCAGCTCAGCCCCCTGCTCGAACTGATGGAGCAGGAAGACATCAGCAAGTTCTATTTCTCGCACCTGAACTATGCTGGCCGCGGCAACATCAACCGTGCGAAAGACGCCTACTTTGAAGCCACGCGCAGCGCGCTTGATCTGTTGTTCGAAACCGCTTGGCTGGCGGCGCAGGCGGTTCGCGATCATGAATTCGTCACCGGCAACAACGATGCCGATGGCGTGTACCTGCTGCAGTGGGTGCAAGCCCACCTGCCCCGCTGGGCTGAGGATGTGCGGCAAGAGCTGATCGCCTGGGGGGGCAACTCTTCGGGCGTTAATGTCGCCAACATCGACAACCTGGGCCTGGTGCACCCCGACACCATGTGGTGGCACCACACCCTGGGCGACGTCCGGCAACGCGCATTCGGTGACATCTGGGCCGACACCTCAGATGCGCTCATGGCGGGCCTCAAGCAACGCCCTCGGCCCGTGCAAGGCCGCTGTGCCAGCTGCCAGTATCTGGCGATCTGCAATGGCAACACGCGGGTGCGCGCTCACCAGGTCACCGGCTCGTTCTGGGCGGAAGACCCGGGCTGCTACCTCACCGATGCCGAAATCGGCGTGGCCCCCAGCCCCGATCGTGTTCGCGTCACCCCCTTTGCCTACACCCCGCACTGACTGGAGCCTCATCATGTGGAGTTGGATCACCCAAGTGGCCTTGGCCCTGGCCATGATGTGGATGGGCTGGGACATGGCTCGCGCTGAATCTGCGCCTACCCCACCAAGCCCGCCCGCCCTGTTCAGCCAGCATTGCGCCAGTTGCCACGGGGCCTCTCGCCTCGGGGGCATGGGCCCGGCACTCATGCCCGAAAGCCTGGAGCGGCTCAAGCCCCAAGACGCCATCCAGGTCATCACCCACGGCCGTGCCGCCACCCAGATGCCGGCCTTTGGCGACAAGCTCAGCGTCGGTGAAATCGAATCCATCGCCCATTGGATCTACACCCCGGAGGAACCTCGGCCCGAGTGGACTGCCCAGGACATCCAGGCCTCGCACACCGTGACCCCTGGATGGGATCAATGGGGTCCCAAACCCGAGTGGAAGGCCGACCCGCTGAACCTGTTCGTCGTGGTCGAAGGCGGGGATCACCATGTCTCGGTGGTGGATGGCGACACCTTCACGGTCATCCACCGCTTCCCCACCCACTACGCGCTGCATGGCGGGCCGAAGTTCTCGCCCGACGGACGCTACGTTTACTTTGGCTCGCGTGACGGCTGGATCACCAAGTACGACCTGTATCACCTCAAAGTGGTAGCCGAGGTGCGCGCGGGCATCAACATGCGCAACGTCGCCGTCTCTGAAAACGGCGAGTACGTGATGGCAGCCAACTACTTGCCCCACACCGTCGTTTTGTTTGACAGCAACCTGAAGCTGATTCGCCTGTACCCAGCGCAAAGCCTGGACGGCAAGCAATCCTCCCGCGTGTCGGCCGTGTATGACGCGGCGCCCCGCAAGAGCTTCATCGTGGCACTCAAAGACATCCCCGAGCTATGGGAAATTTCTTACGACCCCAAAGCCGCCCCAATCTACAACGGCTACGTGCATGACTACCGCATGGGTGAAGGCCTGGCCGAACCCGGCACTTTCGGCATCCGCCGCACGCCGTTGAGCGCCTCGCTGGACGACTTCTTCTTTGATCAGGACTACCGCTACGCCATCGGCGCTGCCCGACCCAAACCCGGCGAAGCGCAGGGCGACAGCCAGGTGATCAGCCTGGATGCGCGGCGCGCCATTGCCCACATTGATTTACCCGGCATGCCCCACCTGGGCTCGGGCATCACCTGGCCCTGGACCGCACCCGATGGACATCAGACCACGGTACTGGCTTCGCCCAACTTGAAGGACGGCATCATCAGCGTGATCGACATGCAGACGTGGAAGACCATCACCCACATCCCTACCCTGGGCCCCGGCTTCTTCATGCGCAGCCATGAACACACGCCCTACGCCTGGGTGGACGCCATGATGAGCCCGACCAACAAGAACAAGCTGATGCTGATCGACAAGGCTACCCTCAAGCCCGCCCACACCATCGAAGGCGAACCTGGCAAGACCTTGGCGCACATCGAATTCACCCGCGACGGACGCTACGCCCTGGCGAGCCTGTGGGAAATGAACGGGGCCCTGATCGTGTACGACGCTCGCACCTTCAAAGAGGTCAAACGCCTGCCCATGTGCAAACCGGTCGGCAAGTACAACGTGTACAACAAGATCACCAAGTCGGAAGGCACCTCTCATTGAAGTGATTGGATACACAAAGACCGGATTTCCTGTGAATTTTGCAGATTTGCTGTATTGCGAACCCAGACTTACCCGAAATTGATTGGGGTTCAGGGCCAAACGTCACACATGGCGCGTTCCCAAAGGCATACTTCGCGCCATGGTCCGAGCTGTCCTCCCGCCTCAGATCGTGGCCCGCGATGGCCTCAAGCTGAGAACCTACCATTACCCGATCGAGCGCCCCCAAGGGGTGGCGCTGTTTCTGCACGGCCTGTGCGAACACGCGGGCCGCTATGCGGACGTGGCGGCGCACCTGAACCAGCAAGGGTGGGCCGTCGTCAGCTATGACCACCGAGGGCACGGCCAATCCGAAGGCCCCCGTGGCACCCTGCAGGCCAACGACGACTTCATGCACGACCTGGCCACGGTGCTGGATGCCGTTCAAAGCGTCTATCCCAAGTTGCCACGCATCCTGGTGGGCGCCAGCGTGGGCGGACTGATGGCCGCCCGCATGGCCAGCGTGTCAGCCGACCCGACCGACACCGCCGCTTGGGCCCGCCGCGTCGACGGCGTCGTCATGGCCGCCCCCGCGCTTGAACCCACGATGACCCTGACCCAGAAGGCCTTGCTGTCGGCGTTCGGGCGCCTGGTGCCCGATCTGGCCGTCCCGGTGGGGCTCAAAGCCGACTGGTGTAGCTCTGACCCTGCCGTGGTGGCCGACATCAACGCCGACACCCTGATCCATCAGCGCATCACGCCTCGCCTGACCCAATTCATTCTGGACAATGGCCAAATCGTCATGGAACGCGCGGCCCGGTGGACATGCCCGACCCTGTTGCTGTACTCTGAGGTCGATCGTCTGGTGCAGGCACGTGCGTGTGATCGCTTCACGGCCGAAGCCCCGGCGGACACGCTCACCTCGTGCCGCTACCCGGATCTCGCCCACGCTCTGTTCCACGAACCCAAAAAGCACCTCGTTTACGCTGACCTGAACTCATGGCTGAAGACGCAATTTCCCAGCCGCGCCCTCGCCGCGTGAGCGCCAAGGCCCCTGCCAAGCGCAGCGCCAGGGCACAGGTCCATGCCGAAGCGATGGAAGCGGCGGACGTGGAGGACACACGCACCAAGCTGCTGCGCTCGGCCGCAGCCGAATTCATCGAACACGGATTTGCCGCCACCGACACCAACCGCATTGCGCGTCGCGCCGGCTTTGCGCCCCAAACCTTTTACCGCTGGTACAAAGACAAGATCGACATCTTCATCCAGGTCTATCTGGCCTGGGAAGAAGCCGAAACCGCCATCCTCAGCGAACTGATGGTGCGCCAGTCCACCAGCCTACAAATCGCAGAGGCCTACGCCGAGGGCCATCGCTCCTTCCTGATCTTTCGCCGGCACCTGCGGCAGCTGGCCTACGAATACCCCGAGGTTCGCCACGCTCGGGCCGACAGCCGCAAGCGCCACATCGACCGCATCCTGCAATGGCAACCACGTTTGCAGGCCAGTCGTGAAGAAGTGGCGTCCATCCTCTTGCAGCTTGAGCGCTTGTGTGACGCGATCGCAGAGAATGAATTTGCCGACATGGGGTTGACCGATGACGGGGCCCTGCATGAAGCCGCTCAGTTGATCGATCGCTTACGCACGGAGCATTGACCATGGCCATTTCTGTTTTTGACCTGTTCAAAATCGGAATCGGCCCCTCCAGTTCACACACGGTCGGCCCGATGCGGGCGGCCAAGTTGTTTGTCAGCCGCCTCGATGCGCAAGGCATCCTGCCCCTGACCCGCCAAATCCGCTGCGAACTCTATGGCTCGCTTGGCGCCACCGGCCGCGGCCATGGCACCGACAAAGCCATCTTGCTAGGCTTGATGGGACACGACCCCGATACCGTCCCGATCGATTCGATCGACGGATGGATTGCCTGCGTCAGCAAACACCAAGTGCTGCCCGTACTGGGACAACACCATTTGCCATTTGACCCGGCCACACACCTGCGCTTTTTGCCCCAGCAAAGCCTGCCCTTTCACCCCAACGGCATGCGCTTCATTGCCTTGGACGGACAAGACCAGGAGTTGGTCAACCGCTGCTACTACTCCGTTGGGGGCGGCTTTGTTGTGAGCGAAGAGGTGGCGCAAGACGACAGCCGACAAACGGCCATCGCCCCTGACGCCACTGTGCTGCCCTACCCCTTCCACAGTGCCGCCGACCTGCTGACCCTGACGCGGCAGCACCACTGCAGCATCGCCGAGATCATGCGTCGCAACGAACGCCATTGGCGCAGCGACGACGAGGTACGTGAAGGGCTGCAACGCCTGTGGCAAACCATGCAAGCCTGTGTCGACCGAGGCTGCCACGGACAAGGTGAACTGCCCGGCCCCTTCCATGTGCCACGGCGTGCCCCTGCACTCTTTCAGAAACTGCAAAGCGCCAACCCACTGTCAGACCCGCTGCTGGTGATGGACTGGGTCAACCTCTTCGCCTTGGCCGTCAACGAAGAAAACGCCGCCGGTGGCCGCGTGGTGACGGCCCCCACCAATGGCGCCGCCGGCATCGTGCCCGCCGTGCTGCACTACTACCACCGGTTTGTACCCGGTGCCCACGAACAAGGCATCGAAGACTTCTTCCTGACCGCAGCGGCCATCGGCCTGCTCTACAAAGAAAACGCCTCCATCTCGGGGGCGGAAGTCGGCTGCCAGGGCGAGGTTGGCGTGGCCTGTTCCATGGCGGCGGCGGGCTTGTGTGCGGTCTTGGGCGGCACACCAGAACAGGTCGAGAACGCCGCCGAAATCGGCATGGAACACCACCTCGGCATGACCTGCGACCCGGTCGGTGGCCTGGTTCAGATCCCTTGCATCGAACGCAATGCCATCGCTGCCGTGAAGGCAATCAACGCGGCCCGACTGGCCCTGCATGGCGATGGTTCCCACCGCGTCAGTCTCGACAAGGTGATCGAGACCATGCGCCAAACCGGGGCGGACATGAAGGACCAGTACAAAGAAACCGCGCGGGGCGGGTTGGCTGTGAACATTGTGGAGTGCTAGTCAGCCACGCGGCTCAATACGTCTTGTATGGCAAGAATTTGCCACTCATCACGATGTGCACCCGGTCCCCCTTGGGATCAGGCTCACGCTGAAGATCCATTTTGAAGTCGATGGCACTCATGATGCCGTCACCAAACTCTTCGTGAATCAGCTCTTTGAAGGTGGTGCCATACACATTGATCAACTCGTAAAAGCGGTAGATCAGCGGGTCGGTCGGCACGCTCGTGGGCAGGCTGCCTTTGTACGGCACCGCCATCAGCCACTTTTTGTCTTCAGCCGTCAAACCAAAGATCTTGCCGATCACATCGGCCTGCTTTTTGTCCAACGCCATCTGCCCCAAACAGGCCGCCGTCACCCATTCCTTGCTGAGCCCGACCTTCTCGGCCACCTCAGCCCATTTCAGGCCCTTGGCCACCTTGGTGGCGATGATCTTCTCGGTGACTTCCAGACGACTCATGACAGCTTCCTTTCCGTTTGATCTTGGGTCGATGAGAACTCACTCAAACGGAAGCAAAACGCGTGCCATCTAAGACACTCACCCAGTACAAGCCGGGCAACTAGGATCTTGCGACAAGATCGCTTCGGCCCAGCCACTCAGCGCGACACGATGGCCCAGATCGTGCGAAGGATCAGCTTGATGTCCATCCACACCGAAGCCTGATCCACATAGCTGGCCGCCAGAGCCAGCTTGTGCAGCATCACCTCGCGGATGTAGGCCTGCTCGGGGTCGCTGGCGCGTGCCAGCACGGCGCTTTCATCGCGGTATTCAATAGAGGCGATGTCCGTGATCCCAGGCCGTACGGACAAGACCTTGTGTTTGAGGTGTTCCGGGTAATGCGCCACATAGCGCGGCACTTCGGGGCGGGGCCCCACCAGCGACATGCTGCCCACCCAGACGTCGATCAATTGTGGCAGTTCATCCAGCTTGGTCTGGCGCAAAATCGCACCGACGCGGGTGATGCGTTGATCCGACCCCACCGTGATCTGCAATCCTTCGCCCACTGGGTCATGCCGCATGGTGCGGAACTTGTGGATCCGAAACGGTTGACCGTGCCGCCCCACGCGCTCTTGCCGAAAGAACACCGGGCCGGATGAATCCAGCTTGATCGCCAGCGCAATCAACACCAGGAAGGGTGCAAGAACCAACAGACCCAGCGTCGACAGGAGCAGGTCAAACAGCCGCTTGCCCATCCTCAACGACCCAAGGCTTTGCACACCGATTGGATGACGCGTTCCACATCGGCGTCGGTCATGCGGGTGTACAAGGGCAAGGTGACCATGCACTCGTAGGCCTTCTGGCTGTGCGGAAACTGCTCAGGCTGGAGGTCGTAGCGATCCTTCCAATACGGGTGAAGGTGCAGCGGAATGTAATGCACGCTCACGCCAATGCCATCGGCAAACAGGCTGTCGATCAATTGATCACGCAGAATCGGCGCGTCGTCGGCCAGGCGCACGACGTACAGATGCCATGAATGCAGATCGCCCGCATGCTGGGGGCGGGGTGGCAGGATCAAGGGTAGATCGGCCAGAGCCTCGTCATAGCGTGCTGCAATGGCTTCCCGGCGGGTCTGAAAGCCCGGCAGGCGCTTGAGTTGATGCAAGCCCAGCGCGGCGGCAATGTCCGTCAGGTTGTACTTGAAGCCTGGGGCCACGATTTCGTAATACCAGCTCGGCACCTTGGCGGTGAAGCGGTCGAAAGCATCGCGGTTGATACCGTGCAAACGCATGACCTTGGCCCGCGCCGCCAGTTGGGCATCCCGCGTCACCAGCATCCCACCTTCACCCGTGGTCATGGTCTTGTTGGCGTAGAAGCTGAAGACCACGGCATCACTGCGCAACAGGCCCACCAGCTTTTGCTTGTAGGTGGTCGGCAAAGCGTGCGCAGCATCCTCCACCACCTTCAAGCCATGCTTGTCGGCAATCGCAAAGATGGCATCCATGTCCACCGCCAGGCCAGCGTAGTGCACCGGCATGATGGCCTTGGTGCGTGGGGTGATGGCGGCTTCGATGGCAGCGGGGTCGATGTTCAAGGTGGCGGGATCGATGTCCACCAGCTTCACGTCGGCGCCCAGGTAGCGCACCACTTCGGCCGTGGCGGTGAAGGTGTGCGTGGTGGTGATGACTTCATCGCCCGGGCCGATGCCCAGGGCCTCCAGCGCCAGATGCAAGCCTGCCGTGGCCGAGTTGACCGCGATGGCCTGGAGGCTGTCATCGCCCAGATAGGACACGAACTCTTGCTCAAATCGACGTGCCTTGGGGCCGGTGGTCACCCAGCCAGAGCGCAGGGTGTCGACGACTTCGGCGATTTCTTCTTCACCGATTTCGGGCAGAGCAAAAGGCAGAAAAGGGGTTTGACTCATCACAGCATTCTCGTCAGGTTCGGTTTTGGCGCTGGCCTCGGGTCAGGCGGCCATACGCTCGGTCAGGTTTGCCACGCAGCCAGGCATCCCACCACCCGCGCAGCGAGCCCAGGCCGTAGCCAAAGTGGTAGGCGGCAATCACATCGGGCAGGTAGCGCAACTGGCGCCAGCCCAGGTCGCGGGCAATGGCCACGCTGACCAGCCCAACCGCCGTGCCGTAAATCAGCAGCAAGGCCATCAACATCACCGCACAGGCCGCGCTGCCCCAGGCTCCCACCCAGCGCGTGGTGGTCAGCGAGTCAGACACCATCGTGATCCCACTGAACACCAGCATCAGGATCAGCAAGCCAATGAGGGCGCCCACGAACAGACCCGGAATCAGGTGCCGAACGGCAGCCGCTTGGCCATGCTTTTTCATGACAAAGGGCTTCCAGTATCCGTATTGGCGATACTGACTGAACACGTCGGCCACACTCGATCGTGGGTGATACGTAGAGCGAATCAGGGCCGATTGCCAGATGCGACCACCCCCCTTGCGAATCCGCAGGTTGTGTTCGTCATCCTGATTACGCACCAGCTTTTCATCGAAGCCGCCGAATCGCTCGAAGGTCTGGCGTGGCCAGGCCCCCAGGTACACGGTGTCGACCTCACCCTCATAAGTCAGATCGCGTGACAAAGCACCGCCGGCCACCCATTTGGATTGAAAGGCTGCGGCGATGGCCTGTTGCACGTACTGCCCCGGCATGCCCATGGCGCGCCAAGGGCCGCCTACGTTGTCGGCCCCGGTTCGCTGCCAGGTCTGCCAGCACTGTTCGATGTAATCGTGTGCGTACACCGTGTGCACATCCAGGCGCACGATGAAGCTGCCCTTGGCGCGCTCGATGCAACGGTTCAGGCCGGTCGACACGATGCGCCCCGGGTTGTCGATCAACACGAAGCGCGGGTCTTCCTGCACCCAATGCGACAGGCGTTCGCGGGTGCCGTCGTCGCTCATGCCATCGGCGATCAGGATCTCCAGGCTACAGCCTTCGGGGATACGTTGTTCAAGCACGCTGGCGCAAAACACATCGATGTGCTCACGCTCGTTACGACAAGGCACGATGACCGAAATGGTCTGTGCCTGAATGCCATTGGTTTTCAGTTCAAGCACGGGCTTTGTCTCGCACTTTGACGGGAACGGGCATCAGCAGCTTTTGATAGAGCCGCCACATGGCATCCATCTGCCCGCGCCGCGAGGCCTCTCGTTCGATTCGTTGCTGATTAAAGTGCCCCATCTGACGGGCCTGCTCGGGGGCATCCAGCACCGTGAGCAGAGCACACGTCACGGCATCCACGTCCCGCACCGGCACCAGGAATCCGCCGCGCTCATCGAGCCATTGGCGGTTGGCTGGCAAATCGGAAGCAATGATCGGCAGACCACAGGCCATGGACTCGAGCACCGACACCGAAGTCGCGTCGCTGGTGGGAATCGACACCGACGCACGGCTGCGCTGAATGGCCTGCACCATGGCCGCATCGCCGACCCGGCCATGAAACTGCACATGGTCTTGCAAGCCCAGGCGTGCCGCCTGCTGACGCAAGGCCTCTGCTTGAGAGCCACCGCCCAGCAGGTGCAGGCGCGCCGCGCTGTGTGGGCGTTGCGCCAGCACACGGGCAAAGGCCTCAAGGATGACATCGATGTTGTAGCTGGGTTCCCAACTGCGCAGGCTGACGATCTCGAAATCAGCCGCAGGCTCGGCGGGAACGAACTTGTCGGTGTCGGCCCCCCACAGGATCTGATAACACGGTGCCGCCGGGTGATACCGCGCAATCGCGTGCAGCATGTCCATCGAGTCTGCGGTAATCAGGTCAGCATGGTGCAAAGACCAGTTCACGATCAGGCGCATCAGTCGGCTATCACGCGGCGTGACCAGAATGTCAGAGCCCCAGGCGGTCAGTACCTTTGGCACGCTCAAGCCACTTACAGCAGCCCACATGCCGTACGAGGTCACGTAGTGGCCATGAACCAAGGTGGGTTGAAAGCGTTGAGCCACCTCACGACTGATAGCCCGGATCTTGGGCAGCGCCTTGAACCAGCCCAGCTTGTCCTGCCCTGGTTGCACGACGATCACTTCGTCGGCGCCCGGCACCTCGCCCGCCTCACGCGAAACCACCACCGCTCGGCCACCCCGTTCGGCCACCGCAGCCACCCAACGTCGGGTGTGGACACTGGAAGCATCAGCAAAGAAAAGGATCCTCACCGCATCACTCATGGTTGCCCCGGCGTCCGTCGGCACCGTGCGTGGCCCGCCTCAAGTTGTCCTTGCCGGCCCATTGGGCGTAGATGGCTTGCAACTCAGGGTGACGCTGCAGCAGTACCCGATCCAACTCACGCGTGTCGCCCATGATCTCGGCCCGCTTGCCGGGGATTTTGGTGCCCACAATCGCAAAGTCGGGCACATCACCCGAGACAAAGCTGTAGCCTTGAACGATCACACCCTTGCCGATCTGGGCTCCGGGCGCAATCACGCTGTGGGGGCCGATGAAACTGTAGGCGCCGATGCGGGTGGCACGCCGCACATAACCAGCCGGTTTGGGATCGTGGATGTAGCGGCGCCCCATGACCCGGACCGCCCGGTGACTGGAGTGCGTCAGGATCGAGGCGTAATTGGTGATCTGACACCCCTCTTCGATGATCAAGCCATTGGACCCATCGATTCGATTGAAGTGCCCGATGAACACGTGATCGCCCAGGGTGAGGCCCTCCAGCCCCTCAAAACAGGTGTGCGTGCTGACGCGCGTATGAGGGCAGTAAGCCCCACCCACGTTTTGCCAGCCATAGACGATGCGCGGCCCTGTGAAGGCGGCCAACGCCCGCACGACAGGCCGTTTGAGTTTCTGGATCAAAAATCGCATGGGCGTTATTGTCCTTGATCCCGAGGCCATCACCGGCTCGGGATCACCCCGCTTCAGGGCCCCGTGTGAGGGAAGGAGTCCACAGGGCTTTCAAGGGCAACTGGGCCTGGCGCAGAAAAACCGCATACGCCCCAGCGATCGCCAGGAAGTAGCCCGTGCTGGATGCCACCCCGGCCCCGGTCGGCCCCAGGCTCGGCACCAGCAGCAACCCTGCCACCAAACTCGTCAGCAAGGACAAGCCGGCGATGGCGCCAGACAGATGGGGCTTACCGAGGTGATTGGTATAAAAAGCCGACAGGCTCGACGCCGCAGCGTAAGCCGCCACGCCGGGCAGCAAGGCCGCCAGGGGCCACAACGAAGCCTCGTAAGCTGGCCCCATCACACGCGGCAGGGCCCACCACGCGCCAGCCAGCAGGATGGGCGCGGCCAGCAAGGTCGACAAAACATTGATGCGCACGGCCTGTACCGTCATGGCCGAAGCCACTCGCATGTCGGGGTGGCCGATGCGCGCGTAGGCCGACACGGTCACGGACGAGGACAGCAACCACAGCAATTCGGCCACTGTGACTGCCACTGAATAAGTTCCGGCAGCCGCCAAGCCATGAAAACGCTCGACCAGAAACAGCGACACCCGGTAGTTCAGCAGGCTGATGACATTGGTCACCCCGATGGTGAGGACAAATGGCCAGGACGACCACCATGAGGGCCCGGCAATGGGGGCGGCAAGGCGCGCGTCCCGATGTGCGGCATCACGCAGCCCCAGGACGGCGGTCACCACCGCCACCAGCGACTTGCCACTGACCCAGGCAGTCAACACCAGCACCACGGTGGGGGCGTGCCGTGCCTGTCCCTGTGTCAGCCACCACACCCCGGCCAGGCCCACCAGCACGCTGGCGGGGGCGGCCACCTGCGCCATGTTGATCGGCCACATGCGCCCCTGCCCCAACCATTGCCCGGTGGTGGTGGGCACCAGCAGCAAAAAGGGCGCTGCCAAGGCCAGCAGCCACAACTGCGAATAAGGCAGGCGCGTGGCCCACCATGACACCCCCAGCAGCACCAGTGAAGCGACCGCCCCGAGGCCCACTGCGGCCCGCAAGACACCCCGTAACATCGGCAACTCAGCGGCATGAGCCTCACCCCCCTGCCGCTGCGAGATTTGTCGAGCCAGCCACAGCCCCAATCCAGAAAACAAGGTCAACAGACCCGACTCGACGGCCACGAACAGGGCAAAAGCGCCCTGCACCGCCGGCCCCTGTCGTGCCACCGTCACCGTGATCGCCAAGCCCAGGCTCACCATCAGCAGCTTGGCAACGAGGTTGCCCAGCGCGGCTCGGGGCACCGTGCGCCAAAACAGGCTCAATCGGGACAGCAAAGAAGAAGCGGGGGAATCGGACACAGACATGCGCCCATTGTCGCCTAGCCGGCCGTGGTGACGGGGCAACCCCGCATGACTGACGCCTCTCGCTTAGCGAGAAATGTCCGACATTCTTATTAGGGGATGTCCCAGGTCACTTTCTCGTGGCGCGTCGCTTACATGACGTAAAGAAATGTGAACTGCGTCATACAATGTCGCATTTCGTCAAATAAGCAACATTCAACTATCCAGAGGAAGACCTCACCCAGGTGAGCTTGAAACCGGCCCTTCGGGGTCGGTTTTTTTCTGCCCTCTCGTACAATAAAAAGTTTGGCCGACCCCATTCTTGCCGCCATCATGATCACCCCTCAAAAGCCCTCTGCGACAGAACACGCCCCAACCGCCTCCGCCGAAGTCTTGGTGGACACCAACAAACTGATCGAAGAGCGCCGCGAGAAACTCAATGGCATCCGCGCCCGCGGCGTGGCATTCCCCAACGATTTCAAGCCGGCTGACCGCGCTGCTGCCCTGCATGCTGCCCACGACGGCACCGAGCCAGAAGCCCTGGAAGCCCAGGCCGTCAAGGTTTGCGTGGGTGGCCGCCTGATGCTCAAGCGCGTCATGGGCAAGGCCTGCTTCGGCACCCTGCAAGACGCTACCGGCCGCATCCAGGTGTATGTGACGCTAGACAACGTCGGGGCCGACACCCTGGCCGATTTCAAACACTGGGATTTGGGCGACATCCTTGGGGCCGAAGGCACGCTGTTCAAGACCAAGACGGGCGAGCTGTCGATCAAAGTCAGCATGATCCGCTTGCTGACCAAGGCCCTGCGCCCCCTGCCCGACAAGTTCCACGGCATGACCGACCAGGAGCAGAAGTACCGTCAGCGCTACGTCGATCTGATCGTCGATGACAGCTCGCGCAGCCGCTTTGTGGCCCGCTCCAAGGCGATCGCGTCGATCCGCCAGTTCATGGTCGACAACGGCTTCCTGGAAGTCGAAACGCCCATGATGCACCCCATCCCCGGCGGTGCGAATGCCAAGCCCTTCACCACGCACCACAACGCGCTCGATCAAGAGATGTTCTTGCGCATTGCGCCTGAGCTCTACCTCAAGCGTCTGGTGGTCGGTGGCTTCGAGCGCGTGTTCGAAATCAACCGCAACTTCCGCAACGAAGGGGTGTCGGTGCGACACAACCCTGAGTTCACGATGATGGAGTTCTACGCGGCTTACTGGAATCACCGCGATCTGATGGACTTCACCGAAGCCATCTTGCGCCATGCCGCTCACGCAGCGGTGGGTACCGCCAAGCTGAGCTACGGCGGCAAAGAGGTTGATCTGGAGTCCTCCTTCCAGCGCCTCACCGTGCGTGACTCGCTGATCAAGTACGCTGGCCTGACCGAAGCCGAGGCCGACAACGCCGAAGTGCTGCACGACAAGCTCAAGCAATTGGGTGAAGAGCCCCCGGCCCGCTGGTCGCTGGCTGAGTTGCAGTTCGGCCTGTTCGAAGCGGCGGTGGAAGAAAAACTCTGGCAGCCCACTTTCATCATCGACTACCCGGTCGAGGTGTCGCCCTTGGCCCGCGCTTCAGATGCCGACCCCAGCATCACCGAGCGCTTCGAGCTGTTCATCACCGGCCGCGAGTACGGCAATGGCTTCTCTGAATTGAATGACCCGGAAGAGCAAGCCGCCCGTTTCGCAGCTCAGGCCAGCGCCAAGGAAGCCGGTGACGAAGAGGCCATGTACTTCGATGCCGATTACATCCGCGCTCTCGAATACGGTCTGCCCCCGACAGGCGGCTGTGGCATCGGCATCGACCGCTTGATGATGTTGTTGACCGACGCCCCCAACATCCGCGATGTGATCCTGTTCCCGGCCCTGCGCCGCGAATTCTGATCCCTCAGCCCTCTGACCAAACGCCCGCTGCACGCGGGCGTTTTTTTTGTTTGCGCGCGAACCTCACACGCGAAACCCCTGAACTGCAGCATCCAACGACATCCGTTAGGATCATCAAATGACTTCCCCCACCTCGACCGCACCAAGCGGCCCCATCGAAACCCGTCAGGGTGCCTGCAACCTGTGCGAAGCCATTTGCGGCCTGACTTTCCAGGTGCAGAACAACCGCATCTTGTCAGTCAAAGGCAATGATGCGGATCCGCTTTCGCGGGGCCACATTTGCCCCAAGGCCGTGGCCCTCAAGGATCTGCATGAAGATCCCAATCGGCTGAAGCAGCCCATGCGTCGAGTGGGCGATCGATGGGAAACGATTGGCTGGGATCAGGCTTTTGACTTGGTCGTGGAGGGCCTGGCCAAGGTGCGCGAACAACACGGCACCAACGCCGTGGCGGTCTACCAAGGCAATCCCAGCATCCACAACTGGGGCAACGTGACTCACGGGCATCTGTTTTTCAGCCAGCTCAAGACGCGCAGCCGTTTCTCGGCCACCTCGGTGGATCAGTTGCCCCACCATCTGGCAGCGCTGTGGCTCTATGGCCATCAATTCAAACTGCCCATTCCCGACATCGATCGCACCCAGTACATGGTGGCGCTCGGCGCCAATCCCCTGGCCTCGAACGGCAGCCTCATGACCGCACCCGATGTGCGAGCCCGCTTCAAAGCGCTGCGTGAGCGTGGCGGCAAGCTGGTCGTGCTGGATCCGCGTGTCACCGAAACGGCCGCCATTGCCGACGAGCACCACCGCATCGTGCCGGGATCGGATGCGGCCTGGCTGCTGTCGATCATCCACACCCTGCTTGACGAGAAACTGGCCCAACCCCGTCAGTGGGAGCCCTTGCTGCAAGGCGTGGACGCGCTGCGCGAGGCAGTGCGGCCCTACAGCGCTGAAGCCACCGCGGCCTTCACCGGCATCGACGCTGCAACCACTCGGCGCCTCGCGCGTGAGTTCGCCCAAGCCAGCAGTGGCGTGGTCTATGGCCGCATGGGGGTGTCGACCCAAGAGCACGGTACCTTGTGCCAATGGGCCATCCAGGTGATCAACCTGCTCACGGGCAACGTCGACCGCGAGGGCGGCGCCCTGCTGACCACCCCCGCGCTGAACCTGATCCAGATGGGCTTGATGGGCAAAGGCCACTACGATGTGTGGCGCACCCGAGTCCGTCAGGCCCCTGAGTTCAGCGGCGAACTGCCGGTGTCGGTGATGGCCGAAGAGATGCTGACCCCCGGCAAGGGTCAGATCCGCGCCCTGGTCACCTCTTGCGGCAACCCGGTGTTGTCGACGCCGAACGGTGCCCAACTCGATCGTGCCCTGTCGCAGCTCGACTTCGTGGTGTCGATCGATTTCTATCTGAATGAAACGTCGCGCCACGCCGATGTGATCCTGCCGCCGACCTGCTTTGTTGAGCACGACCATTACGATCTGGTGTTTCTGCATCTCGCGATTCGCAACGTGGCCCGCTACAACGGCCCCATCGTCGAGCCCGAAGCCGGCGCCCTGCACGATTGGCAGATCTACAGCGAACTGGCGCGTCGTTATGCTCGCAGGGCCTGGGCGCTGGAGAAAAGCCGCGCCTGGGCTCGCGTCAAGGGTCTGGCTGGTCGCTCGATCATGGCGCGACTCAGCCCTCAACGGCTGCTGGCCATCGGCCTGAAGCGCTCCAAGGCCCCCGTCACGATGGGGCAATTGCTGGCCAACCCGCAAGGCATTGATCTAGGCCCCTTGAAGCCCTCACTGGTCGCCGACCTGAGCCGCAAGAAGAAGACGGTGCAGGTGCTCCCTGCGCCCATTCAGCGCGAACTTCACCGCCTGGTGCCCACGTTCTCCACCACAACCGATGCCGAGCAATTGAAGTTGATCGGCCGCCGCGACGTGCGCAGCAACAACTCCTGGATGCACAACAGCGCGCGCCTGGTCTCAGGCAAGAACCGCTGCGTGCTGTGGATGCATCCGCAAGATGCCAACCAGCGCGGCCTGCGCGATGGTCAGACGGTGGCAGTGCAATCACGCGTGGGCCAGATCGTCGTGCCGCTGCACGTGACCGAGCACATCCGATCAGGCGTGGTCAGCCTGCCGCATGGCTGGGGCCACGATCGTCCCGGCATCCAGTTGGACGTGGCACAGGCTCATGCGGGAGCCAGCATCAACGACCTGACCGATGACCGGGCCATCGACGCCCTCAGCGGCAACGCTGCCTTCAGCGCGGTGCCGGTCGAGGTCAAGGCAGCCTGAGATGAGCGCCTACGCCACACAGGAAATCGCTGCCACCGCCGCCCGCCTGGTGGTCGAAGAGGGCCTGGAATACGGCCCGGCCAAACGTCGTGCGGTCAAACAACTGGGGCTCAACAACCGGACCGACCTGCCAGACAACGATCAGGTGGAAGTGGCTGTCTTCGAGTACCTGTCGGTGTTCTGCGCCGACACGCAACCCCAGGAGTTGGTGGCCCTGCGCGAAACCGCCATGCAATGGATGCAGCGTCTGCAAGAGTTTCGCCCTCACCTCACCGGCGCTGTCTGGCGCGGTACGGCCACCCGGCTCAACGACATCCACCTGCAACTGTATTGCGACGACAGCAAATCGGCTGAGATCCAGTTGATCAACCTCGGCCTGCCCTATGACGTCGGGGCCGTTCCCGGCCCGCGCGGTGCAGAAGTCGATCGCCTGTCCCTGACCATTCCCTGCCCCGCACTGGGCGAGCCCATTGGCTTGCACCTGACCATCCTGGACAAGGATGACCTGCGCGGCGCCCTCAAATCCACCTCACGCGGCTTGCCTGAACGGGGCGACCTGTCCGCCGTGCAAGCATTGCTGACACCTCATGACTGACACCTCTTCACGCTCCAAAGTCCTGCCTTTCATCGTGGCGGGCGTCCTCGCTGCTGCAGCGGGGGCCTGGTGGTTTCAACACGCTGCCATGCCGGCGGCTCCGGCCGCGAAGAGCGGAGATCCGTTGCCCGCCAATTTCTGGAGCCAGAGTTTCGACACCCTCGACGGCAAGACCATTCAGCTGTCGCATTACAAGGGCAAACCGCTGATCCTGAATTTCTGGGCCAGTTGGTGCCCCCCTTGTGTCAAAGAAATGCCCGACATCGACCGTTTCCATCAAGAGATGAAGGGCCATGGCTGGCAGGTCCTGGGCCTGGCCATCGACGGCCCGACGCCCGTGCGTGAGTTTCTGGCCAAGGTACCCGTCCACATCGACATCGGACTGGCTGGTTTTGGTGGCACCGAGCTGGCACAAGCTCTGGGCAACACAGCCGGTGGCTTGCCCTTCACCGTGGTGATCTCGGCCGATGGCCGCATCGTCCAACGCAAGTTGGGGGGCACCCACTACGACGAGCTCATGCAATGGGCCCAACGCCCTTGATCGACGGAGAAAGTTCCCGCCTATCCTCGTCATCCCTGCCGCCTGATTGAGGGGGAATCAGGGGCATCAGGGCTTCGCAAAATCACCCCAAGCCACCACACTCGCGTGCTGCATCCACCCAAAGTTTTGCAGCATGTGCCCCTCAGTCGTTCGCTCCGTTGCTCGCCCCTTGACGGGAATCGTCGTGGCCACCTTCGCCTCGGCGGCCCTTCAGGCGGCCGCGTGGGCAGCCCCATTGAGCCAGGGGGCCACCCACCCCACCACCTTGTGCCTGGATACTGGGCACTCGCGCATCACCAGCCTGTGTGCCAACGTGGTGGTGCGCTACAAGATCGACGCCCTGATGGATGTGCCCTTGCCCACCTTCGGGCTGACCTGGACACCCGTTTCCTGGACCTTCAATGAATTAGGTGGCGCGCGCACCCTCGCGCAAAACAAACTGCCGCCCGCACTGGCCAGGGCGTTGACTGCCGCCACCCTGCAACTCAAGGGAACCGCCCTGGTCGATTTTTCAGCTGACGCCCCGCTGCAATACCTGCAATACCAGACCAACGCCGCGGCCGCCCATGATGCGTCGGGCTGGACTGGCGTGATCCGTTTCCCGATGGACCGCTGGCTGTTCACCCCCGGGCAATGTGGCGAAGGCACGCACCAAGCCATGGAGACCAGCCAAGCCATGGCGCTGTACAAGCTCGGGGTCAAATCCCTGTCGATCGACCCCCGATCCAACGCCAGCCTGTGCAAGCTGGGCACCGCCGTCAGCAACCTGGATCAAGCGGCGAACCTGATTGATCGGCTGTGTCAGGCTGAAACCGGACGGCGCCCCAGCGCCACCACGGCCTCGGGCCTGTGCCTGCCACCCACCGCAGCCGGCCCCACCACCGCCACGATGCCGGATGACGCGGCTCGCCAACGATGGGGAGCCTTGCTAGACGACGGAGTGCCCTCTGTGACCCCTCGCCCCACCTTGTCCATGCTGGACACCGCCCCGATCCCCACGGTGCTGGCGACCAACCACCCTTTGACCACCCCATGATGTCCTCGCGCCTGTTTGCCCTCCTGCTGTTCCTGCTCGGCCTGAGCGCCTTGACCCAGCCCGCCTGGGCGCTGCCGCCTGACATGGAAGCAGATCGCTTGATCCTGCAGATCAAAGCCGCCCGCGACGCGCAAGATCACGCGCTCGAAGTGCAACGCATGGAAGAGTTGGTTGCGCTCAATGTGCCCCTGCCAGACAGCTTTTACTTTCACTACGCCAACGCCCTGGTCCAGGTGAAAAGCGACCGCCGCGCCAAGGCCATGTATGAAAAATACCTGCTGCTGGCCGGCAAAAACGGCAAGTACTACGGCGACGCCTTGGCCGCCTTGAACCGCACCCTCGACACCCTCTCGCGCCTGCCCGAAAAAGATTGCGACGTTTGCCCCGAGATGCTGCAGATCCCTCACAGCAAACTGAGTGTCGGCAAATTCGCCGTCACCTTCGAAGAGTGGGACGCCTGCGTCGCCGGTGGTGGGTGCAACGGTTATCTGCCCTCTGACCAAGGCTGGGGGCGAGGCAAGCGCCCGGTGATCAACATCAGTTGGCAAGATGCCAAGGCCTACACCGTCTGGTTGAGCCGCAAGACCGGCGTCGCTTACCGCCTGCTGACAGAAAATGAATGGGAGATGTCGGCCCGAGCCGGCACCACCACCGACTATTACTGGGGTGCACAGACCGGCAAAAACAACGCCAACTGCGATGGTTGCGGTAGCCAGTGGGACAACCAATCCACAGCCCCCGTGGGCAGTTTTGCCCCCAACCCCTATGGCTTGTACGACATGCTGGGCAATGTCTGGCAATGGGTGGAAGATGCCAGTGGACCAGAGGGTGACCAACGCATCATGTGCGGCGGTTCCTTTTACGGTCGCCCCTCCACGCTGAAGATCACATCTGGATACGCCACGGCCCCGAACGAGCGCAACATGAATTACGGCTTTCGGGTTGCCAAGAGTCTTTGACCGACTGAATTGACAATCTGCCCCAGTTCCCGGACACTGGCGCCCGACGGTGACAGGCTTGAACTTTCCAAAATTTCCCAATTTCGTGGTTTTGCCGTCATTTGCGCTTAAAATGCGCCTACGTTCACTTTCTTGGCCCAACGACTTCGGTCCCAAGCCAAAGACGCATGCAGATCCTTGTCCTTCATGGCCCCAACCTGAACCTGCTGGGCACTCGCGAGCCCCAGGTCTACGGCGCCACCACTCTGGATCAGATCAACGCCACGCTGACTGACCTCGCCACCCAGCGAGGGGCCAGCTTGTCCACCTTTCAGAGCAACCACGAAGGCGCTCTGATCGACCGCGTGCACGCTGCTCGCACGGACGGCACGCAGTTCATCATCATCAATCCCGGCGGCTTCACCCACACCAGCGTGGCCCTGCGCGATGCGCTGGCGGGCGTGGCCATCCCGTTCATCGAAGTGCACCTGTCGAACGTGCACAAGCGTGAACCCTTCCGCCACCACTCCTATTTTTCCGACATTGCCGAGGGCACCATCGTCGGATTGGGCGCGGCTGGTTATCGACTGGCTCTGGACGCTGCTCTGGAACGCCTGGCCGCCCCTTCTCGCAACTGACCCGCCCCCTCGGTTCCGTTACCTGTTTTACCCCGAGCCCCGCGCTCGCACGATACGCTGGAGATCGCAACATGGACTTGCGCAAACTGAAAACCTTGATCGACCTCGTCTCTGAGTCCAATGTGTCTGAATTGGAAATCACCGAGGCCGATGGCAAAGTGCGCATCGTCAAGGCTGGCGCCACGCCCGTCGCGATGGCCATGCCCGTGATGCAACCTGCTGTCGCCCAAATGGCTGCGGCCCCAATTGCTGCAACCGCCCCAACCGCTGTCGCCGAAGCGCCAGCCGAAGAAACGGGCCACGTCGTCAAGTCGCCCATGGTTGGCACCTTCTACCGGGCATCGAGCCCCGGGGCCAAGGCCTTTGCCGAAGTCGGCGACCAAGTCAAGGAAGGCCAAGCCGTCTGCATCATCGAAGCCATGAAGATCATGAACGAGATCGAAGCAGACCAGGACGGCACCATCACCAAGATCCTGGTCGAAAACGGCCAACCAGTCGAATACGGTCAGCCTCTGTTCATCATTGAATAAGGCGGGATGACGCCATGTTCAAGAAGATTCTGATCGCCAACCGCGGCGAGATCGCCCTGCGCATCCAGCGTGCCTGCCGCGAGATGGGCATCCAGTCCGTGGTCGTTTACTCCGAGGCCGACCGCGACGCCAAGTACGTCAAGCTGGCCGATGAAGCCGTGTGCATCGGCCCCGCCCCTTCGACGCAAAGCTACCTGCACATGCCGGCCATCATCTCGGCTGCTGAAGTGACCGATGCCGAGGCCATTCACCCTGGCTACGGCTTCTTGTCGGAGAACGCCGACTTTGCCGAGCGCGTTGAGCAGTCCGGCTTCACCTTCATCGGCCCCACCCCCGAGTCCATCCGCATCATGGGCGACAAGGTCTCGGCCAAGCAGGCCATGATCAAGTCGGGCGTGCCCTGCGTGCCCGGCTCGGAAGGCGCTTTGCCCGATGACCCCAAAGAGATCATCAAGATTGCCCGCTCGGTGGGCTACCCGGTCATCATCAAGGCTGCGGGCGGTGGTGGTGGACGTGGCATGCGCGTCGTGCACACAGAAGCCGCGCTGATTCACGCCGTGCAAACCACCAAGGCCGAGGCGGGTGCCGCTTTCGGCAACCCCGAGGTCTACATGGAGAAGTTCCTGGAGCATCCACGCCACGTGGAGATCCAGATCCTGGCCGACACCCACAAGAACGCCGTCTGGCTGGGTGAGCGCGACTGCTCCATGCAACGCCGCCATCAAAAGATCATCGAAGAGGCACCGGCCCCTGGCATCAACCGCCGCCTGATCGAAAAGGTCGGCGAGCGCTGCGCGGCCGCCTGCAAAAAGATTGGCTACCGTGGCGCGGGCACCTTCGAGTTCCTGTATGAAAACGGCGAGTTCTACTTCATCGAGATGAACACCCGTGTGCAGGTGGAGCACCCGGTCACCGAGATGACCAGCGGCATCGACATCGTGCAGATGCAGATCCGTGTGGCCGCCGGCGAGAAGCTGCCCTTCACACAGCGCCAGATCGAGTTGCGCGGCCACGCCATCGAGTGCCGCATCAACGCCGAAGACCCGGTCAAGTTCATACCCTCGCCCGGCCGCATCACCACCTGGCACGCCCCAGGCGGCCCTGGCGTGCGCGTCGATTCGCACATCTACACCAACTACTTCGTGCCCCCCAATTACGACTCGATGATCGGCAAGATCATCGTGCACGGCGATACCCGCGAGCAGGCTCTGGCCCGCATGCGCACGGCGCTGTCTGAAACCGTGGTCGAAGGCATCCAGACCAACATCCCGCTGCACCGCGAGCTGATGGTCGACGCCAAGTTCGTCGAAGGCGGCACCGACATCCACTATCTTGAAGGCTGGATGGCCGCACGCAAGCGCTGAGAGCACCAGATGGCATTGTTTGAACTGACCTTGCTGGCCAAGGAAGCCGAAGTCGAACTCTTGAGCGATGCGCTCATGGAGATCGATGCCCTGTCCGTGTCGGTGGAAGACGCCGACGCCGACACCGAGCACGAAGAGGCCCTGTGGGGCGAACCCGGCATGCCCGTGCCGCGCGAAGCCTGGCAACGCTCGACCGTGAAATGCCTCTTCCCCTCTGAGGCCGAAGCCCTGGAAGCCGCCACATTGATCCTCGCGCAAGACTGGGCCGATGACATCCATGTGCAAGGCATCCAGCCGGTCGACGAGCAAGATTGGGTGCGGTTGACGCAATCTCAGTTCAAGCCCGTGCCCATCA
>JAGWLR010000007.1 GCA_028864885.1 Burkholderiales bacterium | reverse complement strand
GAGTTCGAGGGCAAGAGCTACAGGCTCAAAGAGGCCGCCGCACGTCTGGCCATCACGCCTGAACCCTCATAATCCAAGCGTCTTGCCTGGGGGAATTTGGGGTGGCCACAGGTGGGGGAATTTGAAGTGGCCATCGGGGAAGTGTCTTCTTGCGTGCAGAATCGCGTAACCAGCAAAAAGAGCACCGCATGTCATTTTTGGTCATCGATATTGGGAACACCCGTTTGAAATGGGGACTGTATGAGCGGGCGTCAGCCGATGCCAAATTGATGGCGCATGGCGCTGTGGTGCTGGAAGACATTGATCGGCTTTGGGAGTCAGATTGGCGTCATCTCCCGGTACCAAGCGGCATGTTGGGGTGCGTGGTGGCTGGCGAAGCGATCAAACGACGGGTCGAAGAGCAGTTGTCGAGATGGGCGCTGCAGCCGCGATGGTTGACTTCGGGGGTGAAGGCAGGCGGGGTGGTGAACGGGTACGAGCATCCGCAGCGCCTGGGTTCGGATCGGTGGGCGGCAATCATCGGCGCCCGCCAGCGAGCGCTGAGGCTCAATGCCGATCATCCGCCGCCTGTGCTGGCGGTGATGGTCGGAACAGCGGTCACGGTCGATGCAGTTGACCAGGCTGGGTTTTTCCTGGGCGGCTTGATCATGCCGGGCTTTGGCCTGATGTACCGAGCCCTGGAGAGTGGTACGGCTGGTCTGAAAGTGCCCACAGGTGAAGTGCGTGATTTTCCAACCAATACCAGCGATGCCTTGATGAGCGGTGGCACCGATGCCATTGCTGGTGCCATCGAACGAACGATGAAGCGCCTTGAGCGCCGGACCGGACAGCCACCCCTGCTGATCATGTCCGGTGGCGCCGTTTCAAGGTTGTCTCATGTGGACGAGTTGCAGGCCCATGTCGTCGAAAACCTCATCTTTGAAGGTCTGCTGACTTTGGCCGAGTCCACACTCATCACAGGATGAATCGCGACAGATCTTCGTTGTGTGCCAACTCACCCAAACGTTGATCCACCTCGTCTGAGGTGACTTCGTGTGACTGCCCGCTCAGGTTGGGTGCATTGAAAGACAGCTCTTCCAGCAACCGTTCCATGACCGTGGACAGGCGTCTGGCTCCGATGTTCTCGGTTCTTTCGTTGACCTCGAAGGCGATCTGCGCCAAGCGACGGATGGCCTCAGCGGTGAAGGACAATGAAACCCCTTCGGCAGATAGCAGGGCCTGATACTGTTTGATCAGACTGGCTGTTGGCTGAGTGAGGATGGCTTCAAAGTCTTCAACGGACAGCGACGACAACTCGACCCGAATCGGGAATCGCCCTTGCAATTCCGGGATGAGGTCGCTGGGCTTGCTCAAATGGAACGCACCTGAGGCAATGAACAGGATGTGGTCGGTCTTGACCATACCGTATTTGGTGCTGACGGTCGTGCCTTCGACCAGCGGAAGCAAATCGCGTTGCACGCCTTGCCGAGACACCTCTGCGCTCGACTGGCCTTCAGCACGGCTCGCCACTTTGTCGATTTCGTCAATGAAGACGATCCCATTTTGTTCGGCCCGTTCCAGGGCTCGGGCTCTGATCTCGTCCTCGTTGAGCAGTTTGGCCGACTCTTCTTCAATCAAATGGGTGCGTGCCTCTGCCACGGTCAACTTGTGGCTCTTGCGTTGGTTTTGACCCATCTGCGAGAACATGCCGCGCAGTTGCTCAGCCATCTCTTCCATACCCGCTGGGCTCAGGATTTCTACCGCATGAGGCTTGCTCTCGGACAACTCGATTTCGATTTCTCTGTCGTCCAGTGAGCCTTCACGCAGGCGCTTGCGCATCACTTGTCTGGCCGTGTTGTCAGTCGACGCTGTCGAGGGTGTCAAGCCAAATTCGCTCCGAGGCGGAGGCACCAGCACATCCAGCAAGCGCTCTTCCGCCGCGTCTTCCGCTTTGGCCCTCTGTTCGTGCATCTGACGGGTGCGTTCTTGCTTGATCGCTGTCTCGACCAGATCACGGATGATCGTGTCGACATCCTTGCCAACGTAACCCACTTCGGTGAATTTGGTGGCTTCGACCTTGATGAAGGGGGCGTCCGCCAATTTGGCCAGGCGCCGCGCAATTTCAGTCTTCCCCACACCAGTGGGCCCAATCATCAGGATGTTCTTGGGGGTAATCTCGGTGCGAAGGGCGGGGTCAACCTGCTGTCGGCGCCAGCGATTGCGTAACGCAATGGCCACGGCCCGCTTGGCTGCCTTTTGGCCGATGATGTGCTGATCCAGTTCGTGGACGATTTCTTGCGGCGTCATGCTCATCACAAGGTCTCAATGAGGTGGTTTTGATTGGTGTAGATGCAAAGGTCTCCCGCGATTTCGAGAGACTTCTTCACCATCTCGGCCGCACTCAATTCGGTGTTGGCCAACAAGGCGCGTGCCGCAGCTTGTGCGTATGCGCCCCCGGATCCGATGGCAATGATGCCGTGCTCAGGTTCCAGCACATCACCGTTGCCAGTGATGATCAGCGAGGTGTCCTTGTTGGCCACCGCGAGCATGGCTTCCAGCCGTCTCAGAACCCGATCGGTGCGCCAATCACGGGTGAGCTCGACAGCTGCGCGAGCCAGATGCCCCTGGTGTTTTTCCAGCTTGGCTTCAAAGCGTTCGAAAAGCGTGAAGGCGTCAGCCGTGGCGCCCGCAAAGCCAGCCAAGACCTGGTCTCGGTAAAGCTTTCGCACCTTGCGAGCACTGGCTTTGACGACGATGTGCCCCAGTGTGACTTGGCCATCCCCGCCCATGGCGACCAGCCAGCCGTCGGGGGTTTGGCGACGAACGCTGACGATCGTCGTGCCGTGGTATGACTCCATTTGGGAAACCCCCATGGCTGGGGGCGCAGTTGATGTCGCCCTCACATGGGGGCAACCCCAGGGCTTTCAAGCCCTCAAACGAGCTGCAGTTTGACGCGAGCGTGCTCGTTGATGCCCATGGCGCCAAAGAACAGAGCCACCAGGCGGTGAGGGTTGAGGAAGTTGACCGCGCGGCCTTCTGAGCGGCGAGCCAGCACCCAGTTCAGCAAGTCGCCAGCTGCGATGAAGTCAACCCGCAGCAGGTAGGTGCAGTCGATGTCGAGAGACACGCTTTCACCCAATTGACTGTCGAGTTCACCCAAAATGTTGCCGATGTCACCGATCAGCTGACCCGACAGGTCCAGCGAGGCCACCTGCACGAACTCCACTTCGTTGTGCATCTGAGACTCGACAAAGCTGGTCGAAATTTCGCTGACATGCGACAGGGATCGAGACAGAGGGCTGACCGAGTCATCCAACAAACGCACCCGAGCTTGCGCTGGCTCCCAGGATGGGGGCGACAGTTCGTAGGTGATGCAATAGTCGATGGCGACTTCATCGAACTGGGTGGGCCGATTGCACAAGCGCAAAACATCCAGGCGCAGCATCCAGCAAGCTGGATCTGCATCCTTGACCCCAGAGGGGGCGGTGTCGGCCAGGATGTTGAGCAGGTTTTCGACGCCAATCCAGTTGATGTCGGATTTTTCCTTGGCCCATTGCTGCATCAATTGACTCAAGCCCGCTGCACCTTCTGGCGTCACGCGAACCACATCGCTCCAATCCATGGTCCATGGCTTGGGCATTTGCAGTGCTTCCACTCGCAATTGGGAAATGGCCTCGGCGTCGAGCAGTCGGGGAGCGATCCATCCTTCCAGGGTCTTGACCGTTTGACCTTCATCTTCCTGGGTTTCGACCGCAGCGGGAGGCGTCTCGGGTTCGGGGGGAGAGGCAGCTTGCGCTTTGGTCGCCAAGTAGTCTGCAACCCGCTTCGGCAAGGAGTACCACTGTGGAGCAGAAAGCCCAAATTTATGAACGAAAGACACCGCCAGGTTGTCGAATTGTTCCGGCAAATCCAATGAACGGTAAAAATCAAACAGAACCATCCAGGTTTCGGTTTGATCGTGTCTGGAACCGCCGGGGTTCACCAAATCAAGCAGCCCGTGCTCGCATTGATCGAAGTCCGCATTGGCAAACGCGATGACGGCCTCGTCCAACTCAGGGTCGTGTACAACTTCGGCGACGGCAACCGCTTCCGTTGACGCCATTCCGTGCTGCGGCAAGGGTGGCACTACGCCAGTGGCGCCGCCCGGCAACTGAGAGTGCTGGAATGCAGGCCCCCCCGATTGGGATGGCAGATCCAGGGATGATGCTACTGAGTGCGTCATCCGCGGAACCGAGTCTGGGCTGACAGGCAGAACCGATGGCTGGGTAGGGGCCACGGGCGACACTGACGGGGCAGCCGGCTTCAAGTCGGTAAGCCGACCGTGTACTGAACTCACGGCGGCCGGTGGACGCATCAGGCGGGCAGCAGGATCGCCCACCATCTGCATTTCGATTTCATCGATTTTTGCTTTGACGGCGATGTCTGATCTGGCCCCATTTTGGGGGCGAGAGTCGGGATCCAGCTTGGAGGCGGTCCCCAGCAGGAGGGCGTTGTCCTGGTTCAAGCCCTCACGGCGGATCTTGCGCAGCATGTCGAGCTCGCGCTTGCGCACGAAGTCGTTACGGCGCTTGCGCTCGATCATCGCCTTGATTTCACTCTTGGCGTATTCGCTTTCGCGGTCAACTTCTGACGCAGGGGCATCCAGTTCGGTCCAATCCGTGGTCGGATTGGCAACGAACCTCACCACTTTCTTCAAAAAGCCGCCAGAGTCCTTGCTCATGTTTGGGAATGGCCAGGCAAAAAAATCAAAACGTGTTTCCCGTCGTTAGCTGAATCAATCTCCGAACATTTTTTGCTTGAGTTCGCGGCGTTGTTGCGCCTCAAGCGACAGGGTGGCAGTCGGGCGGGCGATCAGACGGCCCAGTCCGATGGGCTCGCCCGTTTCGTCGCAGAACCCGTATTCGCCCGACTCGATGCGAGCCAGAGCCTGGGAGATCTTTTTCAGCAGCTTGCGCTCACGATCACGGGTGCGCAGTTCGAGGGCATGTTCTTCCTCGATGGTGGCGCGGTCGGCCGGGTCCGGCACGATGGACGTGTCTTCACGCAGATGTTCGGTGGTTTCGCCAGCGTTAGACAGCAGGTCATCTTTCTGCGCCTCTAGTTGGGCGCGGAAAAAGTCCAGTTGTTTGTCGCTCATGTACTCGCTGTCAGGCATGGCCAGCAGTTCGGCTTCGGTGAGGTCACGGCCGGCTTTGTTTTTCCAGGCGTTGGCGAGTTTGGGGTCAACCTTGGTTGCGGGGGTAGGCATGTTGTCTTGGGTACTGATTTTGGACGACGATCGTGCTGTTGCCGCTGGTTTGGCTGATAGGACAGCTTCGGCATTCTTGGCCGAAGCTTGAGTCTGAGCAGAAGCCAGCTTCTTGGTCTCGGTGGTTGTACTGGTCTTGGCAGACGCTTTCTTGGCGGCCGGCTTGGCAGCTTTGGTCGCAGCGCTTGCCGGCTTGGTAGCGGTAGAAGACTTGGTCACAGGATCCTCCTTCATCCAATGCAAGATCCACAGACAGGTGGTCGGTGCTTTGACGTATGGCCAGGTACTGCTCCATCGCCTTCCAAAATAGGTCGCAATGTTCAGGACGGAGAGGGCTCCGACACCTGAAGCGCGCGGATTGTAGCGACGCTTATGGGTGTTTTAGTCAAGCCCAGTCTCCGGGGTAACCATTGGTTTCACCCTAAACATTGTTCCAGTCCAGCTTTGAACAGGTCCTGTGGCAAGTCAATGCCGATGAACACCATCTTGCTGTTTTTTGTCTCGCCGCTGGCCCATTTCGGACCCAGATCGCTGCCCATCAGCTGGTGCACGCCCTGAAAAACGACCTTTCGGTCCATTCCTGAAACGTACAAGACACCCTTGTAGCGCAGCATTTTGGGGCCGTAAATCTGGACGATCGAGCCCAGGAAATCTTCCAGTTTTGTCGCATTAAAGGGACGGTTTGACTTGAAGACAAAGGACTTGACATCGTCGTCGTGACGATGATGGTGCGGGTGATCGCAATGTTCACCATGTTCGTGGTCATGGCCGCAGTCATGATCATGGTGGTGATCGTGTCCGCCTTCATTGAGGAAGTCTGGGTCGATGTCCAGCTTGGCGTTCAGGTTGAATCCCTTCAGATCCAACACTTCCTTCAGTGGCACATCGCCAAAGTGCACCCGCTTTTGAGGTGCTCTGGGGTTCATGTGCTTGAGGCGGTGGGACAGCGCATCGGCTTCCTGTGGGGTCACCAGATCGGTCTTGCTGATGAAGATCTGGTCAGCGAAACCCACTTGTCGGCGGGCTTCCTGACGCTCGTCGAGTTGTTTGTTGGCGTGTTTGGCATCAACCAGGGTGACGATGGCGTCGAGCAGATACAGCTCGGCGATTTCGTCATCCATGAAGAAGGTTTGCGCCACGGGGCCCGGGTCGGCCACGCCCGTGGTTTCGATGACTACGCGCTCGAACGTTAGGGTGCCGGCGCGCTTTTGAGCGGCCAGATCGGCGAGGGTTTCTCTCAAATCTTCACGAATCGTGCAGCAGACGCAGCCGTTGCTCATCTGGATGATCTGCTCGTCGGTGTCGGCAACGAGGATGTCGTTGTCGATGTTTTCTTCACCGAACTCGTTTTCGATCACGGCAATTTTCTGGCCGTGCGCTTCGGTCAGGACACGCTTGAGCAAGGTGGTCTTGCCACTGCCCAAGAATCCGGTAAGGATGGTGACTGGAATCTGGCTCATCCCACGAGTGTAGCCCTGTAAACGGGGGCCAAGTCACTCAGTGTGACTGATTTGACATGGGGATGGGGTATTCTTGGGTCATCGCAACCAAGGCATTTGTGCCGTGTCCGAACCTTCTCATAGTCGACCAGCTAAGGTTGATAAACCCAATGTGTCTCCTCTTTTAAAGGAGCGAGATCGTCGCAGCTTGTTTGACAGGGTGGTCGAATTCCTCTCTCCAGGGCCAGATTCGACCGACGAATTGATTGAAACCCTGGCCGAGGCTGAGCATCGTGAGGTGATTGAGCCTGAATCGCGTGTGATGCTCGAAGGTGTCATCCGCATGGCTGGCATGACCGCTGGGGATGTCATGGTGGCTGTCAAGCGGATGGATCTGGTTGACATCGATGCGCCATACGAAGAAATTCTGGCGCAGGTGATCGACACCGGTCATTCCCGTTTCCCGGTTTTTGAAGGCTCGCGTGACAACATCATTGGCATCTTGCTGGCCAAGGATCTGCTGAAACTGCAGCGTGCGCCCGAGTTGAATATCCGAACCCTGCTGCGTGCGCCCGAATTTGTGCCTGAATCCAAGGGTTTGAATGAACTGTTGCGCGAGTTTCGATCCAACCGAAGCCACTTGGCCATCGTCATCGACGAATTTGGCAAGACCGCAGGCTTGTTGACCATCGAAGACGTGCTGGAGGAAATCGTTGGCGAGATCGAAGACGAGTTCGATGAAGACGATGGCCAGTCCAGTATTTTTACCTTGGCAGACGGCAGCCAGCGTGTGGCTGGTGACGCTTTGATCGAGGACGTCAACGAGATCTTTGGCACCCAACTGCCCACTGAGGATTTCGACACGATTGGGGGACTGGTGGCGCACGAGCACGGCCGAGTTCCGCCCCGAGGTGAGTCCGTTGACGTGGGGGGCTTGCGCTTCACCGTGATGCTGGCGCGCGGCGGTGCCGTGCGCTGGTTCAAGGTGGTCAAGGCCCCGCAGCCTGACGATTCCGCCGAGTCGTGATGCCGTTGATGCGTGTCTTGAATCGTCAGATCGGTCTGGCGATCGTGGGTGGCATTTGCCATGCACTTGCATTAACGCCCTGGGTGGATGCGGTGTGGCCCCCTTTGGCGGCGCTGCTGCAAACAGCCGGCATGGCTGCGTTGGTGTGGTCCCTGGCGGACGCTCGTTCGCCCAGGCAGGCGGCCTTGGCGGCTTGGCTCTATGGCACCGTCTGGTTGATTGGCGGCACTGGTTGGACGTACGTCAGTTTGCATCGTTATGGTGGTTTACCTGCCTGGCTGTCTGCGCTGTCCGTGCTTCTGCTGAGCTTGTTTCTTGCCATTTACCTGGCCGGTGCCGGTTGGCTTTGGTCACAGCGCCCCTCACAGGCTGGTGTCTGGCGCAGCGCGTGGGGCTGGGGTAGCGTTTGGCTGCTTGCCGAGTTGGCGCGAGCCATGATCTTCACGGGATTCCCTTGGGCCTCGAGCGGGTATGGCTTGGTGGATGTCTCCTGGCGTTTACTCGCCCCCTGGTGCGGCGTGTACGGAGTGGGGGCCTTGTGGGCTGTGTGGGTGGCTGCTGCGGTTCTGACAGTCCGCCAGTGGGCTGTTACGCGCAGCCTCTCGTCCCTGCATTGGAGCCGGATGGTGGCAGTGGTGACGCTCGTGGGTTCGATCGTCTGGCAGCCGGACATCGCGGGCGCACAGTTCACCAAACCGGTGGGCCGCGCCATCAGCGTCACCTTGCTTCAGGGCAATGTTCCACAGGACGAAAAATTCGAATCCGCGCTGCAAGTACCCATGCTGGTGTGGCACGCCAAAGCCATGCTGTCGGCTCAAACGGATCTGGTGGTGGCCCCCGAGACGGCAATTCCGCTGCTGCCTTCTCAATTGCCCGATGATTATTGGAGCGGCCTGCTTGGCGGCTTCAAGGCCTCTGGACGCTACGCGCTGTTCGGGATTCCCTTAGGCAGTTTTGAGGCCGGTTACACCAATTCGGTGGTGGGGTTGTCAGCGCAGGCGTCCAATGAGCCGGCAGGCTACTACCGATACAACAAGCATCATCTGGTCCCGTTCGGTGAATTCATCCCCTGGGGATTCCATTGGTTTGTTCAGTTGATGAACATGCCTTTGGGCGATTTTGATCGCGGGCCCTTGGTCACGCCGTCGTTTGACGTCGCGGGGCAGCGCATCGCGCCGACGATCTGCTACGAAGATTTGTATGGCGAAGAAATTGCGGCGAGATTTGCCGATCCGCGGGCTGCGCCAACGATTTTGGCCAACGTGAGCAATCTGGCCTGGTTTGGTGACGAAGTGGCCATCTTCCAGCATCAACAGATCGCCCGGATGCGCTCGTTGGAGTTTCAGATCCCGACCATTCGTGCAACCAACACCGGTGCGACGATGGTGGTGGGCCCCAACGGCGCCATCCTGAAGAAACTGCCGCCCAATACGCGGGGTCAACTGGTGGCAAGCGTTCAAGGCTATGCGGGCGTCACGCCCTATGCCTGGTGGGCGGGCCGCTGGGGGCTTTGGCCCCTCGTGGTCGTCGGCGCTCTGGCGGCGATCGCATTGAATAGAATCCAACCTTTGCGGCGTCGAAACGCGGCGTGAGCATTGAATAAGACAAAGGCACAAACATGCTGACCTTCCAGCAATTGATCTTGCGTTTGCAAAGTTACTGGGATGCCCAGGGCTGCGCATTGCTTCAACCGTACGACATGGAAGTGGGGGCTGGGACCAGCCATACCGCTACCTTCCTGCGGGCATTGGGGCCAGAGCCTTGGAAGGCCGCCTACGTGCAACCGAGCCGTCGCCCGAAAGATGGCCGTTACGGAGAGAACCCGAATCGCTTGCAGCACTACTACCAATACCAGGTGGTGCTCAAGCCTGCGCCCTCCAATATCCTGGAGCTCTACCTCGGTTCGCTGGAAGCCCTTGGCTTCGATCTGAAGAAGAACGACATCCGCTTTGTTGAAGACGATTGGGAGAACCCGACCCTGGGCGCGTGGGGTTTGGGCTGGGAGGTCTGGCTCAACGGCATGGAGGTGACACAGTTCACCTACTTCCAGCAAGTGGGCGGCATCGATTGCAAACCGATCACAGGCGAGATCACCTATGGCCTGGAGCGCCTGGCCATGTATCTACAAGGCGTAGAAAACGTGTACGACCTCGTCTATGCGCCCGGTTTGAAATACGGCGATGTATTCCATCAAAACGAGGTGGAGCAGTCAACCTACAACTTTGAGCATAGCAACGTTGAGTTTTTGCTCGACGCCTTCACCAATTACGAATCCCAGGCGAAGTACCTGATGGAGCAGCAATTGGCTCTGCCAGCTTACGAACAGGTGCTCAAGGCTGCGCATACGTTCAACTTGCTGGATGCGCGAGGTGCCATTTCTGTGACCGAGCGTGCGGCGTACATCGGCCGCATTCGCAATCTGGCACGCAGTGTGGCGGCCAGCTACCTCGACAGCCGAGCCCGCTTGGGCTTCCCGATGGCCCCCAAAGCCTGGGCCGACGAGGTCATCGAACAACTCAATAACAAAAAGGCTGCCTGAACATGAGCACCGCCAATCTTCTCGTTGAATTGTTTGTCGAAGAGTTGCCGCCCAAGGCACTCAAAAGACTGGGTGAGTCGTTTGCCAACGTACTCTGCGACAGCCTGAAATCGCAAGGTTTGGCGTCGGCATCGAGTGTGGTCACGCCCTATGCGTCGCCTCGTCGTCTGGCCGTTCACCTGACGCAAGTGGTCTCGAAGGCGGCCGATCAGGCCGTGCAGCAAAAGTTGATGCCCGTGTCGGTCGCGTTGGATGCATCCGGTCACCCCACCCCGGCCTTGCTCAAGAAGTTGGCTTCTTTGGGTGTCGGCGCCGAAGTCGTCCCTCAATTGAAGCGTCAGCCTGATGGCAAGGCTGACGCTTTGTTCCTTGATAGCGTCAAGGCGGGGGTGTCGCTGGCTGATGGATTGCAAAAGGCCTTGGATGAATCTCTGGCGAAGTTGCCCATTCCGAAGGTCATGACCTACCAGCTCGAAGAAGGCGAAGGCGAGGGCTTCCAGCCGGGCTGGACCAGTGTCAACTTTGTTCGCCCCGCGCATGGACTGGTGGCTTTGCATGGCGATCAGGTGGTTCCCGTGTCGACTTTGGGGCTGCAGTCTGGGCGTGAAACCCAAGGTCACCGATTTGAGGCCAAGGTGTCTTCGGTCGTCTTGCGCAATGCTGATAGCTACGCCGCCCAATTGGCCGAAGAGGGGGCGGTGATTGCGAGTTTTGCCGAACGCCGTGCTGAGATCGTGACCCAATTGCAGGAAGCCGCAGGGCGTGCCGGGCATGATCTGAAGCCGATTGATGATGAGGCTCTGCTCGATGAGGTGACGGCCCTGGTCGAGCGTCCCAATGTGTTGATCGGGCGCTTCGAAGCAGCTTTCCTGGAAGTGCCGCAAGAGTGCCTGATTCTGACCATGAAGGCCAATCAGAAGTACTTCCCCTTGCTGGACGCTTCGGGTAAATTGTCCAACCAGTTCCTGCTGGTGAGCAACATTCGCCCCTCAGACCCCAGCGCGATCATCGAAGGCAACGAGCGGGTGGTTCGTCCACGCTTGGCAGATGCCAAGTTCTTCTTCGACCAGGATCGCAAAAAGACCTTGGAGTCTCGCATTCCTGGTCTGGCCAAAGTGGTTTATCACGGCAAATTGGGAACGCAGGGTGAGCGCGCCGAACGTGTTCGCTCCATTTCGCACGCCATCGTCAACCAACTCCGTCTGGGGACTCTGCCGTACACGGTGGAGGCCAAGGACGAGTTCGATGTCCTCGACAGCAAAGTGCAGCAGGCCGCTCTGTTGGCCAAAACCGACCTGTTGACCGACATGGTGGGCGAGTTCCCTGAATTGCAAGGCATCATGGGGGGCTACTATGCTCGCCACGAGGGCCTGCGAGACGGTGTCGCCATCGCCATCGAAGATCACTACAAACCACGGTTTGCTGGAGACGATCTGCCACGCAATCACACGGGTACCGTTGTGGCCCTGGCTGACAAGCTCGAAACCTTGGTCGGGCTGTTCGGGATCGGCCAATTGCCGACCGGCGACAAGGACCCATTCGCGTTGCGTCGCCATGCACTGGGTGTGATCCGTATTCTGGTCGAGAAAAATCTGCCGCTGGATCTGCCGAACCTGCTTGAGGCTGTCATCCCCGTATTCGGCGAGATGATCAGCAACCCGGCGGAACATCTGCTGGCGTTCATTTCAGACCGTCTGGCTGTTTCTTTGCGCGAGCAGGGGTTCAGCGCCCAGGAAGTGGATGCCGTTCTTGCCTTGCGTCCCGCCCGCCTGGGGCAAGTGCCTCGCCGTTTGGCTGCCGTTCGTGCATTTGCCGCACTCCCTGAGGCCGAATCGCTCGCCGCAGCCAATAAGCGGGTCAGCAACATCCTCAAGAAGGCTGATACTTCGGTTGAAGCGAAGGTCGATGCATCCTTGTTCAAGGAAGCAGCCGAAACCGCTTTGTTCGATGCTTTGCAGCAGGTCGCTCCCAAGGCCCATGCAGCCTTTGAGCAAGGTGATTACACTGGATCCCTGCAAGCTTTGGCTTTGCTGAAGGCGCCGGTGGATGCGTTCTTCGACGGGGTCATGGTGAATGCTGAAGATCCGGCGCTGAAAGCCAATCGCTTGGGGTTGCTGGCAACTTTGCATCAGGCCATGAACCAGGTTGCGGACATTTCACGACTGGCGGCCTGATCTGTTGTCTCTACGCACCCCCGGAGAGGGCATGAAACTGGTCATCCTCGATCGCGACGGCACCATCAATCATGAGCGCGAGGACTACATCAAGTCCAGCGACGAGTGGGTGCCATTGCCCGGGGCGCTGGAGGCGATTGCTCGTCTCAATCATGCGGGCTGGCATGTCGTCGTGGCCACCAACCAGTCTGGTATTGGCCGTGGCCTGTTTGACATGGTCGCGTTGAATGCCATGCATGCCAAGATGAACCAGATGCTGGCTCGGGTCGGGGGGCGTGTGGAGGCCGTGTTTTTCTGCCCCCACACACCAGAAGATCAATGCACCTGTCGCAAACCTTTGCCTGGCTTGTTTCAGGCCATCGGGCAACGCTTTGGTGTGGCCTTGACTGGCGTGCCCATGGTGGGTGACTTGCCGCGTGATGTTCTGGCTGCGCAGTCGGTGGGGTGTGAACCCCATCTGGTCAGAACGGGCCAAGCGGCCACCATGCAAGACGCAGATCTCGTAGATCTGCGCCAGCGGGTTCCAGATTTGACCATTCACCCGGACCTGTCGGCATTTGCTGACTTCATCATCCTGCGCGACAAGCGGGTTCAGGGTGAAGATGGGCCAGTGACCACGCACACGGGTGAATTGTCGTGAGCGCCGAGTCACCGGTTTCCGATCAAGATTTACAGATGGGCTTGCCCTGGGATGACGTACCGACACATCTGTCTGGTACGCCGCAGGATAGGCAGCCCGACGTTTCGATTTATTCATTGATGTCTTTGTCTCATTCGGCGCCGCTTCGTTCGACTTCAAGCGGTCGTGAAAATCACGTTGCTTCGTTTCGCCATCCTCAAGCCCAGCATGAAATCCGGCTCGGTCAGGCCTTGATCGCATACGAGTTCAAACGCGCCCGCCGGCGCAGCATCGGGATGGTGGTGACCACCGATGGCTTGTCTGTTCGGGCACCCAAGTGGGCGTCCTGGACGGACATTGAAACCGCACTGCGAAGCAAAGAGCGTTGGATCTGCGCCAAGCTGGTGGATCAGCGTGAGCGGGCTGAAAGAATGGCCGCCTCCAAGATCGACTGGAAAGAAGGGGCAGTGATCCCATTCTTGGGCGATCAGGTCGTGCTGGTGCTGGATCCCCGTATTGCTGGGGCCAAATTGCAGGAAGGCGAGCCCACGCTGCCTGGCATCGTCCATCAAGCCCTGCATCTGGGTTTGCCGCAACATGCGTCGCCCGAGCAGATCCGAGATGCCGTGCAATCCTGGTTGCAGCGAGAAGCCAAGGTGATCTTTCAAGATCGCGCGCAGCACTTTGCGCAGCAGATGGGCGTGACCGTCAAGAAGGTCAGCCTGTCTTCAGCGAAGACCCGATGGGGTAGCGCCAGCGCAGACGGCTCGATTCGATTGCATTGGCGTCTGGTTCATTTCAGCTTGAGCATCATTGATTACGTGGTGGCCCATGAATTGGCTCACCTGCGAGAAATGAACCATAGCCCCGCATTCTGGGATGTGGTCCGCTCGGTGATGCCCGAGTTTGCCGACATGCGCGAGCAACTCAAGCACGTCACGATTCCTGACTGAAGCGCCAGGTGCCATCGTGACTTTGATGGCGATGCAACTGGCCACGGTGCCACAGGTAATTCAGATGGGCGATTGATTCGCCCATGGCAAAGGTGGTTTGGTGCAAGTCGAGTTCGCGCTTGAACAAGACAGGCAATAACTCGGCAGCAGATTTGGGAGCTTCTTTGCAGGCCTGCATGACATCGGCCAAACGAGCCTGGTGATGCGCTTTCAGTTGCTCGACGCGTGCCTGGATGCCCACGAACGGATATCCATGGGACGGTAGAACCAGCGTCTCAGGCGGCAAGGCCGTCAGTCGGTCCAGCGAATCCAGGTACAGGCCGAGCGGGTCGCTCTCCGGTTCAAGGTTGATCACGCTGATGTTGGTTGAAATGCGGGGCAGCAGCATGTCGCCTGAGATGAGGATGCCATTCTCAGCATCAAACAGCGAGATGTGCTCAGGCGAATGACCATAACCGGTCAGGCAGCGCCACGTACGGTTACCGATTCGGATGTCCATGCCATCCAGCATGCGGCGGTAGACCCTCGGTACCTCGGGCACCATTGAAGCGTAGTAGCCGCTGCGCTGCTCAATTTTGGCCAGCGATGTTTCGTCTTTCAAACCATGGGCGCGGAAGAAACGCGTCGCGCTTTCCCCGCCGTATCCCATGGTTTCCTTGCATGATAGCTGTGCCGCGAGGTGGTCGGCGGCACTCATCCAGAGGCGGGCGGGCGCATTTGTGGTGCTGAATTGCTGAATCAGCCAGTGCGCGTTGCCGACATGGTCGGGATGCATGTGCGTCACAAGTACCCGAGCCAAGGGGCGTTTGCCACCGTACTCATCCCAGAGTTTTTTCCATGCCTGGCGAATGGGGTCGATCGCCACACCGGCATCCACGATGCTTAGCGCGGGATCGCCATTCAGGTCATCGTCCAGCATCCACAGATTGATGTGATTGAGGGCGAAGGGCAAGGGCATGCGAACCCAGTTGATCCCTTTGCCAATTTGCATGATGTCGCCTGTAGCCGGGACGGTTTGCTCAAAGGGGTAATGCAGGTCGTAATGGTTCATGGACGATCACATCAGGTTCTTTGACATTGTGCCCGTTACAGACGGTTTCTGTCTCTGTAAACTGGGGGCATGAAACTGGAAAGTCTCTTCGACAACAACCGTGCCTGGGCCAAAGACATCGAGTCTCGCTCACCTGGTTTTTTCTCTCGCCTTCAACAGCAGCAGTCACCTCAGTATTTGTGGATTGGGTGCAGTGACAGTCGGGTGCCAGCCAATGAGATCGTGGGGCTGCTGCCGGGGGAGTTGTTCGTACATCGCAATGTGGCCAATGTGGTCGTGCACTCGGATTTGAATTGCCTGTCGGTGATGGAGTTCGCGATTGACTCCCTGAAGGTCAAGCACATCATCGTCGTTGGGCACTATGGATGCAGCGGCGTGGCTGCGGCCATGAGAAACCTGCGAATCGGGATCGCAGATAACTGGCTGCGGCATGTGCAAGACGTGCGCAACCAACACCAGGATTGGCTGTATCTGCTGCCAGACGGCCCTGATCGACTGGATGCCTTGTGCGAGCTCAACGTGCTGGAGCAAAGCCTGAACGTGTGCCAAACCACCGTGGTGCAAGATGCGTGGGCGCGGGGGCAGGAAGTGGTCGTCCATGGCTGGGTTTATGGATTGCACAATGGCTTGATCAATGACATGCGCATGTCAGTTGCCTCGCCTGATGCACTGGCTGGCGCCTATGCCCATGCATTGGACAACTTGAAGCGGCGTTATGCTGAGCGCAGCGCGAAGGCGTGATCTTCATCAACAGGTAGAACCATGTTTCCTCAACAGCTGACCGATCCTCGGGTTTTTGAAATCGCGCGTGCGTTGCAAGAAGGCTTCGACAAGCACTACAAGATTTTTCGAGAAACAAGTGCCCAAGCGCAGAAGCGCTTTGAGGCGGCCGATTGGCATGGCCAACAGTTGGCGCAACGCGCGCGGATTGAGTTCTATGACTTGCGGGTGGATGAAGCCGTCGAACGGCTTGAGAACGAGTACCAAGCCAGCGCCTTGCCAATGGAGGTCTGGCATCAGATCAAACTGTTCTACATCGGCCTGCTGACGGGTCATCATCAGCCTGAACTGGCCGAGACTTTCTTCAACTCGGTCACGATCAAGATCCTGCATCGCAAGTACTATCAAAACGACTTCATCTTTGTGCGTCCGGCTGTGTCGACCGAATACATTGAAGATGATGCCGATGGTAAGCCTACGTTCATTGCCTATTACCCGACCAAGGAAAGCCTGCGCGCCGATCTCAAGACCATGGTGATCAACTTCGGTCTGCAGATCGAATTTGAGAATCTGGATCGCGACATCGGCTTTGTTTACGACGCCCTGCAAGAGCAGGTCGGCAAAGTCAGGCTTCGCACCAATTTCCAGATCCAGGTGTTGTCGTCTTTGTTCTTTCGAAACAAAGGGGCTTACATCGTTGGCAAAGTGATCAACGGATTCCGCAGCCTGCCTTTTGCCATCCCGATTCTGCACAACTCCAAAAATCGTTTGTACATCGATGCCGCCCTGTTTGGCGAAGACGATTTGCTGGCCTTGTTCAGCTTTGCCCGGGCTTATTTCATGGTTGACATGAAGGTGCCGTCTGCCTACGTGCAGTTCCTCCGCACCCTGATGCCACGCAAGCCACGAGCCGAGCTGTACAGCGCTTTGGGGTTGCAGAAACACGGCAAGAATCTGTTCTATCGCGACTTTCTGTTTCACCTCAGTCACTCACACGACAAGTTCCGCATCGCCCCTGGCATCAAAGGCATGGTGATGCTCGTGTTCGATCTGCCGTCCTATCCCTTTGTCTTCAAGGTCATCAAGGATTACTTCCCTCCTCAGAAGGAAACCACGCGGGCGATGATCATGAGCAAGTATCAACTGGTCAAGCAGCACGACCGTGTGGGTCGGATGGCTGACTCGCTGGAATTCACCAACGTGGCCTTTCCACGGCAACGCTTTGATGATGAATTGATTGACGAGTTGCGCAAGTTTGCGCCCAGCGTGATCGAGGAAGAAGGGGATGCCTTGATCATCAAGCACCTCTACATCGAGCGCCGCATGGTGCCGCTGAACATCTACATCCAGGAGGCAGAGGGCTCGGCTTTGGAGCATGCGGTGATCGAATACGGCAATGCCCTCAAAGACCTGGTGGCTGCCAACATCTTCCCTGGCGACATGCTTTGGAAGAACTTCGGTGTGACACGCAATGGCAAGGTGGTGTTCTACGACTACGATGAAATTGAGTACGTGACCGACTGCCAGTTCCGCAAGGTGCCTATGCCGCGCACAGAAGAAGATGAAATGTCCGGTGAGGTTTGGTATTCAGTGGGGCCTCATGACGTCTTCCCCGAAACGTTTGGGCCTTTCCTGCTGGGTGATCCCAGAGTTCGCAAGATCTTCATGGAACACCACGCCGACTTGCTTGAAGCCGAGTTCTGGCAACAGCACAAAGAGCGGATCAAGGCAGGATACGTGCACGACGTGTTCCCTTACGATCGCTCACGTCGATTCATTCACCTGATCCAGCAAAGCGAGCAGGCAGCTGGCCTGACGGATCCCAACCCTGAAATCGCCCCGGTCGAAGAACCAGTCGATGTGCGCCCTGTGGGGGCGGAAATTCACGATCAAGGCGTTTTGAGCGGCTTTGCAACAGGTGGAACCACATCGGTTTGACCGCTGTAGAAATGGAAAAGGGCCCATGGGGCCCTTTTCTTTGTCCGGCAGAATCAACTTACTGTAAATAGTGGCTGTTGGGGAAGCTCAGCTTCAACACCCGCTCGGCATCTGAGGCCAGATCATTCATCCCCAATTGGGTGTAGCTCTTGACCATGATGGACAGAGCTTCCTCGACCGCCGGCGATTGCCGATAGTCTTTCACGGCCTGTTGGGCGCGGTTGGCCGCGGCCAGATAGGCGCCTCGCCGCAGGTAGTAGCGTGCCACATGAACTTCTCCCTCGGCGAGGGAGTTGACCACGTAGTTCATTCGCAGTTTGGCGTCAGGCACATATTTTGAGTTGGGAAAACGCTCAACCAATTGCTTGAACGAGTCGTAGGCATCACGTGAGGCTTGCTGGTCGCGTTCTGCCAGATTTTGTCGCGCCACTCGGCCAAAGAAGCCCAGATCATCGTTGAAGTTGATCAGGCCCTGCAGGTAGTACGCATAGTCCAGTGCGGGGCTGGTTGGGTGCAGGCGGATGAAGCGATCGAGTTTGGCCAAGGCCTGGGGCTTCTCATCGGTCTTGTAGTAGGCGTAGGCCAGATCCAGTTGGGCTTGTTGCGCCAGCAAGGTGCCGGAGGCCCGGGCCTCTACCTTTTCCAGCTTCTTGATCGATGTTTCATAGTTGCCATCGGCCTGATCGTCTTTGGCGTCTGCATACAATTTGTCCGGACTGATGCCGGCAAACTCGTCTTGCGGCGTCGTTTCGCAGCCTGTGACCAGAGTGCCCATCAAAACGAGGGCCAGAATCGTCGCGGTGCGGTAGGGCAGAAATTTCTTCAGCAGTTTCACTTGATCTGTGGGTGGATGCATTCCACACGCAAAATGGCGCAATTCAGCGCCGACGCACCAGTATAGAAGCACCCGATGCCAAATCGAACGAACCGTGAACCAGATGAGTTGCCACTTTCTGTCGACGAGGGGGTGGATGAGGATTGGAGTGACGGGGCCGAGGTCGATTGGCCTCGCAGGGAAGCGGTGGTGGGGGCAGAGGCGCGCGGGCAACGTCTGGATGTATTTCTGGCTGGTCTGGTGCCAGATTTTTCGCGTAGCTATTTGAAGACGTTGGTCGAATCGGGGATGGTGCAGATCGACCAATCGGTGGCTCTTTCCCCGTCCAAAAAAGTGCTATTGGGGCAACGGGTTGCCATCGTCCTCAAGCCCACACCGCAAAGCCAGGCGTTCACGCCCGAGCTGATGAATCTGAACATCGTGTTTGAAGACGAGCACCTGCTGGTGGTCAACAAGCCAGCTGGCCTGGTGGTGCACCCGGCCGCAGGGAACTGGTCTGGAACCCTGATGAACGGCCTCCTGGCTCACCATGCCGGGGCGGTTGATCTGCCTCGAGCTGGCATCGTGCATCGTCTGGACAAAGACACGAGTGGTCTGATGGTGGTCGGTAAGACGATCGCATCGGTGACGGCCCTATCGCGCGCCATTGCCGCCAGAGAAGTTCACAGGCAGTACCTGGCATTGGTGCATGGCGCAGTCCTGGCGACATTCACAGTGGATGCCCCAATCGGTCGGGATCCAGTGACCCGGGTGCGGATGGCCGTGGTGTCATCCGGTAAAGAGGCCCGAACTGACGTCGAGTGCCTTATCTCAGCCGAGGTCGATCCCAATCGTTCTCCCATCAGTGGCGTGCGTTGCACCTTGCACACTGGCCGCACGCATCAAATTCGCGTGCACCTGAGTCATCGTAAGCACCCTTTGGTAGCGGACACCCTTTATGGAGGCGAGCCCGCCCTTGGTATGGAAAGGCAGGCATTGCACGCGGAGCGGTTGTCCCTGATCCACCCCATTCGGCAGGAATCGATGGAGTGGCGTGCAGCCTTGCCTGAAGATATGGCGCAAGCATGGGATCAGTTGACGCAGTCACCCCAACTGCCGATTCGTGGTGCATAATGTCTTCCAATCAAAAGCTGGCTGAGCCGGTATCAATTGATTCGCCACCCGAAGGACTGACCGCTGCGTGATGCAAGTTGCCCTTCGTGACGTCAGACGCAAGGCGTCCACCCAATTTTTGAGTGTTGCCACTGGGGCTGATCCCAGTCTTGACCCCGATTTCTACGCCAGTCTTGTCTGGCTGAACAAAGTGCCCTGTTGTGGGGCAGTTGTGTTCCCAGGCAGGTTTCTGGTTTTTCGATTGAAGAGATGGAAGTCCTCAATCCTCAGGATGCCATTAGCGTCCTCGAAGCAGCTTTGTTGTGCGCGCATCAACCCATGTCGGTACGAGACATGCGTCAGCTTTTTGATGACGCGGTTTCTGCAGACGAGGTTCGAGGCTGGTTGGCAGAACTGTCCTCCCACTGGGCTGGGCGTGGTGTTGAGCTGCGTGAGGTGGCTTCTGGGTGGCGGTTCCAGACGCGTTCCGAAGTGCAGCAGCACCTCGATCGGTTGAATCCTGAGAAGCCTCCCAAGTACTCGCGGGCCACGATGGAAACCTTGGCCATCATCGCCTACAAGCAGCCGGTTACGCGAGGTGATATTGAGGACATCCGTGGGGTGACGGTCAGCTCTCAAATCGTGAAACAGTTGGAAGATCGTGGGTGGGTTGAGGTCATTGGGCATCGCGATGCGCCCGGTCGACCGGGCTTGTATGCCACCACCAAGCAGTTCCTGGATGACATGGGGCTGGCTTCGCTCGACCAATTGCCTGCGCTGGATGGATTGCCTGTGAGTGCGGATTTGCTCCCTGGTTTGCCCGCAGATGAGGAGGTGCGCGCCGAGGCCGCACCTGCATTGGACACGCCGGTCGATGATGATCAGCAAACTTTGCTGCTCGACTCAGTCGAACCCAGTGCCCACCCGGAGGCTCTGCCTCCCCTAAAGAGTCCACAAGAGGGCTCGCCAATGATTGACCAAGAGATCGTCTCTGCTCCTGAGGTGCATGAGGCGTCAGATAACCCAGTTTCTCAAGCCGATTCGGCCCATTCATCGTCAGCTCATGAGCTCTGAAAACGATCCTATCCTCCCCGCAATTGATGCCAATGCAGACGCCTTGGCGCCTGAGTCGGCAAAACCCAAGCGTACTCGCAAGCCCAAGGTGGTCGATGCTGAAGCGGCGGTGACGCTTGGCGCTGAGGCTGAGGCGACCGTGCCCGCCAAAAAGGCCGTGCGAAAAAAGAAGCCCGTGGCCACTGCTGAACTGGAGGTACCAACCGTGCCTCAAGAGGCTTCCGTCGAAGCAGCTGAGATGCCTGAAAAGCCCAAGCGCGTGTCACGCAAAAAGGCGCCAGAACCGGTGGTGGAGGCTCAGGCGGCACAGCTGGGTGAGGGCACTCGTGAGGCCACGCCAGAGGGCTTTTTGCAGTTGGCGCCGGAAGAGGTGGTCGCGGCGAAGGCTGATGAGCTGACCCCGCTCGCCAGCGATCTGGCCGAGACTGAAGCTCAGCCAGAGCGTGAAAGCCGAGGTCGCCGCGATCGTCATCGCGGAGGCCGTGAAGAACGTGGAGAGCGTCGACCTCGCCAGGCTGAAGGCGGTGGCGAGCGTGCATTGTCGGATGGAGAAGTTGACGCCAGCGACGAAGGCGAAGACCGTCCCTCGCGTCGCGGGGCGATGGCTGCCGAGCAAGCCAGTGAAGTGTTTGCCGAGGTGGTCTCGGGTGACTTTGACAAGTCGGTCGAGGCGGTCGAAGAGAGCGCTGAGGCCGATCCTGGAAAGCGCGTTTTGCGTCCAGAGCCTGACGCACCCAAACTGCAGAAGGTCTTGGCGCAAGCTGGTGTCGGTTCGCGCCGAGACATTGAGCAGATGATCGAAGATGGCCGTATCGAGGTCAACGGTCAGGTGGCTCACATCGGACAGCGCATCTCATTCGGCGATCAAGTTCGAGTGGCCGGCAAACCCATCAAGGTGCGCATTGCTCCTCCCCCAGCACGAATCCTGGCCTATCACAAACCAGTTGGCGAAGTGGTGACGCATGACGACCCTCAGGGGCGTCCGACAGTGTTTCGACGTCTGCCGCGCCTCCAAAATGGCAAATGGATGTCGGTGGGGCGTCTCGATTTGAATACCGAAGGCTTGCTACTGTTCACCAATTCTGGCGAATTGGCCAACCAGCTCATGCATCCTCGGTTTGGTGTCGAACGTGAGTACGCGGTCCGTGTTCTCGGTAGTTTGGATGATGCTTCCCGTCAGCGTTTGTTGAACGGGGTTGAGATTGAAGGCCAGACGGCTTCCTTTGTCTCCATCGAAAACGGTGGTGGTGAAGGGGTGAATCACTGGTACCGTGTGGTCATCACCGAGGGTCGCAATCGTGAGGTCCGAAAGCTGTTTGACGCCGTTGGCCTGACCGTCAACCGTTTGATCCGTGTTCGGTATGGCGCGATCGTTTTGCCGCGCGGACTCAAGCGTGGCGTCTGGGTGGAGTTGGGTGAATCCGACGTGCGTGCCGTCAAGTCCTTGGCTGGCATGGATCGTGAAGGGTTTGGTCGCGGTAAGGGGCAGCAGCGAAAGTCGCAGCAGGGTGGCCGCAACGGCAAGCCAGGCGGTGCTCAGCCTCATCAGGGGCGTGGTCCTCAGCAGGGTCGCGGCCCCTATGGCCAAGACAACCGCCAAGACAACCGAGGTCAGCAACGTCCTCAGCGGGATGAGCAACGCGCCTCGACGCCCCGCGACGATGACGATCTGGATAATTTCGGTCCTATTCCCAATCCGCTGGAGCAAACGTTTGACCGTCGATTTGCCAAGGGGTCAAAGCGCATCACGTCGGGTTTCGGGCGCCCAGATCAGAACGCAGGCAGTGAGGGCAACGCGCGTGGGCAGAAAAAGGGCCCTCGGCAGCCAGATCCGATGCAGACATCGGTGGGTTACATCGGTGCTGACGCCTACTTTGGCAAGACTGGCGGCGGTCGATCTGGTGGCGGTGGCCGCGGGGGCCGTGGCCGTCGCTGAATCAGCTCCTCGGGTTTGCTCGGCTTGACGAGCTTCTGCCCCGAGTCACTTTTTTATGAAATTGCAACAACCCCGCAGTACAATGCTGGGTTTTGTCAAGTCTTTTGACTAAGGAGAACTAAATGGCTATCGAACGCACCCTGTCGATCATTAAACCTGATGCCGTTGCCAAGAACGTGATCGGCCAAATCATCAGCCGCTTTGAAGGCGCAGGCCTGAAGGTCGTGGCAGGCAAGCTGGTTCAGCTGTCTCGTGCCGAAGCCGAGCAGTTCTACGCTGTCCACAAAGAGCGTCCTTTCTTCAATGATCTGGTGAGCTTCATGGTTTCCGGTCCCGTGTTCGTGCAAGTTCTGGAAGGCGAAGGCGCCATTGCCAAGAACCGTGATCTGATGGGCGCCACCGACCCCAAGAAGGCTGCTCCTGGCACCATCCGTGCTGATTTCGCCGACAGCATCGACGCCAACGCCGTTCACGGCTCTGACGCCGCTGAAACCGCCGCTGTGGAAGTTGCCTTCTTCTTCCCCGGCATGAACGTTTACAGCCGTTGATTTGTCATGACCGTCGCCAACCTGCTTGACTTTGACCTTGAGGGGTTGGCTGCGTTTTGTGAAGGGCTGGGCGAAAAGCGATTTCGCGCTACCCAGCTTTTCCGCTGGATTCATCAACGAGGGGCCACAAATTTTGACCAGATGTCTGATCTGGCCAAGTCCCTTCGTTCCAAGTTGCAAGGCCTGGCTGAAATCAACGGCCTGCCTGTCATCAGCGAGCACGTCTCCTCCGATGGCACCATCAAATGGTTGTTTGACGTCGGTGGTGGTAATGCTGTTGAAAGCGTCTACATACCTGAAGACGATCGCGCCACGCTTTGTGTCTCATCCCAAGCGGGCTGCGCAGTGGGCTGCCGTTTTTGCTCCACGGGTCATCAGGGCTTCAGTCGCAATTTGACGACTGGCGAAATCATTGCGCAGATTTGGTATGCCGAGCACACCTTGCGTCAGCGTCTTGGTCAATCAGAGCGGATCATCAGCAATGTGGTCATGATGGGCATGGGCGAGCCATTGCAGAACTACTCTGCATTGATTCCTGCCTTGAAGATCATGCTGGATGACCACGGCTATGGCTTGTCACGTCGTCGACTGACCGTGTCTACCTCGGGCGTGGTACCGATGATCGAGCGCTTGATGGTCGATTGCCCGGTTGCCTTGGCGGTTTCGCTTCACGCCCCGAATGACGTGTTGCGCGATGAGCTCGTTCCGCTCAACCGTAAATATCCCATTCGCGAGTTGCTCGACACCTGTCGACACTATCTGGCTGCAGCCCCTCGCGACTTCATCACGTTCGAATACTGCATGCTGGCTGGTGTGAATGACACTGACGAGCATGCTCAACAGTTGATCGACTTGGTCAAAGGGAAAATTCCCTGCAAGTTCAATCTCATCCCTTTCAATCCTTTTCCTCAGTCAGGATTGCGTCGCTCGGACGCATCACGGGTGCAAGCCTTTGCTCGAATCCTGGCGGACGCTGGTATCGTGACCACTGTTCGCAAAACGCGGGGTGATGACATAGATGCGGCATGCGGTCAATTGGCCGGTGAGGTGCAGGATCGCACCAATGCCAAAGACCGGATGCAGCGCAAACCGGTTGCCGTGCCGATTTCGATTCGCCGATTGGATGGCTCAGAGAACCAATCCCGCTGAATTTCGGTCGAACGCACGTTTCGTCTTGCAGGAGATCGTCGGATGACTACTTATCGATCGGCATGGGTGCCGTTTTTTGCCGCTTCGGTTGTATTGGTGACTTGTGCGCATTTGTCTGGGTGCGCGTCTGGGCCCCGTGGCGGATTGCGCTCCACGGGGGATGACCTTCCAACCCAATCGGATGAAACAGAAGTACGTAAGCGGGCGCGCATCCGTCTCGAACTCGCCACCACGTATTACGCGCAAGGGCAACTGACCACAGCCCTCGACGAACTGAAGCAGGCGGTGGCGATTGATCCCACGCTGCCGGCCTCTCATGAATTGCGTGGGCTGATCTATGACGCCATGGGCGAAACGGCCTTGGCTGATGAGAATTTCAAGAAGGCGCTCAGTCTTGATCCCCACGATGGCAGCGTGCTGCACAACTACGCCTGGTTTTTGTGCCGACAGGGAAAATACGCGGCGGCAGATGCCATGTTCGAGCAGGCGTTGACTTGGCCTCGAACCATTCCCACCAGCAAGGTCTTGCTGGCCAGAGGGGTCTGCCAAGTGAGTGCGGGGCTCTACCCTGAAGCAGAAAAAACGCTTTTGAAATCTTACGAGCAGGATCCATCCAATCCTGCCACTGCCTACAACTTGTCCGCGGTTCTGTTTCGCCGGGGTGAGTTGAATCGCGCCCTGTTCTATGTTCGACGTGTGAACAGTGTCCCGGAGCAGATTTCGGCGCAATCGCTGTGGCTGGCCATTCGCATCGAGCACAAGTTGGGCAACCAAAAGGCGCAAGATGAGCTGGCCGACCAGTTGCGCAGCCGGTTTGTGGGATCAAAGGAAGCGACGGCTTTGGAGTTGGGGCATTTTGATGAGTGATTTGGAATCTGTCTCTTCGGCGCCAAATGGCGGGGCGGGGGGGCTTTTGCAGAAGGCTCGCGAAGAGCGAGGGATGTCAATCGACTACCTGGCAGCCACCATCAAAGTCCCTGTCAGCAAATTGCAGGCATTGGAGCGCAACGACTGGGTGTCGATGCCCGATGCCAATTTCAATCGCGCATTGGCCATGACGGTATGTCGTGCCCTCAAAATCGAGGCCGCACCGGTGTTGTCGCTCATGCCTGCAGCGGTCGCAGTTCCTTTGGGCTCAGACAAGCCGCCCTTGAATCAACCGTTCAAGGATTTCAGCCACACGGGCCTGACTTTCGAGCGTTCTCCGGCTCTGAAGTTGCGCATGCCCAAGATTCCGCCTTCCTTGATCGCCCCAGTGATATTGCTGGTGGCCGCAGGGGGCATCTACCTGATGCCTGAGCACATGGATTGGGATGCACTTCTTCCGCACCGCGACCGTCCTGCCACTTCAGTGGTTTTGCCATCATCTTCGCCGCCCAGCAGTGTTGCCCCCGTGGTGGCGGCTCCGTCGGCGTCCGCTTCCTCTGCGGTGGTGAGTCCGGTTGTCGAGCCTGCTGTCAATGAGTTGGTCGCGTCGGCTAGCGCGGCATCGACACCGGCCTCGTCCTCAGCGGTGACGGCCAGTGCCGCAACAGTCAGCCCGGTTAAAGCGTCTGCTCCAGTCGTGGTGTCCGCCAGCATGTCTCAGAGCCCAGCGTCTATTCCCTCTGGCAAGCAGGTGTTGTCAGCTTCGGGTTCCGCGGTCAAGCTGCGAATGGCCGCCAAGGGGCCGTCCTGGGTTGAAATCCTGGATGGCAATGGGCAGAAACTGATCTCTCGTCAATTGGCCGCAGGCGAGACCACTGAGATTCAGGGAGTTCCACCCTTGAAAGTCCACGTTGGCAATGTGCCCGCACTGGCCGTTGAATTCAATGGTCACCCGGTAGACTTGGCTGCTGTGGCGCGTCAGAACGTCGCTCGTATTGAATTGAAATGACAAATTTGAATGATTCGCTGATTCCGATTGCGGCACCCAAGGCTCGCCGATCCCGTCAAGCTCGTGTGGTTTGGGGCAGCCGGGTCGTGACCATCGGCGGCGACGCGCCTGTGCGGGTTCAGTCGATGACCAACACCGACACGGTTGATGCGCTTGGAACGGCGATTCAGGTCAAAGAGTTGGCTGTAGCAGGATCTGAAATGGTTCGGATTACCGTCAATACCCCAGAAGCGGCTCAAGCCGTGCCCTATATCCGCGAGCAACTGGATCGGATGGGCATTGATGTCCCTTTGGTGGGCGACTTCCACTACAACGGGCACAAACTGCTGACGGATTTTCCCAGTTGTGCCGAAGCGCTGTCCAAGTATCGAATCAACCCGGGCAATGTCGGTAAAGGTGAGAAAAAAGACAAGCAATTTGCGCAGATGATCGAAGCGGCTTTGAAGTTCGACAAGCCGGTTCGCATTGGGGTGAATTGGGGCAGCCTGGATCAGGAGTTGTTGGCGTCCCTGATGGATGAGAACGGCAAGCGTGCTCAGCCCTGGGATGCACAGCATGTGATGTATCAGGCGTTGATCAATTCGGCTCTGCAATCGGCCCAGGCTGCGCAGGGATGGGGGATGGCGCCCGAACAGATCATCCTGTCGTGCAAGGTCAGCGGGGTGCAGGATCTCATCAGCGTTTACCGGGGTTTGGCCGAACGATGCGATTACCCCTTGCATTTGGGCCTCACCGAAGCAGGAATGGGAACCAAAGGCACGGTGGCGTCTGCCGCGGCGCTGTCGATTCTGTTGCAAGAGGGCATTGGCGACACCATTCGCGTGTCTTTGACCCCGCAACCCGGCGAGGCGCGAACGCAAGAAGTGGTGGTGGCGCTCGAAATATTGCAGGCCCTCGGTCTGCGCTCGTTTGTTCCCAGCGTGACGGCTTGTCCAGGATGTGGCCGGACCACCAGCACCGTCTTCCAAGAGCTTGCCAAGCAAATCGACGATTTCTTGCGCGCCCAAATGCCTGTGTGGCGTCAACAATATCCCGGGGTTGAGAAGCTCAAGTTGGCGGTCATGGGTTGCATTGTCAATGGCCCAGGAGAAAGCAAGCATGCCGATATTGGCATCAGTTTGCCTGGCACGGGGGAATCGCCCGCGGCTCCCGTCTTCATCGATGGTGAAAAGGCCATGACTTTGCGAGGCGAGCGCATCGCAGAAGAATTTCAACAAATTGTTCAGGACTACATCGTTCGTCGCTTCGGCTGACGCGGGTGCCTGAATCGATTCTCAGTTTCACATATGGCAGAACAACTCAAAGCCATCAAAGGCATGAACGACATCCTGCCGCCCGAGTCGGCGCGGTGGGAGTGGCTGGAAAGCAAGGTGCGCGCTTTGATGGCGCGTTACGGCTATCAAAACGTGCGCACGCCAATTGTCGAGCCGACGGACTTGTTTGTCCGTGGCTTGGGCGAAGTCACGGACATTGTCGAGAAGGAAATGTATTCCTTTGAGGACTCCCTCAATGGCGACAAATTGACTCTGCGCCCAGAGGGGACGGCAGGTGTGGTCCGTGCCATCAACGAGCACACGTTTCTGTACGAAGGTGGAAAAAGGCTGTACTACATCGGCCCGATGTTTCGGCACGAACGGCCTCAAAAGGGGCGTTATCGCCAGTTCCACCAAGTGGGTGCCGAAGCCATGGGGTTTCACGGTCCGGACGTCGATGCCGAATTGATCTTGATGGTTGCTGCGTTGTGGAAAGATCTGGGGATTCAGATCGGGTCCGACGTTCGTCTGCAATTGAATAGTTTGGGTCAGCCTCAAGAGCGGCTGGCGCACCGTCAAGCCTTGGTCCAGCATTTTGAATCACATCAAGATTTGCTGGATGACGATGCTCGTCGACGTCTTCATAGCAACCCATTGCGCATCCTTGACACCAAGAACCCGGCAATGCAGCCGGTCGTGGAATCAGCTCCCAAATTGATGGACTTTTTGGGCGAGGAGTCGTTGGCGCACTTTGATGCGGTCCGCTCGGTGCTCGATGCTGTGGGGATTCCGTATGAGGTGAACACCCGTTTGGTTCGGGGTATGGATTACTACAATCTGACCGTTTTTGAGTGGGTGACTGATCGTTTGGGTGCTCAAGGCACCGTGTGTGGCGGGGGCCGCTATGACGGCCTCATTGAGCAACTCGGTGGCAAGTCTGCTCCGGCGGTAGGGTGGGGTCTCGGAATGGAGCGGCTGCTGCTGCTCCTGCAAGAGTTGGGTATTGAGCCACCCTCTGCGGCACCCGATGCCTTTGCTGTGGTGATGGCGGGGGCGCCACTTGCTGCGGTACTGGCCACCGTCGAAGGGTTGCGTGACAGAGGGGTCCACGTGCAGCTCAACCCGGCCGGAAAAGACGGCCCCGCGAGTCCCAAGTCACAGTTCAAAAAGGCCGATGCCAGTGGCGCGCAGTATGCGCTCGTGTTCGGCCCGGACGAAGTCGCTGCAGGTCAAGTTTCTGTCAAGCCCTTGCGCGGCGAAGGTGGACAGCAAACGGCACGACCCATTGCCGACGTTGCTTCCTGGGCGGACGAATTGAAGGCCTATCGGCGGTCATAATCTGAGTTTCATCATCAGGCGGATTCTTCATGGCTACTTACGACCTCGAACAACAAGAACAGCTTGAGCAGGTCAAGCAGTTTTGGACGCAGTACGGCAACTTGATCACATGGTTGCTGTTGATCGTCCTGTCCGGTTTTGCCGGCTGGAACGGCTACAACTGGTGGCAGAACCAACAAGCTGCCAAAGCGGCTGGCCTGTTCGAAGAGCTGGACAAAGCCGCTTCGCTCGGTGACGCCAAAAAGGTGGCCCAGTCTTTTGGTGATTTGAGCAAAGACTTTGGGGGCACCACCTTTGCGCAACAAGGTGCACTGATGGCGGCCAAGGTGGCTTCTGATCACCAAGACGCTGCGCAAGCCAAAGTTGCTTTGCAGTGGGTGATTGACAAAGGCAGCAACAAAGACCTGGTTGCCATTGGGCGTTTGCGATTGGCTGGCGTCCAGATGGATGCGAAACAATACGACGATGCACTCAAGACCTTGAGCGCGGACTTGCCTGAAGAATTCCAGGGCTTGGCCAATGACCGCCGCGGCGACATTTACATGGCCCAAGGCAAAAAAGATCAGGCGGTAGATGCCTATCAAAAGGCCTGGAAGCAGATGGACCCTGCTGTGGATTACCGCCGCTTTGTTGAAGGAAAGCTCGTGGCCCTGGGGCACGCGCCGGTTGCATCGGCTGCAGCCAGTGCGGCGCAGTAAATCTCTCATCGACACCCTTTGTTGGCCTTGCCCATGCAGCCTTATTCAGATCAAACGCGCCAGAATCCAATGACCATGAAGCGATGGGCGAGTGTCGCCGCAGCAACTGCTCTGCTCGTTGTGCTGTCCGCATGTGGCTCATCCAAGCCCAAGCCTGCTCCGCTTGAATCCTTCACGCCCACCAAAACGGTTTCCGAGTTGTGGTCAGCCAGGGTCGATTCTCTGGATCACCCTGCCGAATTGGCTGTGACCGATGACACCGTGGTGGCGGGGGGCAGCGATGGGGAGATCGCCGCTTTCGATCTTCACTCTGGCGCCAAGCGTTGGAAAATTGATGTGGGCAGCAAGCTGTCAGCGCTGGTCGGCAGCGACGGTCGCTTTACTGCCGTTGTCACCGCGCAGAATGAACTTGTCGTTTACGAAAACGGTAAAGAGCGCTGGCGAGATCGCCAACCAGGTCGTGTGGCCTCTCCGCCCTTCGTAGCAGGTGAGCGAGTGTTTGTTCAGGCGGTTGACCGCAGTGTTCGGGCCTACGATGCGCTCGACGGACGATGGCTGTGGGTGTATCAACGCGCCGGCGGTGAGTCTCTGGCTTTGGCTGTCCCCAGTGTTTTGACCAGTTTTGGCGACACGTTGCTGGTGGGTCAGGGCGCGCGGTTGGTGGGGTTGGATCCGCTCAAAGGCGCGCCTCGTTTCGAGGTTTCGATGGGGACCCCTAGAGGTTCCAACGAAGTGGAACGCCTGGCTGACTTGATCGGCCCACCTGCTCGAGCGGAAGGGGATATTTGCGTGCGTTCGTTCCAACTGTCCGTCGGCTGTGTGAACGCGTCAGCTGGTACGTTGCGCTGGACCCGTCCTCAGGCCGGGACGAAATCGATTGCGGCGAATGGTCAAGTCGTGGTGGGCGCCGACAGCTCTGATCGAATCAGTGCCTGGAAGGAATCCAATGGCGACGTACTTTGGCGTGTCGATCGATTCACCCACCGCGGTTTGAGCGGGGTCGCCATCTGGGGTGACTATGTTGCAGCAGTCGACTACGAAGGCTATTTGCACCTGCTGGCATTGGACGATGGGCATACCGTCGGCCGCTACTCTCTCGACGGACCGCTCCAGGTGTCTCCGGTGGTGAAAAACGGGGTTTTGCTGGCGCAGACGCGTCGTGGCACGGTGTACGCCCTGCGCCTCAACTGAATAGATTGTTCATGAAACCTGTCATTGCACTGGTTGGTCGGCCCAATGTCGGCAAGTCGACATTGTTCAACCGATTGACCAAGAGCCGCGATGCCATCGTGGCAGATTACGCTGGCTTGACTCGAGATCGCCACTATGGCGAAGGGCGCGCTGGCGGGCGCGAATTCATCGCCATTGACACGGGCGGGTTCGAACCTGATTGTGCGTCGGGCATCTTCAAAGAGATGGCCAAGCAGACACGCCAGGCCGTTGCTGAGTCTGATGCGGTCATCTTTGTCGTCGATGCGCGCTCGGGCTTGTCTGCCCAAGACCACGATATCGCCAACTATCTCCGCACGGCCAACAAGAAGGTCCTGCTGGCGGCCAATAAGGCTGAGGGGATGACGCAAGGGGTACAGCTCGCAGAGTTTTATGAACTCGGCTTGGGCGAGCCTGTACCGCTGTCCGCTGCCCACGGGCAGGGCGTCCGCAGCCTGATCGACAGCGCCCTCGAGGGTTTTTTCCCCGAGGATGAAGACGAAGAGGAGATCGCCGATCTCGATGAGGCCAAGCCCATCCGTCTGGCTGTGGCAGGACGCCCAAACGTCGGCAAATCAACTCTCATCAACACCTGGCTGGGTGAAGAGCGCTTGGTCGCCTTTGACATGCCTGGTACCACGCGTGATGCCATCACCGTTCCTTTCGAGCGCAATGGTCAGAAGTTCGAGTTGATCGACACGGCCGGTTTGCGGCGCAAAGGTAAGGTTTTCGAGGCCATTGAGAAATTCTCGGTGGTCAAGACGCTTCAAGCCATTTCAGATGCGAATGTGGTCTTGCTGCTGCTGGACGCGACTCAGGGTGTGACCGATCAAGATGCGCACATCGCTGGCTACATTCTCGAATCTGGCCGTGCTGTGGTGATTGCGGTGAACAAATGGGATGCGGTGGACAGCTACCAAAGAGAGATGCTCCAGCGGTCCATTGATCAGCGTCTGGCATTCTTGAAGTTCGCGCCCTTGCTGCACATTTCTGCAATCAAGCGGCAGGGCATCGGCCCTTTGTGGAAGGCCATTGGTGATGCGTGGTTGGCCGCATGCCGCAAAATGCCGACCCCGGTGCTGACACGCCTGTTGCAAGAGGCTGTGCAGTTCCAGCAGCCCAAACGGGCTGGCGCATTCCGCCCCAAACTTCGCTACGCTCACCAAGGCGGGCAAAACCCACCTGTGATTGTGATTCACGGCAACTCGCTGGAGCACGTCACCTCTGCGTACAAACGATATCTGGAAGGGCGCTTCAGAGAGCATTTCAAGCTCAACGGAACGCCGTTGCGGATTGAAATGAAATCGTCTCAGAACCCGTTTTCTGAGAAAGAATAAGATCCCGAACGTTCCCCTCCGGCCGGCGGAACTTTCGTGGGTGTGTTAATGTCCGGTATCCGAAAACTTTTCTAACACGGAGCATATCGTGAGTAATAAAGGGCAACTTCTACAAGACCCGTTCCTGAACCTGCTGCGCCGCGAGCACGTCCCCGTTTCGATCTATCTCGTCAACGGCATCAAATTGCAAGGGCACATCGAGTCCTTCGATCAGTATGTGGTCCTCTTGCGAAACACCGTGACACAGATGGTCTACAAGCACGCCATCTCGACGGTTGTCCCTGGTCGAGCAGTCAATTTCCACGCCAACGAATCCCCCGAGGCCTGAGCTGAACATACGTCAAGAGCCCCGAGTCGTTCTGGTCGGGGTTGATTTTGGTCCCGGTTCGTCCTTCGATCCAACGCTAGACGAGTTGGCATTGTTGGCCGAATCAGCCGGAGACACGCCTGTTGCCAAGATCACGGCCAAGCGCCGTGCTCCTGATGCAGCTTTTTTTGTTGGTTCCGGCAAAGCTGATGAGATCAAGGATCTGATCAGCCTCTACCAGGCAGACGGCGTGATTTTCGACCAAGCCCTCTCTCCCGCGCAGCAGCGCAACCTGGAGCGGCATCTGGGCGTTGAGGTCTTGGACCGAACGGGCTTGATCCTCGAAATTTTCGGGGCCAGAGCACGTAGTCACGAAGGCAAACTCCAGGTCGAGTTGGCGCGCCTGGAATACCTCTCGACCCGTTTGGTTCGACGCTGGAGCCACCTTGAGCGTCAGCGCGGCGGCGTCGGTCATCGGGGTGGCCCAGGTGAAACTCAGATCGAGTTGGATCGTCGCATGATCGACCAGAAGATCAAGTCGCTCAAGGAGCGGCTGGCCAGGGTCAAACGTCAGCGTGGCACCCAACGTCGATCGCGAGAGCGCACAGGCACGTTCCGGGTATCGCTGGTCGGTTACACCAACGCCGGCAAGTCCACTCTATTCAATGCCCTGACCAAGGCGGGAACCTACGCAGCGGATCAGTTGTTCGCGACTTTGGACACCACCACACGGCAGCTATACCTGTCTGAGGCAGGGCGAAGTGTGACCTTGTCCGATACCGTGGGTTTCATTCGGGATCTGCCGCACACCCTTGTAGAGTCCTTTGAGGCCACTTTGCAAGAGGCCGCTGACGCCGATGTGCTGCTGCACGTTGTCGATGCATCCAGCCCCGTGTTGCTGGAACAGATCCATGAAGTCTTGCGCGTTCTTGAAAGCATTGGTGCGGCCCAGATTCCGCAGGTTTTGGTGTTCAACAAGTGCGATGCGCTCGATGAACACCAGCGGCCTCATCACGCACGAGACATGTTTGAATTGCCCAACGGGTATCGCTGTAACCGGGTCTTTGCCAGCGCATTGACCGGAACTGGCCTGGATGTGTTGCGTGACATCCTCGCGAAAGCGGTCACTGAGGGTTTATTGGGTGAGGAAATTCTTCACTCTCGCACTGAATTGGACGCCGAAAGGCAAAATGAGCAATCGGACGTGCGTTGGCTTGCGTCCGATTCCCCCGACTCCACATCTGCCAGAACTCGACCATGAATTCATTTGATTCATTCCATCGACCCCGAGGGATCTTGTCCGGAATCGGTGCCGTTCTTGCCAAGCCTTTGGGCATTTTCAATAACCGTCCAGACGGTCCGCCTGACCTGGATGAGTTGTGGCGCGATATCAACCGCAAGCTCAGCAGCATTTTTTCTGGTAAGGGCGGCGAGCCGGGGCCCGGCAACTCTGATGGCCGTGGTGCCGGTGTCGGTATTGGCATCATCGTCGGGGTGGTTGCCCTGGTCTGGCTGGGCAGCGGCTTCTTCATCGTCCAAGAAGGGCAGCAAGCCGTCGTGATGTCGTTCGGCAAGTTCAGCCACACCGTGGATGCCGGTTTTCAATGGCGCGCGCCTTACCCTTTCCAGAGCCATGAAATTGTCAACCTGACCCAGTTGCGATCGATCGATGTCGGGAGCAACACCGTGATGCAGGCGACGGGGCTGCGTGACTCTTCGATGCTGACGCGCGATGAAAACATCGTCGACATCCGCTTCACGGTGCAATATCGACTCTCTGATGCGCGCCAGTATCTGTTTGAAAACCGAAGCTCTGACGAAGCCGTATTGCAGGCAGCCGAATCGGCGGTTCGCGAAATCGTTGGCAACAGCACCATGGATTCGGTTTTGTATGAACAGCGGGATGCCATCGCTTCAGAGTTGGTGAAGTCGATTCAAGCCCAGCTGGATCGCCTGAAAGCTGGGGTGTTGATTGCCAACGTCAACGTTCAGAGTGTGCAGGCCCCTGAACAAGTTCAGGCGGCATTCGACGACGCTTTCAAGGCCGGTGCTGACCGCGAGCGGCTCAAGAATGAAGGCCAGGCTTACGCCAATGATGTGATTCCGAAGGCTCAAGGAACCGCGGCCCGCTTGCGCGAAGAGGCTGCGGGTTACAGCGCCCGTGTGGTGGCACAAGCCGAGGGGGATGCACAGCGATTCAAGTCGGTCTTGACTGAATACCAAAAGGCTCCTGCCGTGACGCGCGATCGGCTCTATATCGATACCATGCAGCAGGTCTACAGCAATGTCACGAAGGTGATGGTGGATACCAAGCAGGGCTCAAACCTGCTTTATCTGCCGCTCGACAAAGTGCTGCAGGCCGCAGGGGGAGCAACTGCCACGCCCAGCGCCCCTTCGAATACAAGCGGTAATTCCGGCGATGCGACACCCGCTACCACTTCTTCCTCGTCGATGAACACGGGCTCTGACGCCAGGTCTCGAGATGGGGCACGCAGTCGTGAGCGGGATGTTCGGTAATTCAGAAGACAAAGTCCGGGTAAGGATCCTGAAATGAATCGCATTGGAACCGTCTTGGTGGGTCTGTTGCTCGCCGCATTGATCGCCTCATCCACGATGTATGTGGTTGACCAGCGCCAGTTCGCCGTGGTCTACGCCTTAGGTGAAATCAAAGAGGTCGTCAGTGAGCCAGGGTTGAAGTTCAAGTGGCCGGCTCCTTTCCAGAATGTCGTGATGCTGGATCGTCGCATCCAGACGCTGGACAGTCCTGAGTCTCGTCCCATCTTCACGGCGGAAAAGAAGAGCCTGGTCATTGATTGGTTGGTGAAATGGCGCATCACCCAGCCACGCCAATTCATTCGCAACAACGGGGTGGACATTCGCAACGCTGAAAATCGCTTGATTCCGATTGTTCAGGCGGCCCTGAACGAAGAGGTCACCAAGCGTACCGTTGGCGCAGTGCTGTCGACGGAGCGCGAGAAGGTCATGCAGGGCGTCATTCGTCGCCTGGCAGACGATGCCAAGTCCTTTGGCATTGAAATTGTTGATGTGCGGATCAAGCGTGTTGATTTTTCCGCCAACATCACCGAATCGGTCTATCGTCGAATGGAATCCGAACGAAAGCGCGTGGCCAATGAGCTTCGTTCTCAAGGCGCTGCCGAAGGTGAGAAAATTCGAGCTGATGCGGATCGGCAACGTGAAATCATCGTGGCCGAGGCTTATCGCGATGCTCAGAAGTTGAAGGGCGAGGGGGATGCCAAGGCATCTGCCATCTACGCCGAAGCCTTCGGGAAAGATCCCCAATTCGCCCAGTTTTACCGTAGCCTTGAAGCCTACCGGTCCACATTTCACAGCAAATCAGATGTCATGGTGCTGGATCCGAGCAGTGATTTCTTCCGTGCCATGCGTGGCCCGGGCACGCCGGCATCCAAGAAGTGAGTCACGGTGGCGAGGGTGATCTCATGGGGGGGAGATGAACTCGTCCGATGTTTTGTGGCTGGCTTGTGGGCTGGTCTTGGTGATTGAGGGGCTACTGCCGGCGGTGAATCCCGCTGGTTGGCGTCGCGTTTTCGAGCAATTGCTTCAACTCTCTGACGAGCAGATCCGTCTGGGCGGCTTGTTCGGCATGGTCGTGGGCCTCCTCATCATCTGGTTTTTTCAGTGACTGAAGACCATTTTGAGTGGGATGTTGCAACTTCGGTCGCCCAACTTCGGCGGACACCGGTAGAATCCCGTTTTTAACCCCCTCCCGATTTCCTATGTCGTCTGCTTGGCTGTTGCCAGAGCACATTGCTGACGTTTTGCCTGCGCAGGCACGACGTATTGAAGAATTGCGCCGCGTCTGGCTGGATGTTGCGCGCAGTTATGGCTATGAGCTCGTGATGCCTCCGATGCTCGAGCACCTGGAATCTTTGCTTTCCGGTACTGGGCACGCGCTTGACCTGAAAACTTTCAAGCTGGTCGATCAGTTGAGTGGCCGTACCTTGGGTGTGCGTGCTGACACGACACCCCAGGTGGCACGGATCGACGCCCACCTGCTCAATCGTGTCTCGGTCACCCGTCTTTGCTACTGCGGGCCAGTTTTGCACACGCGCCCCGCCAGCCCGCATGCTTCACGCGAGCCGTTGCAGTTTGGCGCTGAAATCTATGGCCATGTCGGTCTCGAGGCCGATCTCGAAGTTCAAGAACTCGCGCTGGAAGGTCTCAAAGCCATTGGCGTGACTGGTCTGGTTCTGGACTTGGCGGATGTACGTCTCGTCGATGGGGTGCTCAGCGGCTTGGGCGTCGATGCCAAACTTTCCGCCCCACAACGGGATCAGCTGCTCACCGCGCTGGCCGCCAAAGACGCCGGGACGCTGCTTGAACTGGCGCAACCATGGGGTGATTCCGTCGGCCGAGCCCTGATCCAGCTGACCCGCTTGTATGGCGATGAGTCTGTGCTGGAGCAAGCCCGTGCCGTGCTGCCCAACCATGCTCTGGTCGACGCTGCGTTGGCAGATCTCGGTGCGTTGGCCAACAGGTTGCGCCAGGTCTTTCCTGATGTGCGCGTGGGCTTCGATCTGAGCGATCTCAGTGGCTATGCTTACTACAGTGGTGCCCGTTTCGCCGTTTACGGCACGGGTCATGCCGATGCACTTCTGAAGGGCGGGCGATACGATGAGGTGGGGGCGGTGTTTGGCCGTCGCCGTCCTGCCGTTGGCTTTAGCCTCGATTTGAAAGTGATTGCCGAGTGGATGTCGGGCAATCAGACCACGCCAATGCGCTCTGCGGTGCGTGCCCCCTGGGCCGAAGATCCCGCATTGCGTCAAGCCGTGCGGGGTTTGCGTCAACAAGGGCACACGGTGGTGTGCGTGTTGCCGGGACACGAGCACGAAGTTCAGGAATTTGATTGCGACCGTGAGCTGTTGCTCATCGATGGACAGTGGGTGGTGCGTCCGCTTTGATGCGCACGCCGCCACCGTTTGGTATTACAGGATTCAGTCATGCAAAACAGCTCTGTGGGCGCTCGCCCAGCAAACACCAGCTCGGCCCGCAATGTGGTGGTGGTCGGCACGCAATGGGGAGATGAGGGGAAGGGCAAAGTCGTTGATTGGCTCACCGATCACGCCGCAGCTGTCGTTCGGTTTCAGGGCGGCCACAATGCGGGGCATACCTTGGTCATCAATGGCAAGAAGACGGCCCTGCAACTGATCCCCTCAGGCATCATGCGTGACGGCGTTGCTTGCTACATCGGCAATGGCGTTGTGGTGGATCCAACGCACTTGCTCTCTGAAATCGAGCGTCTCGAGGCTGCCGGTTTGAATGTTCGCTCTCGCTTGTTTATCAGCGAGTCTTGCCCGTTGATTTTGCCGTTCCACGTTGAAGTCGATCGTGCACGCGAGGCTTTGCGTGAGTCCAGTGGCAGCGGCAAAATCGGCACCACTGGTAAAGGCATTGGCCCAGCATACGAAGACAAGGTGGCGCGTCGTGCATTGCGTGTGCAGGATCTGAAGCATCCAGAGCGGTTTGCCTCCAAGCTCAAGGAATTGCTGGCGCTTCATAATTTTGCGCTTGAGGGATACCTGAAAGCAGAGGCCCTTGAGTTCCAGCCCATTTACGACCAAGCCATGAAGGCTGCGCAGCAGATTTTGCCGATGCTGGCCGATGTGGGCGTACGCATCCATGGGCACAACGTAGACGGTGGCAGTGTCCTGTTCGAGGGGGCACAAGGTACCTTGTTGGATATCGACCATGGTACCTATCCGTATGTGACGTCCAGCAACTGTGTCGCGGGCAACGCCGCAGCAGGTTCGGGCGTGGGCCCTGACAAATTGCACTACATCCTTGGGATCACCAAGGCGTACACCACGCGAGTGGGTAGCGGCCCATTCCCCACTGAGTTGGATTGGGATGTGCCGGGAACCGTCGGCTATCACCTGTCCACAGTCGGGCAGGAGCGTGGCACCGTCACGGGGCGCGCTCGTCGTTGCGGCTGGTTGGACGCAGCTGCGCTCAAGCGTTCAGTGCTGATCAACGGCATCTCAGGCTTGTGCATTACCAAGCTGGACGTGCTGGACGGGCTGAAAGAAATCAAAGTCTGTACGGGGTACATGCTTCGTGGTGAGCGTGTCGATATTCTTCCTCTGGATGCCGACGACATCGTTGCCTGCGAGCCGATTTACGAAAGCTTCCCCGGCTGGGAAGGTACGACTTTCGGTATCACTGAATGGGATAAGCTGCCCGCCAACGCTCGCGCGTACTTGGAGCGAGTTCAGGCGTTCATCGGTGCACCGATCGACATGGTGTCAACAGGGCCGGATCGAGATCACACGATCTTGCTGCGGCATCCCTATAAAGGTTAATCGCCTGCTGTGTTGAATCGATACACTGGTAGTAAGGAAGGATCGTTCATGCTGACAGATGACGGCAAGCATCTCTATGTTTCTTGGGATGAGTATCACCATTTGATCGAGCGTTTGGCTCTGAAGGTGTACGAATCGGGTTGGGAGTTCGATCAGATCTTGTGTCTGGCTCGTGGTGGTATGCGGCCAGGCGATGTTCTGTCGCGCATTTTTGATCGTCCGCTGGGCATCATGTCCACCAGTTCTTATCGGGATGAGGGCGGCACGCTGCAAGGTCGTCTGGACATGGCCAAGTACATCACCATGCCCAAAGGAGAATTGGCTGGGCGGGTTTTGCTGGTGGATGATCTGGCAGATTCGGGAGTGACTCTGCGCGCTGTCGTGGATCGGTTGCGCAGCATGCCAGCTATTGCCGAATTGCGGTCGGCTGTGATCTGGGTGAAGGGCGTTTCCACCTACACGCCCGACTATTTTGTTGAAACATTGCCAACGAGCCCGTGGATTCATCAGCCGTTTGAGGAGTATGACTCCATGCGGCCCGAGGTCGTGCTCAAGCGGCATCAACAGAACTGACTGCGCAGGGCCCTGAGGGGCCCTTTTTTTGAGTTGATTTGAGGTGAAAAAGAAAAAAGCCGACGCGATGGCGTCGGCTTTTTGATTGGTGCCCAGGAGAGGACTCGAACCTCCACGGAGTTACCCGCTAGTACCTGAAACTAGTGCGTCTACCAATTCCGCCACCTGGGCAGGTACTTATTTAGCAGTAATCTGCTGAAGCTAGCAGTATAGCACTATTTTAACGTGTGCTCGTGGCTTGCTTGGATCCTACTGTCTCTCGTGGCGCGCTTGCGTCAGCTTTCGCGTGTGGGGCAGCAACCTTGCGTGTGATTCGCTGTGGTGTTGCGTTACGCTGCCTGTATTGCCGATAAGAAGACTTGACTGCTCCTCGAACGTGCGCCCCGCAACGGAAACAGAACCGATTCATCGCCTGTGCATGGCCAGCATGCGTGGTCGACCAAAAGAAAAAAGCCGCATGACTTTGTCATGCGGCTTGAATCTGGTGCCCAGGAGAGGACTCGAACCTCCACGGAGTTACCCGCTAGTACCTGAAACTAGTGCGTCTACCAATTCCGCCACCTGGGCAGGTACTGTTTCCGTTCTGCGTGCGATTAATTTTTGGGTTAATCGCCTCAAAGCAACGAAGAACGAAATTCTAGCATCAAAATAAAGCCCATGACAAGTACCAAGCAATTTTCTGTGAATCTGATGAGCGAAATCGTTGGCCAGGTCCAAGGCCATCGAGACGGGCATGGGTTTGTTCTGGCTGACGAAGAGGGTATCAGCGTCTATCTGGCGCCCCAAGAGATGCGCTCAGTGATGCATCGCGACCGTGTGCGAGTTCGAGTGGTCAGGTTTGACAGAAAGGGGAGACCTGAAGGGCAGGTTCTGGAAATCCTGGAGCGGCGCAAGGTGCCCATCATTGGTCGCCTTCTCCATGAGGGTGGTGTGTGGCTGGTCGCGCCAGAAGACCGACGTTATGGACGAGACATCCTGATCCCTGCCAAAGCCACGGGCAAGGCAGAGCCAGGTCAAGTCGTTTCCGTTGAGTTGACCGAGTCGCCGTCCTTGGTTGCGCAGCCGGTTGGGCGTGTGGTTGAAGTGCTCGGTGGAATCGACGACCCAGGCATGGAGATTGAAATTGCGGTTCGCAAGTACGAAGTGCCGCATCAATTTCATGATGATGTGTTGGCGCAAGCTGCAAAGTTGCCAGAAAAAATTCGACCGGCGGATCGCAAAAATCGCATTGACCTCACAGACGTGCCTTTGGTCACCATCGACGGCGAAGACGCGCGCGATTTTGACGACGCGGTTTACTGTGAGCCGGTGAAGATCGGTCGGTCCAAGGCGCCCAATGGGTGGCGGTTGCTTGTGGCCATTGCTGATGTCAGCCACTATGTGAAGCCTGATGAGCCCTTGGACAGGGATGCGTATGAGCGCGCCACGTCAGTCTACTTTCCTCGGCGAGTCATCCCGATGCTGCCGGAAAAGCTGTCAAATGGCTTGTGTTCCTTGAACCCCGAAGTGGACCGTCTTTCGATGGTTTGCGACATGCTGATCAACGCTGAGGGGCAGATTCACGCTTATCAGTTCTATCCGGCTGTCATTTGCTCTCATGCGCGCTTCACATACAACGAAGTCGCGGCCATATTGGGTAACACCAAAGGACCGGAGGCGCAGCGTCGAGGGGAGTTGGTTCCTCATCTGCTGCATCTGCATGAGGTCTATCGTGTGCTGCTGAAGGCGCGTGGCGGGCGTGGGGCAGTTGATTTCGACACAACGGAAACCCAGATCATTTGCGACGACAACGGGCGCATCTCAAAGATCGTTCCTCGCGTCCGAACTGAAGCCCATCGACTGATTGAAGAGGCCATGTTGGCAGCCAACGTGTGCTCGGCCGACTTCATTGAGCGGGCCCGCCACCCAGCGCTTTACCGCGTGCACGAGGGGCCCACGCCAGAAAAGAAGGTGCTGCTCAAGAATTACCTGAAAGCACTGGGGCTGGGTTTGAGTCTGAGTGACGATCCGACGCCAGGCGAGTTCCAGGCCATCGCCGAGGCAACCAAAGATCGCCCTGATTCAACGCAGGTTCACACCATGTTGTTGCGCTCGATGCAGCAAGCGATTTACACGCCGATCAACAGCGGCCATTTTGGGCTCGCTTACGAAGCCTACACCCACTTCACCAGCCCGATTCGGCGTTACCCGGATTTGCTGGTGCATCGTGTCATCAAGGCGCTGCTAGGTTCTGGTCGATACGGGTTGAAGCTGCCGCCCGTTCAGTCTTCGGTGGGGAACTTCAAGAAGCGTGCTGGGGCCTCGGGGGTAAAAGGTCTGCCCAAGGCGCCGAAGCCTTCCGTGAAGGTGAAAATGTCTGCTGAAGAGGCTGCGGCTTGGGAAACCGTGGGCATTCATTGCAGCGCGAATGAACGTCGGGCCGACGAGGCTTCCAGGGACGTGGAGGCTTGGCTCAAGTGCATGTTCATGCGCGAGCGCCTCGGTGATGAGTATGGCGGTACCGTGAGTGCCGTGACGAGTTTCGGACTTTTTGTCCTGCTCGACGGCTTGTTCGTTGAAGGGCTGATCCACATCACTGAGTTGGGCGGAGAGTATTTCAAATTTGACGAAGCGCGCCAGGAGTTGCGCGGAGAGCGAACAGGGGTTCGTTATGCCGTTGGAGCGCGAGTCAGGGTGCAGGTCAGTCGAGTGGATCTTGATACCCGGAAAATCGATTTCAGGTTAGTGAGAGAGTCGGCCGAGCAGCCGTTCTCCTCGGGGGCTCGAGTCCGTCGTGGTGGATCTGGTGCCGCCGATGAGCTGACGGAGGTTCAGGTCAAAGACCGGGGAGCCAAGCGAGCGGCCAAAGAGGCGGCGAAGTGCGGGCGCGAAGGGGGGGCTGATGGAGCGCGCCGCGCGCCTGGCGGAGCGGCTACGAATGGCCGCCGGCCAGCGGGGAAAAAGGCAGCCCGTGGGCGTGGATGACGGCTGGGTATTTTTTATGCTAGAATCCAAGAGTTTTCCCGAAATGGTTCGGGGAGATTTTTAGCCGCGAAACTGGCAATCCAAGGTGTTTCATCTGCAGTGTCTGCGTGATGAGATCGCTGCCGGTTTCTAGACCCAACCTCTGGAGCACTCAATGTCTGTGTCCATGCGTGAAATGCTGGAAGCAGGTGTCCATTTCGGTCACCAAACTCGCTTCTGGAACCCCAAGATGGCCCCGTATATCTTCGGCCATCGCAACAAGATTCACATCATCAACCTCGAAAAGACGCAACCTGCGTTTGAAGAGGCCCTGAAGTTCATCAAGCAACTGTCGGCCCGTCGTGGCAACGTGATGATGATCGGCACCAAGCGTCAATCGCGTGAGGTGATCGCTTCCGAAGCGCAGCGTGCTGGCGTTCCGTACGTCGACCAGCGTTGGCTGGGTGGCATGTTGACTAACTTCAAGACCGTCAAGGGTTCGTTGAAGAAGTTGAAGGACATGCAAGCTCAAACCGAAGCTGGCTTGGATCAACTGAGCAAGAAAGAAGGCTTGTTGTTCCAACGCGAGTTGGCCAAGCTGGAAAAAGACATCGGTGGGATTCAGGACATGAACACGCTGCCGGATGCACTGTTTGTGATCGACGTGGGCTACCACAAGATCGCCATCGCGGAAGCCAAAAAGCTGGGCATTCCCGTGATCGGCGTGGTTGATACCAACCACTCGCCTGAAGGCATCGATTACGTGATCCCTGGTAACGACGACTCTTCGAAGGCTGTTGCCCTGTATGCCAAGGCTGTGGCTGATGCCATCCTGGAAGGCAAGGCCAATGCTGTGAACGAAGTGGTGCAAGCCGCTGCCGCCACTGAAGACGAGTTCGTCGAAGTGAACGACGCCGCCTGATCTGCCTTGATCTGGCATGAAGGGGGCTGTTTTCAGCCCCTTTTTTTCAGACAATTTTTATATGGCAGCGTGATGACGCTGTCACTGAATCAAACGGAGAATGCAAATGGCTGCTATTACCGCCAGCATGGTTGCCGACCTGCGCGCCAAGACTGATGCTCCCATGATGGAGTGCAAGAAAGCTCTGACCGAAGCCGATGGCGACATGGCCAAGGCAGAAGAAATCCTGCGTGTGAAGCTGGGTAGCAAGGCCTCGAAGGCCGCCTCTCGCGTGACAGCCGAAGGCGTGGTGTCTTCTGCGGTTGACGGTGCAACCGGTGCGCTGGTTGAAATCAACTGCGAGACCGATTTCGTCTCGAAGAATGAGTCCTTCCTGGCCTTCGCCAAGTCGGTTGCTGAACTGATTGCCAAGAACAATCCGGCAGACGTGGCTGCGATTGGTGAGTTGCCTTTGTCTCAAGATGGCTTTGGTCCCACGGTGGAAGAAGTTCGCAAGGGCCTGATCGGCAAGATTGGCGAAAACATGACCATCCGTCGCTTCAAGCGCTACGCTGGTGGCGGCAAGCTGGCGACTTACCTGCACGGTGCTCGCATTGGTGTGCTGGTTGAGTTCGAGGGTGATGATGTTGCCGCGAAAGATGTGGCGATGCACATTGCCGCGATGAAGCCTGTTTCTTTGTCGTCCGAAGATGTGCCGGCTGCTTTGATCGAGACTGAGCGCAGTGTTGCCACCGCCAAAGCTGCCGAATCTGGCAAGCCTGCCGATATCGCTGCCAAGATGATCGAAGGCGCTATTCAGAAGTACCTGAAGGAAGTGTCTTTGTTCAATCAGGTGTTTGTGAAGGCTGCAGATGGCAAGCAAACCGTTGAGCAGTATCTGAAGGCCGCTGGTACGACAGTCAAGTCGTTCACCATGTTTGTGGTGGGCGAGGGCATTGAGAAGAAGCAGGACGACTTTGCTGCTGAAGTGGCTGCCACGATGGCCGCTGCGAAGGGCCAATAAGGTCTGACATGTACAAGGGGGCCTGGAGCCCCCTTGTGCTATCCGCCTCGTGGTGTGAGGCGGATTGTGCCGAGAGTGTCTCGGCGAATTTGAATCCATAACAAAGCCCAGGCGGCAACTTGCGTTAACCTTCCGTCTGTGCTGTAGATCAGTGAACAAGGACGATTGCATGCCCGCCTATAAGCGAATCCTCTTGAAGCTCTCCGGTGAAGCCTTGATGGGCGATGATGCCTATGGCATCAACCGAGCGACCATCGTGCGCATGGTCAAGGAAATTCAGGAGGTCACCAACTTGGGCTGCGAGGTGGCGGTGGTCATTGGCGGGGGCAATATTTTCCGTGGCGTCGCCGGAGGTTCGGTCGGGATGGATCGGGCTACAGCCGATTACATGGGTATGCTCGCCACCGTGATGAATTCGCTGGCTCTGGCCGATACCATGCGTCACGAAGGCATGACGGCACGTGTGATGTCGGCGATCAGCATCGATCAGGTCGTTGAGCCGTACGTTCGTCCGAAAGCGCTGCAATATCTCGAAGAAGGCAAGGTGGTCGTTTTCGCTGCCGGTACAGGTAATCCGTTCTTCACCACCGATACTGCCGCAGCCTTGCGGGGCGCCGAAATCGGTGCCGAGGTGATGCTCAAGGCCACCAAGGTCGATGGCGTGTACACCGCCGATCCCAAAAAGGATCCTTCGGCGACGCGATACAGTTCGATCACATTTGACGAGGCGCTGATCAAGAACCTGCAGGTGCTGGACGCCACGGCGTTCGCCTTGTGTCGTGATCAGAATCTTCCATTGAAAGTGTTTTCCATCTTCAAGCCTGGTGCGTTGAAGCGCGTAGTGTTGGGCGAGGATGAGGGCACGCTGGTTCACGTCTGACCAGCGGTAGCGTTAGGATTTCGGAGTCAGAAAATGAGCATTGCAGACATCAAGAAAAACGTCGAACAGAAGATGCAAAAGTCGGTTGACTCGTTCAAGAACGAGTTGGCCAAGATTCGCACGGGTCGTGCTCACCCAGGTATCCTGGATCAGGTCCAGGTTGAGTATTACGGTTCGATGGTGCCTATCAGCCAGGTGGCGAATGTGACGCTGCTGGATGCCCGTACCATCAGCGTGCAGCCCTGGGAAAAAGGCTTGGGGGCCAAGATCGAGAAGGCCATTCGTGAGTCTGATCTGGGGTTGAACCCCTCGACCCAAGGCGATCTCATCCGTGTGCCCATGCCTCCGCTGACGGAAGAGCGACGTCGTGATCTGACCAAAGTCGTCAAGGGCGCGGGCGAGGATGCCAAGGTTGCCGTGCGCAATCTGCGTCGTGATGCCAACGAGCAGGCCAAAAAGCTGCAGAAAGACAAGCTGATCACAGAAGATGATGAGCGCCGTTCTCAGGACGAGATCCAGAAGTTGACAGACAAGACGATTGCCGAAATCGACAAGCTGGTCCAGGCGAAAGAGACCGAAATCCTGGCGGTCTAATTCGCTGTTTGTCTTAAACTTCTCTGCAGTCCGAGGCGGTACGACCGCCTCGTGTCGTTTTAGCCATCACCTTGTGGCCCATTTCAGTGGGGCCGTTGAGTACATGACCGCATCTGATCCTACTGAGTCATCGCTTCCTCGCCATGTAGCCATCGTTATGGATGGCAATGGCCGCTGGGCTGCCAAGCGTTTCATGCCCCGTGGCGTGGGGCACAAGGCTGGTGTCGATTCCCTGGTGAATGTGGTGAAGGCTTGTTCAGATCGCGGGATTCCCTATTTGACCGTATTTGCCTTTTCATCAGAAAACTGGAAGCGGCCAGAAGAAGAAGTGTCTGGTCTGATGAGTTTGCTCATCGTGGCTTTGTCCAAGCATCTCATCAAACTGAGAAGTGACGGTGTCCGGATTCGAGTGGTGGGGGATGTGGCACAGGTGTCCGACAAGGTCCGGCAGGCCCTGGCCGATGCCGAGCGTCAAACGGCAGAAAATTCTCGTCTCGTGTTGACGGTGGCTTTCAATTACGGTGGGCGCTGGGACATCGTGCAGGCCTGCCGCAAGGCACTTGATGCAGGGGTGCGTTCTGATGCGATGACCGAGGAAGTTCTCTCGGATTTCATGGCCATGTCTTATGCGCCGGACCCCGATCTTTTCATCCGGACTGGTGGAGAGGTGCGTTTGTCGAATTTTCTTTTGTGGCAAAGTGCCTATGCAGAGTTGTACTTCACCGATTGCCTGTGGCCGGATTTTGACTCGTCGGAGCTGGACAAGGCCTTGCATGAGTACGCCCGCCGCGAACGCCGTTTTGGCGGAGTGAATGTGGACCCGAGCGAGTCCCGAGGAGCAGTCTGACATGCTGAAACAACGTGTCATCACGGCTCTGCTTCTGTTGGCCCTCTTCACCGGAACCTTGTCAGTTTCGGCAGCGTGGCCTTTCTCGGCGCTGACCTTGCTGCTGATCGGTGCCGCGGGCTGGGAGTGGTCTCGATTGTGTGGGGTGACGGGCATGGTCCAGTGGGTTCAAGGTCTGGCATCGGTGACGGTGGCCATCGTGCTGGCAGAGTTCATGGGGCTGGATGGTGTGGCCCAACTGGCTGGGGGGGTAACAGACCACGCGGTTTCGTTGGCTCTGGCGCATCACGTACACCAAGCTGGCCGAGCTTTGGCTGGTTTCGTGGTTTCAGCATGGGTTTGGTGGCTGGCTTTGCTGATCTGGGTCGTCGGTGGGGCCTGGGCACTGCGATTTGGCTCGACTTCCTGGAAGCGCATTCCCGCTTTCGTGCGCATGGGGCTAGGGGTTGTGGTGCTGGCTGTTGCGTGGCTTGCGCTGGCAGAAGGGCGTGGCCAAGGGGTTAACTTCCTGTTGTCGATGCTGGTGCTCGTTTGGGCGGCGGATATTGGCGCTTATTTTGGCGGCCGTGCTTTGGGGCGGCGCAAGTTGGCGCCCTCCATCAGCCCTGGAAAAAGCTGGGAAGGGGTATGGGCTGGGTTTGTGGCGGTTGTTTTGGTCGCGAGCCTGTGGATTTGGTTTGATCGATCTGTTTCGGTTGATTCTCCCAGTCTGTACAGTCATCTGTTGCAAGGATTGGGGCCGGTTGGCATGGCCTTAGCGCTGATGTTTTTGACTGCCATGAGCGTGGTGGGGGATTTGTTCGAGTCTCTGATCAAACGGCAGGCGGGAGTCAAGGACAGCAGTCAATTGCTGCCAGGACATGGCGGTGTGCTCGATCGGATTGACGCGCTGTTACCCGTGCTGCCGATTCAAATGGCTCTTTTGTCGCTTTGCCATGCATAAGTTCGAGACACCCGAACCGATCCAGGTCTGTGTTTTGGGGGCCACGGGCTCTATCGGGAGCAATACTCTGGACGTATTGGCCCGACACCCTGACCGCTATCGCGTGTTTGCCCTGACGGGGGCGTCGCGTGTCGCTGAGCTGTTTGACTTGTGCCAGCTTTGGCGTCCACGGTTCGCGGTGATGCCTGATGTGCAGCTGGCTGCGCAGTTACGGAAGCAAATCCAGGCGCAGGGCATCCCGACTGAAGTGCTGCACGGTGAACAAGCGCTTTGCGACGTTGCGGCGCATGCTGACGTGGATGTCGTGATGGCGGCCATCGTCGGGGCGGCGGGGCTGGCACCGTGTCTCGCAGCTGCAAAGGCGGGCAAGCGCCTGCTGTTGGCGAACAAGGAGGCCATCGTCGTTGGCGGGCAGTTGTTCATGGATGCCGTGAAGGACGGCGGAGCAACCCTGTTGCCCATTGACAGCGAGCACTCGGCCATTTTCCAATGTTTGCCCGAAGATCGGGCAGCGTGGTCGAGCCGCATTGATCACATCGTCTTGACCGCTTCGGGTGGTCCGTTCAGAGAGCGCGATCCCCAAACCTTTGCGCAGATCAGCCCCGACGAGGCCTGTGCCCATCCCAACTGGGTGATGGGGCGGAAGATTTCCGTTGATTCAGCGACCATGATGAACAAGGCCCTGGAGGTGATCGAGGCCAAGTGGCTCTTCGGATTGCAGCCAACGCAGGTCAAAGTGGTGATCCATCCCCAAAGCATCATTCATTCGATGGTGGTGTGCAAGGATCGCTCGGTGCTCGCGCAGTTGGGAACTCCGGATATGCGGGTGCCAATCGCGTATGGCCTTGCCTGGCCGGAGCGAATTGAATCTGGAGCTGATTTGCTTGACTTCACCAGTATGAAGGCTCTGACTTTCAATGCGCCAGATGCTGCCCGCTACCCAGGCTTGGCTTTGGCTTGGCAAACCCTCACGGGCCCAGCCGGAAGTACTTGCGTGTTGAATGCGGCCAACGAGATCGCTGTGGAGGCCTTCCTCAATCGGGCCATTCGCTTTGATCAGATCCATGCCGTCAATGCGCAGACCCTGTCCGATTGTTTGCCAGAGGCCGGCTGCACAGGAACTGTCGCGGGATTATTGGATCTTGATGCCAGGGCTCGCTCGGCTGCGCGTCAGGTCGTTCGGGGCTGCTTGCAGTAATCTGGATACAGAACATGGTCACACTCATTGCCTTTTTGATCACCATCGCTGTTCTGGTGATCATCCATGAATATGGGCACTACCGAGCCGCGGTGGCCTGTGGCGTGAAAGTTTTGCGTTTCTCGGTTGGATTTGGTCGTGTTCTGTGGTCCCGCCAGCGCGGTGAGACAGAGTTCGTGGTCTGTGCACTGCCCTTTGGTGGTTACGTCAAGATGCTTGACGAGCGCGAGGGCCCAGTGGATCCTGCGGAGCGTTCCAGAGCGTTCAATCAGCAAAAGTTGCTGGCTCGGGCCTTCATTGTGGCGGCAGGCCCCTTGGCCAATCTGATTTTGGCCATCGGTTTGTATAGCGCCGTGAACTGGGCAGGGGTACAAGAATTGCGTCCCTGGTTGGCGCAGCCCCGTGCAACGAGCCTTGCCGAGCGTGCAGGCTTGCAGGCTCAAGACGAAGTCATTGCCGTGAAGGCCGCTGGCGAGTCTGATTGGCAATCCCTTCGGTCAATGACAGATCTTCAATGGCAGATCACCCGCGTGGCTTTGAGCGGACAGGCGATGGATCTGCAAGTGCGGACCCGTCGTCCTGATGGGTCGGAAGAGTCAGGTTCGCGCACCCTCTCTCTGGCCCTGAATGAAATTCCAGTCGCCGAGGTGGATGCGAAACTGCTGGACCGAGTCGGGTTTTCCGGGCCGTTCATGGAGCCCTTGGTGGACATGGTCGTCGAAGGCGGGCCCGCGCAAAAGGGTGGCCTGATGGCCGGTGATCGGATTTTGTCGATCAACGGACGCACACCCCTGGACGCATCGCAATTGCTCTTGTGGATCCGTGAAAGTGCCTCTAACGGGCAGGCCCAAGCGTTGAATGTCGAGGTCGAGCGGCAGGGGCAAGTCAGACAGCTTCAAGTCATGCCCGTGATGCGTGACATCAACGGGCAAAGGATTCCCCGAATTGATGCTGCATTGGGGGGGATCCCGTCGGTGGTGGAGGTCAGGTACGGCGTTGTGGAAGGCGTCGAGCGGGCCGTTCAGCGCACCTGGGAGGTCTCTTTGCTGAGCCTCAAGATGCTGGGCAAGATGTTGGTGGGCCAGGCTTCGATCAAGAATTTGAGCGGCCCGATCAGCATTGCCGACTACGCAGGCAAATCGATGGACATGGGGTGGATCCCTTACCTCGGCTTTCTGGCTTTGGTCAGTGTCAGCCTGGGGGTCCTGAACTTGTTGCCGCTACCGGTCTTGGATGGCGGACACCTCATGTATTATCTTTTCGAAGCTGTGACCGGAAGACCAGTGCCTGACATCTGGCTCGAGCGTTTGCAGCGCGGTGGCGTGGCCATCATGTTGGCGATGATGTCGCTGGCGGTTTACAACGACCTGGCGCGGCTGTTTGGCGCGCACTAAGCTTTTTGCATGCATATTCCATTCAGATCCGTGCCTCGGCTCAAGCCGACGTTCCTGGCTGCCATGACAGCCATTTTTTGTCAGGTCTCGGCTTGGGCTGTTGAGCCTTTTGTCGTCAAGGACATCCGTGTCGAGGGTTTGCAGCGCGCGGACGCTGGAACCGTTTTCGCCTCGCTTCCGTTTCGGGTAGGTGATACCTACACCGATGACAAAGGTGCGGCGAGCTTGCGCTCTTTGTTCGCCACAGGTTTGTTCAAAGATGTTCGCATCCAGATTGACGGCAATGTCGCGGTCATCGTGGTTGAAGAGCGCCCGGTCATCGCGCGCGTCGAATTTGTCGGAACCAAAGAGTTCGACAAAGATGCCTTGGTCAAATCGCTGAAAGACGTCGGAATTGGCGAAGGGCAGCCCTTTGACCGCGCGTTAGCTGATCGCGCTGAGCAGGAGTTGAAGCGCCAGTATTTGTCGCGTAGCCTGTATGGTGCCGAGATTGTGACCACCATCACCCCGGTCGAAGGCAACCGTGTCAACGTCACCTTCACGGTCACCGAAGGGGATGTCACCAAGATCAAGCACATCCGCATCACGGGCAACCATGCTTTCTCAGAAAGCACGTTGTTGTCTCAGATGGACCTCACCACCGGCGGATGGTTGACTTGGTATACCAAGTCGGATCAGTACGCACGCTCCAAGCTGAATGCCGATCTGGAGACGCTGAAGTCTTACTACTTGAATCGCGGTTACTTGGAGTTCAAGGTCGAGTCGACTCAGGTGTCGATCTCGCCTGACAAGCAAGACATCTCGATCGCGATCAATGTGTCGGAGGGGCCAAAGTACACCGTCACTGGTATCCGTCTGGAAGGTGACTACCTGGGCAAGGAGGAATCCTTCCGCAGGCTGATTGCCATCAAGCCCGGAGAGGCCTACAAGGCTGACGATGTTGCCAAGACCATCAAGGCCTTTACGGATCGCTTTGCGACATTTGGCTACGCCTTTGCAAAGGTGGATCTGAAACCCGAGATCCACCGGGAAAAGGGCCAGGTTGAGGTGGTGTTGGTTGCACAACCCCAGCGTCGGGTGTATGTGAGGCGGATCAATATTGCTGGTAATTCTCGCACCCGAGATGAAGTGATCCGGCGTGAGTTCCGCCAGTTTGAATCCGCTTGGTACGACGGGCAAAAGATCAAACTGTCTCGCGACCGCGTGGATCGGTTGGGCTACTTCAAGCAAGTCAACGTCGAGACAACCGAAGTGCCGGGCACCCAGGACATGGTCGATTTGACGGTGTCCGTTGAGGAAAAGCCAACCGGCAATTTGATGGTCGGCGCAGGCTTTTCGACTGCAGAGAAGCTGACCTTGACGGCGTCGATCAAGCAAGAAAACGTCTTTGGGACCGGCAACTACCTGGGGTTCGAGATCAACACCAGCAAATACAACCGCACGCTGGTCTTGAGTACCGTCGATCCTTACTTCACGGACGACGGTATTTCGCGCTCGTACGATGTGTTCTATCGGACGTCTCGTCCCCTGAGCACCCAGGGTGGCGATTACGAAATCATTACCCCTGGGGCCGATGTGCGCTTCGGGGTGCCATTCTCCGAATTCGACACCGTGTTCTTCGGGATTGGAGCCGAACAGACTGCCATCAAGGGGAATCTGGGGCTGCCCGTCTCGTACAAGGTCTACCGAGAGTTGTTCGGTGAGCGTAGTTTATCTTTTCCGCTGACTGTGGGTTGGGCGCGGGATGGACGGGACAGCGCGATTGCGCCGACGCAGGGCCGGTATCAGCGCCTGAACCTGGAGTGGGGTTTGGCAGGTGATACCCGTTATCTGCGCAGCGATTACCAATTCCAGCAATATTTCCAACTGAGCAAGCAGTTCTCGCTCGGATTCAACACCGAGTTTGGATACGGAACAGGGCTGGAAGGCCACCCCTATCCTGTCTTCAAGAACTTCTATGCAGGCGGCTTGGGCACCGTGCGTGGTTTTGAGCAGAACTCGCTGGGCCCTGCTGACATCGATGGCGCCTACATTGGTGGCCCCAAGCGAATCAATGCCAACCTGGAACTCTATGTGCCGTTCCCTGGCGCGGGCAATGACCGCTCTCTCCGCTTGTTTGGTTATGCCGACGCGGGTAATGTGTGGGGGCCCAAACAGTCGGTTCAACTCAACGATCTGCGCGCATCGGTCGGTGTGGGCCTCAGCTGGATTTCACCGGTGGGTCCGCTGAAACTGAGTTATGGCAAGCCGATTCGTTCTTTCGATCAAGATAAAATTCAAAGACTTCAGTTCCAGATTGGTACCGCGTTCTGATCATGAAAACACTCCACAAGGTTTTGTTGGCCGCCAGCCTCGCGCTGGGCTCGCTCTCGATCCAGGCAGAGGAGCTCAAAATCGGGTATGTGAACCTGGATCGGGTGTTGCGTGATGCAACGCCTGCAAAGGCGGCCCAGGCCAAGCTGGAATCCGAGTTCAGTCGCCGAGAGAAGGATCTGTCGGATATGGAGCAGCGTCTGAAAGGCGCCTCCGACAAATTCGAAAAAGACGCGCTGACCCTGAGTGAATCTGAACGCAATCGACGCCAGCGAGATCTGGTGGAGCAAGATCGAGAACTGCAGCGCAAGCGCCGCGAGTTTCAAGAAGACTTGAACCAGCGGAAAAACGAAGAGCTTTCGAGCGTGTTGGATCGCGCCAATCGTGTGGTCAAACAGATTTTCGAGCAGGAGAAGTTTGACATCATCTTGCAAGAAGCCGTCTTCGTCGCTCCGCGCATTGACATCACTGACAAGGTGATCCGGGCGCTGAACGGCGGGTCGACGAAGTGACCCTGGAGTGTCGGATATGACGAGCGACATCTCTGTATCGGTCGCTCAAATCGTGGCAGAGTTGGGCGGAGAGTTGATGGGGAAGGCCGACATGGCCGTTGCCCGGATTGCGCCCCTGGATGCGCCCGATGAGCCCCCGTTCATCGCTTTTCTCAGTAATCCCAAGTACCGCTCACAGCTGGCATCGACTCGGGCGCGATGCGTCATCGTTCACCCATCGGTTCGAGAAGAGGCTGCTGCATGCCCTTCGGCCATCCTGACTGAAGACCCGTATCTGTATTTTGCCTACTTGACTCAATGGTGGGCTGCCCGCTTTCGGCCATCACTTGGTCAAGGCATTCATCCCAGCGCGGTCATCGATCCAACAGCTGAGATCGAGCCCGGTGTCGTGGTGGGACCACTCGCAGTGGTCGAGTCTGGGGCACGGATCGGATCAGGCGCCATCATCGGCGCGCACACGGTGGTGGGGCCGCGAGCCGTAGTGGGGGCGCAAACGCGCTTGGCACCCCATGTCACGGTCGGGGCCGACTGTCATATCGGGCAGCGGTGCATCATTCACAGCGGCGTGGTCATTGGCGCCGATGGCTTTGGATTTGCCCCTCACAAAGGGCAGTGGATCAAGATCGAGCAACTGGGTGCCGTCCGAATCGGCAATGATGTGGAGATCGGGGCCAACACCTGTATTGACCGTGGAGCGCTCGATGACACCCTGATCGGGCACGGCGTGAAGCTCGATAACCTGATCCAGGTGGGCCACAACGTTCAGATTGGTGACCACACCGCCATGGCCGGTTGCGTTGGCATTGCTGGCAGCACCCGCATTGGTTCGGGTTGCACCATTGGTGGCGCCGCCATGATCCTGGGACATTTGACCCTGGCGGACGGGGTGCATATTTCAGCGGCCACAGTCGTATCCAGCTCAATCCACAAACCTGGCCAGTACACCGGCTTTTTCCCCTTGGACGACAACGCTGCCTGGGAAAAGAACGCCGCCACCCTTCGGCATTTGCACGCATTGCGAGATCGCATCCGTGCTTTGGAAAAGCAAAACAAATGAAGATGGACATCTACAAGATTCTCGAGAAGCTGCCTCACCGCTACCCGTTTTTGCTGGTAGACCGTGTTCTCGAAATCGAAGAAAACGTGCAGATCAAGGCCATCAAGAACGTTTCGGTCAACGAGCCGTTCTTTCAAGGTCACTTTCCCAAGCGGCCGGTGATGCCCGGCGTGTTGATGCTGGAAGCCTTGGCCCAGGCCGCCGCACTGCTGGTGTTTTCCTCGCAGGGCACCACGGTTGACGATGACTCTGTGGTGTACTTTGTCGGTATCGATGGCGCACGATTCAAGCGACCGGTTGAACCCGGCGATCAATTGCTCCTGGACGTGAAGGTGGATCGGGTCAAAGCCGGTATCTACAAGTTCATTGCCAAGGGATTTGTCGAAGGCGACCTGGCTGTCGAGGCTGAACTGATGTGCACCAAGCGCAAGGTGGCCTGAGCTCGTCATGGCGAATATTCACCCTACCGCTATCGTCGACCCTCAGGCCCAATTGGCGGAGGATGTCTCTGTCGGCGCCTACACCACGATTGGCCCCCATGTGCAGATCGGGGCTGGCACCGAGATCGGATCGCACTGTGTGATCGAAGGGCATACCACGATCGGGCGAGACAATCGGATCTACCAGTTCGCTTCGCTGGGGGCCAATCCCCAGGACAAAAAATACAAAGGTGAGCCGACCCGATTGATCATTGGTGACCGCAACACCATTCGTGAGTTCACCACGTTCAACACGGGCACCGTTCAAGACAAGGGCTATACCCAGATCGGCAATGACAACTGGATCATGGCCTACGTGCACGTGGCGCACGACTGTGTGATCGGAGATCACAACACCATTGCCAACTCAGTGCAGTTTGCCGGCCACGTCGAGGTTGGAAACCGCACCTTGATCGGCGGCATCAGTGGCATTCACCAGTTCGTGCGAATTGGCGACTACGCCATGATCGGGTTCCAGACCCGGCTGTCTCAGGACCTGCCTCCGTTCGTGATGGCGGCCGGCAATCCGGCAGAAGCGCAGAGCGCCCATCAGGAAGGGCCCCGTCGCCAGGGTTATTCGCCCGAACGTTTGGCCATGCTCAAGCAGATGTATCGCGTGTTGTACCGAAAGGGGCTCACACTCGATGCTGCTCGTGCCGAGATCGAAGCGCTCAAGGGGCAAGTGGCCGAAGCAGATCCTGATGTGGACAACATGTCTGCTTTCCTGGCCAAAGCCACACGAGGCATCGTCCGCTGATCATGGGGGCTGAATTGACTGTGGCGATGGTGGCCGGAGAGACCTCTGGCGACCTGCTGGCTGGCCTGTTGCTAGGGGGCATGAAAGCCCGCTGGCCCGACCTGCGTTCGCAAGGCATTGGTGGCCCCAAGATGGCTGCCCTCGGATTCGAGGCTTGGTGGCCCTATGAAAAGCTGGCGGTTCACGGCTTCAACCTGGAAGTGTTGCGACGTTTTCGAGAGATCTGGGGCATCCGTCAGGCCCTAGGCGATTGCTTGCTGGCTGATCGCCCGGACGTATTTGTGGGTGTCGATGCGCCGGACTTCAACCTCGGGCTGGAAGCTCGGCTGAAAGCGTCAGGAATCAAGACCGTGCACTTTGTCAGCCCCTCGATTTGGGCCTGGCGTGGGGGCCGAATCAACAAAATTCATCGCTCGGTCGACCACATGTTGTGTCTGTTTCCCTTTGAGCCTGACTTGTACCAGGCCCGAGGGATCCAAGCCACGTACGTGGGCCATCCCTTGGCTGATGCGATTCCGCTTGAGGTGCCGCGCCAGGCCGCCCGTCAACGCTTGGGCTACGGCGAGCGTGATGTGGTGGTTGCGGTGTTGCCAGGCAGCCGGCGAGGAGAAATCCAGCACATAGCGCCGACATTTCTGCAAACGGTGGCGATGCTGGCGCGTAATCGGCCAGACTTGAAATTCGTGATGCCCATCGTGCCTGGGTTGCGCGAAATGGTGATGCCGATGGTGGCTCAGTTCGCTCCCGGCGCAACATTGCAGTTGCTGGACGGGCAATCGCACGATGCCTTGGCGGCTTGCGATGTGACCTTGATCGCCAGTGGTACGGCCACGCTGGAGGCCGCGCTCTTCAAGCGTCCCATGGTGATCAGCTACAAGATCAGCGGTTTGAGTTGGCAGATCATGAAGCGAATGGGGTATCTGCCTTGGGTGGGCTTGCCCAATATCTTGCTGAAGGATTTTGTCGTTCCCGAGCGCTTGCAGCACGATGCAACCCCAGAGCAACTCTCCCAAGATGTCCTGGGGTGGCTGGACCAGCCAGCCAAGGCCGAAGCCGTGGTCCAACGCTTCTCCGAACTTCATCATCTCTTGCGCTGTAACACGGCGCAGGCGGCTACCCATGCGATCGCGCAAGTCCTTGAACGCTGAAAAGGCCTCGGACACGCCTGAACAACTCGATCTGCTGTTCAGGCCCGTCAGTGGCTTGGTGGCCGGGGTGGATGAGGCTGGGCGTGGCCCGCTAGCGGGCCCGGTGGTGGCGGCGGCTGTGATTCTGGATGATATGCAGCCGATCGATGGCTTGGCGGACTCGAAAAAGTTGACGGCCAGGCAGCGAGACAAGCTCTACGACGAAATCCGGGCCAAGGCGCTGTGCTGTTCTATCGCCGAGGCGAGCGTCGAAGAAATTGACGAGATCAATATCTTGCAGGCGACCATGCTCGCCATGCGTCGTGCGGTTGAAGGCTTGCGCCTGAAGCCTTCAATGGTGTTGGTGGATGGTAATCGTTTGCCCGTGCTCAAGGTGCCTGCTGAAGCCATTGTCAAAGGGGATGCCAAGGTGGCCGCCATTTCGGCCGCATCGATTCTGGCAAAAGTGCACCGAGACCGGTTGTGCGAGCAGCTCGACGAAGCCTATCCCCAGTACGGCTTTGCGGGCCACAAAGGGTATCCGACGGCGGATCATGTCGCCGCGCTCAAGCAGCATGGGGTAACGCCCGCTCATCGGCGAAGTTTCGGTCCGGTGCAGGTGGTGTTGGGCCTACAGCCTGATGCCACTTTGGTGCAGCCTCGATCTAAGCGGGGATGATGTCATGACCCAGATTGTTGTGGTCACCTCGCGTGACAATCCTTTGCTGCAACGCATCCGCAAGCTGAATCAAGACTCAGCGAGCTACAGAAAGCTGGGTGAAATCTGGCTTGAAGGCGATCAT